>NZ_BAABLV010000013.1:0-100351 GCF_039544535.1 Tessaracoccus lubricantis
CCTGGCGAACCGGAGGTTCACTGCTGAGGCAACGATCAGTTCACCCGGAGGTATTGACATGAGGCATCACGGGACGCTGCGCAGCACTGCTTGCCCGAATCCGAGCAGGAGGCCCAAGAGCGCGCCGAGCGCGAGGTTCATCGCCGGGCGGGGAGCGGACGGTGAAGCGGGCGCCACCGCCGCGTCGATCACCGTGGCGCTCACCAGGCGGGTGCCGTCGGGGCCGGCCGGTGCGAGTGCCTCGGTCGAGCTTTGCAGGCTAGCCGCCACCGCATTCGACAACTCTGCCGCCCCTTGAGGCGAACCGTCCTCGGCGGCAACCTTGATGATCGACGTCGCAGTCGGGGAGGAGATCGCCAACTTCTCGCCCAGTTGCTTGACCGACAGATCGAGGCCGAGCTCGTCGATGACCGGCTGGAGCACCAGGGCAGAGGTGGCGACGGAGACGAATGAACCCACCTGGCGTTCGGCGTACGTCGCGCCTTGGGACAGTTCGCCGGCTGTGCCGCCGCTCTCCACAGCGATGAACACCGAGGAGGTGGCGGTGTACGTGGGGCTCTGCAGCAACGTGAAGCCGGCTGCCAGGGCGATACACAGGAATACGGTTGCCAGCGTGCTCCTCCAGTATCGGCGAGCGATCTGCAGGTACTGCTGCAACTCCATTGATGATTCCTTGTCCAGCCAGGGCGCTCCAGACCGATCCGGAGCCTTATCCGT
The DNA here is from genome assembly GCF_039544535.1 of Tessaracoccus lubricantis. Classification (NCBI taxonomy): domain Bacteria; kingdom Bacillati; phylum Actinomycetota; class Actinomycetes; order Propionibacteriales; family Propionibacteriaceae; genus Tessaracoccus; species Tessaracoccus lubricantis. The sequence continues at coordinate 718 of NZ_BAABLV010000013.1, forward strand.
TTGTTCACAGGGGATGTTATGGCGGCGACGGGTCACCGCTTTGTCTACCCTAACCCGAAGTGCCCCGGGTAGCCGACTCGGGGCCGGGTTCACGCCGTCGGTGGCAACGTGCACTAGCCTCTAAGGCGTTCCGTGAATTTCGATGACAGGAAGACAGGGTCATGCGCACTCCCCGTGATTTCGGCAGGCTGAGCATCATCGGCTTGATCGTGCTCGGCGTGCTCGCCGTCGTCCTGGCCGCCGCTGCCTTGCTGATGAATCGGCCTATCGAGGCCGAGCCGGCCCCGGGCGGGACCTCCTCCGCTGCGGTGACCCCGTCGTCGGATCCGGTGATTGAGTCTTCGCCGCCGTCGGTGGTCGTCTCGGAGCCAGCCACCCCGTCGCCGACCGCAGACGTGAGTGAGGGTGTGCCGCCGGCCGTCGTCGAGACGTCGCCGGAGCCGAGTGCGTCTGAGTCGCCGGCCGTCGGCGGTCCCACCGTCGTGGTCATCGGCGATTCGTACTCCATCGGCGACGACACCTGGGTGACCACCGCCGCAGAGGCGCTGGGCTGGGGTGAGGTGGTCAATTTCTCCTCCCCCGGCCGCGGCTACATCACGGCGCCCCGGGCGTGCGACTTCACCCCGTGTGCGGACTTCGCCCGCTCCGTCGGCCTGGTCGCCGACGCTGATCCTGACGTCGTCGTGACGTTCGGTGGGGTCGCTGACGGTGATTACAGCATCAGGCCCGGTGCCGACGCGTACTACGCCTCCTTGCGGGAGGCACTACCGGACGCCGAGATCGTCGGCATCGCGCCAGTCACCACGGAGGATGTGGCTGAGTACTGGCTGACGCTGCACGGGCGCAGCATCAGCGCGGCGCTGGATGCCGTCGACGGGGTCTTCGTGAGTGCGGGCCAGCCTGGTTTGGGCGACGGCACGTCGTTGTCGGCTGAGGCGCAGGACGCGATTGCTGCGGCTGTCGTGGAGGCGCTGAGTTAGGCCGGCGGGCGCGCCTAGAGCCCATCGACCAGTCACAGAGCAACTGGCTCAGGGGACGAGGCCGGTGTGGTGAGCGGCGAAGGCCAGCAGGTCCGCCCACTCGCTGGCGACCATCTGCAACGACTTCCCCGCACCGTGACCGGCTGACGTCTCCACCCGGAGCCACGCCTCGGCGGGCGACACGGCCTGCAGGGCCGCCGCGAACTTGAAGCTGTGCAGCGGCACCACCCGGTCGTCGTGGTCAGCGGTGAGGATCATCGTCGGCGGGTACTGGGTGCCTTCCTTGAGGCGGTGCAGCGGCGAGTAGGCGTAGGCCGCGTCGAAGCCCTCGGGGGTGTCGGGGTCGCCGTAGTCGCTGATCCACGCCGAGCCGATCGTGAACTTGTGGAACCTCAGCACGTCCAGCACGCCGACGGTGGGCATCGCCGCGGCGAACAGGTCGGGGCGCTGCGTGAGCGCGGCGCCGACGAGGAGGCCGCCGTTGGAGCGGCCGTAGATCGCCAGCTGCTTCGAGGTGGTGACGCCCGCGGAGATGAGGTGTTCGGCCACCCCGATGAAGTCGTCGAACACGCGCTGCTTGCTGGCCAGGCGGCCGTCGTCGTACCAACGGGTGCCGAACTCACCGCCGCCGCGCAGGTTGGCGATCGCGAGCGCTCCCCCGGCCGCCAGCCACGCGGACCAGCCGGGGCGGTAGTCGGCGAGGACGGGGATCTTGAAGCCGCCGTAGCCGTAGAGGAGCGTGGGACGGGGGCCCGAGTGGTCGTCGTCGGGGGTGATGAGGAAGTACGGGACAGGCGTGCCGTCGGCGCTGGGCGCGCGGTGTCGCTCCACGGTGAAGGACGGCGCGAACCGTTCGGAGGCCGCCGTGAGGGCGATGGGCTCGGCGGGGAGGGCGTGGGGGCCCTTCGGCCTGCCCGGCTCCTCCGTCGCAGGGGCAGGCTCGGCGACCGGCAGCGGCACGTGGAAGGACGCGGTGGGGGTGGCGATGGTGCTGAGGCCCACGAAGGCCTCGTCGCGCACCGGGGAGGAGTCAAGGGCCACCAGGGCGCCCGCCGGGAGGTCGACGGGGCGCGGGCTGGAGCCGTCGAGGTTGCGGTACTCGACGCGATGCTGGGCGTCGTCGAGGTAGGCCAGGAGTATGCCGTCCCCCGAGGCTTCGACGGCGGAGAGCGTGGCGTCGGATTCCGGGACGACCTCGCTCAGTTCACCGCCGGCCACGTTCATGCGGATGACCCGGCCCAGCGGGGCATCGAGGTCGGTATGCAGGTACAGGTGGCCGCCGTCGGTGCGGATGAAGGTGTACTCGGCGTCGGCCGTGTCGAGGGGCTTGACGGGCTCGCCGAGGGTGGAGCGGCCGTCCGCCGTGGTGATCGGGTAGACCCACAGGCGGTTGACGTTCTCCGTGCCGCGGAAGATGCTCACGACGAGCCAGTTGTCGTCGTGGCTGACCTCGCCGCTGGCCATGGTGTGCGGCTCGTCGGGGAAGGTCAGCAGCAGCTCGTCGTCGCCGCAGGGGCGGTGGATCATGAGGCGGGCCACCCCGAGGCCGGCCGTCGCGGTGCCGCGGGCGTCGTCGGCCTCGTCGAACGTGGTGTACAGGAACGAGCTGTTGTCCGGCAGCCAGGCGGGGCTGGAGAACTTCGCGGTGACCTCGCCGTCGAGGTCCTCGCCGGTGCGGAGGTCGCGGGTGCGGATGTGCTGCCAATCCGAGCCGCCGTCGCTGCGGGCGTAGGCCATCAGCGAGCCGTCGCGGGCGACGGTGAAGGTGGACAGCGAGGACGTGCCGTCATCGCTCCACGTGTTGGGGTCCAGGACGACCTCTCCCCCGTCGACCAGCTCCTCGAGCGTGGGCGCGGTGTACCAGAGGTCCTGCGCGCTGGTGCCGTCGTTGCGGCTGACGAACCAGCGGCCGCCGCGCTTCAGCGGCACGCCCGCCCGGGGGCGCGCGACGATGCGGCCCATCAGCTCCGTGAACCAGCCGCGGGCGGGGAGGTGCTGGAGTTGGGCCTCGGTGAAGTCGCGCTGCGCCGCCACCCACTCCTGCACCTCCGGGTTGTCGGCGTCCTCGAGCCAGCGGTACGGATCAGGGACGGCGGTGCCATGGAGGTTGTCGACGGTGTCGTCGCGGCGGGTGTGGGGGTAGGTCATGGAACCAGCCTATGGGGCGTGTTCCAGGAGGGGTGGGGGCGGTGTCGTCCACCGCTCCGCGTCCTTCGACCAGCCCCCGGCGGCTCAGCCTGCGGCGGCGGGATCGGCGATGCTGGCGAGGAACAACGGCCAGCCGGTGCGGGTGTCCAGCACGCGGAACACATACGGGCGGTCCACCTCGAACACGCCGTCGAGCATGGGGGCGCTCTCCGCCACCGCCAACTCGGTGACGGCCGCGCCCACGGTGCCCTTCGCGCTGACCTGGAGGATCACCTGCTGCACCCACTGTTCGCCGTAGCCGCCGGGGAAAATGCCGCTGAGGTCGCTGAGGTCGATCTCAGGGAGGGCCTCCATGAGGTCCGTTTTGGATTTGAGGTCGAACGACGGCATGACCACCATCACCTGCTGCTCCGAGGCGTCGTTGAGGGCGGCGGTCGCTGCCTCGAGGTCCTCCGCGGCCAATTCCTCCGGGCCCGTCCCCTCGTCAGGGAGCACGACGTCGGCGGCCAGGTTGTCGTCGTAGGGCAGCCGCACGGCGGTCCAACCGTCGCCCTCGGCGAGGCGGGCCGTGACGAGGCCGCTCACGCCGTCCACCTCACCCGCCCCGGCCGGGCCGGTGAACGGGACCTTGCGCTCCTGCTCGAACGGCGTGCGCCACGCGGCGGCGAACAGGACGGCGTCCTGCAGCACGGCGACCGTGTCGGGCTTGACCTTGACGCCCGACTTCTCGATGAGGCCGGCCGTATGGAGGTTGACCCACTCGTCGAGGCTGGCCTGCGCCTCCGCGCGCGGGGACTGCACCGCGGCCGCGTCGTAGAACTCGGCCAGGCGGTCGAGGAAGGGCTGCTCCAACGTCGCGTCCACCGCGAGGACGCGGCTGGACTGATGGACGACGGGGCTCTCCGGCGGGTCGTCGACGTCCACCTCGTCGGGGAGGGAGTCGTACGGGGCGAGGGCTTGCCGGAGGGCGCCGAACGCCTTGGCGCGGTCGTCGCCGGTGAGGCCGAGGATGTCGTCGAAGCTCTGCAGCGAGACGGTCTGCGCGCCCTCGGCGGCCTGGGCCATGGACATGCTGAGGGAGCTCGGGGAGGTGAGGCGGTTGTCGCCTTCGGTGTTCTGGATGACGCGCCAGGCGACCTCCTGGGAGACGCGGGCCGCCTCGTCGACGTTGGGGGTGGTGTCGAGGGGAAGGTCGAGGACGGCTGCGGCGCCTTTGACCTCCGTCGCGATGGGTTCGGCGGTGGGTTGGGAGCAGGCGGTGAGGGCGAGGGCCGTGATGAGGAGCGCTGCCCGGCTCAGCCAGCGGATGTTCATGATTCCTCGCTCGGGTTGGAGATGGCCGCCAGGAACAGGGGCCAGCCGGTGCGGGTGTCCAGCACGCGGAAGACGTACGGGCGGTCGACCTTGAAGGCTCGTGGTTCTTGCGAGGTGCCGCTCGCAGCGACGACCACCTCGGTCACGGCGGCGCCGACGGTGCCCTTGGCTGTCACGATCAGCTTCGCCTGCTGACCCCACTGATCCGCGTAGCCGCCCGGGAAGATGCCACCGAGGTCGGATAGGTCGATGTTCGGGAGGGCGGTGAGCAGGTTGGTCTTGGCGGTGAGGTCGAAGGCCGGCATGGTGACGTCCACCGGCTCCGGCTCAGCCTGCGCCAGCACGAACCGGGCCTCGGCGAGCTCACGCTCGGTCAGCTCCAAGGGGTCGACGCCGGGGCGGGGCAGGATCACGTCGGCCGCCAGGGCGTCGTCGTACGGGAGCCGCACGGCCGTCCAGCGCTCACCCCCGGCGAAGGGGAGGGAGAAGGTGCCCGCGAGCCCGTCCACGGGCGTCACTCCGTCGGGGGTGTCGAACGGGATGGCCGGCTCGCCCGTGAACTCCTGCGCCCAGGCGGCGGCGAACAGAAGCGCGTCCTGGAGGACGGCCACGGTGGAGCCGTCGGGCGTCACGGCGGATTGCGGGATCAGGCCGGCGGTGTGCTTCTTGACCCAGGCGTCCAGGTTGGGTTTGGCGTCGGCGAGGGTCACCTGTTGGGCAGGGGCGTCGTAGAACTCGGAGAGGCGGTCCAGGAAGGGCTGCTGGAGCTCGGAGTCGACGGCCAGCACCCGGCTGGCCTGGTGCACCACGGGGGTCTCGGGCGGGTCGTCGGCATCCACCTTGCTGGGGAGGTCGTCGTACTCGAGGAGGGATTGGCGGAGGGCCCCGAAGGCGCGGGCCCTGTGGTCGCCGGCGAGGCCGAGGGCGTCGTCGATGCTCTCGAGCGACGCGCCCCGAGCGCCTTCAGCAGCTTGAACGAGGGACATGGACAGGGACGACGGCGAGACCACCCGGTTGAGGCCCTCGCCGTTCTGGACGGCGAGCCAGCCGAGCGCCTCGGAGGCGTCGGCCGCCTCGTCGACGGAGGGCGTTGACTCGTAGGGCAGGTCGAGGACGGCGACGGCGCCCTTCGCCTCGCCTGCGTTGATCGCCGGGGCGGGTTGGGCGCAGGCGGTGAGGGCGAGGGCAGCGATGAGGCTCAGCAAGCGGATGTTCATGATTCCTCGCTCGGGTCGGAGATGGCGGCCACGAAGAGCGGCCAGCCGGTGCGGATGTCGGAGACGCGGAAGACGTACGGGCGGTCGACGATGAACTCGCGCTCCGCGGAGCCCCCGCTGCTCGTGAAGACGGCCATCTCGGTCAGCGCCGCGCCGACCGTGCCCTGGGCCGTGACGATCAGCTTGGTCTGCTGCACCCATTGCCCCGCGAAGCCGCCGTCGAAGATGCCGTTGAGGTTGGACAGGTCCAGCTGGGGCAGCGCGTTCAGGAGGTCGGTCTTGGCGGTCAGTTCCAGGGTGGGCATGGTGACGCCGATGGGAGCGGGCGCGGCGGCATCCAGGGCCGCGCGGGCGGCCTCGAGCTCCTCGACGGTGAGGCTTTCGGGGGCCACCCCCGCCGTCGGGAGGATGACGTCGGCGGCGAGGTTGTCGTCGTACGGGAGCCGCACGGCCGTCCAGCGCTCCCCCTCGGCGTAGGCGACCGGCAGGACGTCCGAGACCCCCTCCACCGTCTTGGGCCCCGCCGGGGTGATGAAGCTGATGGGCTGCTCGTAGCGGAACTCGTCGCGCCAGGCGGCGGCGAACAGCAGGGCGTCCTGGAGGACCGCCACGAAATCGGGTTTCGGCTCGATCGCGGACTGCTCGATGAGGCCGGCGGTGTGCTTGGTGGCCCAGGCGTCGAGGTTGGCCTTGGCGTCGTCGAAGGTGGTGGACTCGGCCTGGGCGTCGTAGAAGAGGGCGATGCGCTCGAGGAACGGCTGCTTCAGCTCAGAGTCGATGGCCAGCACCCGGCTGGCCTGATGCACGACGGGGGTCTCGGGCGGGTCGTCGGCGTCGACGCTTGCGGGGAGGGAGTCGTAGGGCAGCAGCTGCTCCCGGAGGGCGGCGAATGAGGCGGCACGGGAGTCGCCGGTGAGGCCGAGGGTGTCGTCGATGCTGGCCAGCGATGCGCCCTCGGCACCCTCGGCCGCCTGCACCAGCGACATGACCAGGGATGAGGGCGACACGACGCGGTTGGGGCCATCGGCTGCCTGGATGACGTCCCAGCCCAGCTCCAGGGAGCGCGTGGCGGCGAACTCCGGGGAGACCGTGACGGACCCCTCGCCGGAGGCGGCCTCAGGCGTAGCCTCTGCTTCCGGGGCTGCCTCTTCGACGGGGGGTTGGGCGGATTCGGCGACCTCGGCCACCGCGTCGGTCACCGGCGCGGAGGCGGGCTCGGCCACCGGGCCGGCGCCGTTGCCCAGGTTCAGCGCCAGCGGCACGATCAGCGCCCCGGCCAGCGCGAGGGCACCGGCGGCGACCAGCCCACGGGTGCGCCGACGGCGGCGGAGCGCCCCCCGGAGCAGACCTGCGGGGACAGTGGGGTGGGGGGCGGCGCGGTTGAGTGCGTCCCTGATGTCGTCGTCGTTCATCTCAAGCCTCCTGGGGCGTGAGGTGCGTCGACTCCCGGAGGGCGGCGCACGCTCGATGGGCGTACTTCTTCACCGCGCCCTGGCTGATGCCCAGTGCCTCGGCCACCTCCGCGATGGGCCGGTCCTCGACGTAGCGCATGGTCACCACCGCCCGCTGCATGCGGGGAAGGGTGGCCAGGGCGCGCAGCACGTCGAGCCGGAGCTCGGCGGTGGCGTCCGCGGCGGGTTGGTCGTCGTCGGGGACCTCGCTGGGGATCTCGGATCGCCAGCTGAGCCGTCGCCACCAGGAGATGTACGTGCGGTACATGGTGGTGCGGAGATAGGCCTCGAACTTGTGGTCGTTGGCCAGGTTGTCGTAGGCGCCCAACGACTTCGCCAACGCGGTTTGGAGGAGGTCTTCCGCGTGATGGGAGTCGCCGGTGAGCACCCACGCGGCGCGGAGGAGGTCGCCACCACGGTGGGCGATGAACGCTTCGATGCCCTGCATGGCCACCTCCTCACCCTAACGACGCGGTGGGGGTCGCGGGAGGTTGTCATGGAGAAGCGGTCGGTTGGGCTGGGTGGGGCGGGGCGTGGCGGACAGGGGGGCGCGGGTAGGGGCATCGGCATCGGGCCGGGCAGAGTGAAGTTGTGCAGCAAGTCCGCTGCACAACTCAACAACGCCCGGCTGGGGGCGGCGCTCCCGGGCTGGGCAGAGTGAAGTTGTGCAGCAAGTCCGCTGCACAACTTCACTCTGCCTCCACCCCCGAAGGCGGGCCGGGCGTCGACGGCGGGCCGGGCGTCGACGGCGGGCCGGGCGTCGCCGGCGCCTCGGCGGCCTACCCGGCGAAGAGGGCGTCGAGCTCGGCGGCGAACTCCGGCGCGGGGGTCCAGCGCATGAGGCTGGTCTCGCCGCGGAACTCGTAGCCGTCGCCGCGCTGCTCGAGCCGCAGCTCGTCGCCCCACACGTTGCGCAGCACCAGGGTGCGCTGCCCGGCGTCGTCGCTGTCTGCGGCCTCGGTGGGGACGGAGTTGGCCAGGGCCTCCGCCCCGATCTGAGCAGCCACGGATTCACGCAGCTCCACGTTCTTCGTGGGCTCCCCGGCCTCCAAGGCGCAGGCGTAACCGCCCACCACCTCGTCCAGCTCGACCGGGAACAGCGCCTGGTTGAACGTCACTGGGCACGCCTGCACCGGCGCGTACTCGCCCACGGGGCGTCCGAGCTGTTGGCGCTGCGCCAACCAGCGGGCCTCGATCTCGTCGCGGAAGAACGCCTCGCTCCCCTGCAGGCTGGTGTCGCCGTCGGTGAGTTCGGTGGAGTCCTGGATGTCGCCGGTGAACGCGGCCTTGCGGCCGTCGTCGTACTCGAAGATCACGGTGTAGGACTGAGCGGTCTCGGGGGCGTCGGCCTCGGTCAGCGGCGGCTGGGCGTAGAGGGCCTCGACGAGCCCGTCGACGTCCACGACGAGCGGCTCCAGCGGGCCGACCGTGCCGTAATCGGATGTGCAGAGCCAGGCGCGGGCCGCACCGGTGTCGATGGTGCCGATGTTGATCCAGCTGCCCACCGGCTCGTCGACCTCGTTGTAGCAGACCTCGGCTCCGGGCTGGCCGTCGCGTCGGGTCGAGAGCGACACCTCCGGCGACGGCGCGGTCACGCTGGGCGCGGGCTGAGGCGTCTCCTCCGGGGAGGTGGTGGGCGCCGCTGAGCTCACCGTCGGCTCCGGGGAGGCCACCAGGTTCTCGGCCCCACTCAACGACAGGTTGAGCGCCAGCGGGACCCCCAGCGCAAGCACCACCCCGGCCGAGAGACTGCCCGCAACCATCTGACGGCTGCGGCGCTTGCGGCGGGCGGCGGTGGCCCATCCGTTGGGCGAGGGTGCCTGCGGCACCGATTGCTTGAAGAGATCATGGAAGTCGTCGTTCATGTCACTCACCCCTTCCTGCGAGGTGCTTGGAGGCGCGCAGTGCGGCGCGGCCGCGGTACGAATGGGTCTTGACGGTGCCGGGTGAGATACCCAGGCGCTGGGCGATGTCGTCGGTGGCGAGATCCTCGAAGTACTGCAGCACGAGCACGGCGCGCTGCATGCGGGGCAATTCCTCGAGGGCGCGGACGAGGTCGCGGTTGACGCCGTGCGGTGTCTCGGGGGCGGCCGAATCCGCGACGAACTCGGCCGCCTTCTCGTTGCGCCAACTGAGCTTGCGCCACCACGACACGAACGTGCGGTAGATGGTGGTGCGGACGTAGGCCTCGAACTGGGCGTCGTTGCCGAAGTCGCCGTAGCGCGTGAAGGTCTTGGAAAGCGCGGTCTGGACGAGGTCTTCGGCGTGGTGGGAGTCGCCCGTCAGCAACCACGCGGCGCGCCAGAGGCCCCGGCCCCGCTGCGTCACGAACCCCTCGAAGCCGAGGGTCGCCTCGCTGACGTCGTCGTTCACAAGGCTCACCCTAACTGCGGCGGGAGCCGGTATGGCGAGTGTTTCGGCATGCACGGTGCCTCCTTGGTTGAGCGATCTGTCACCCCCAACACGCGTCGAGGGTGCCGTTCGGTGCACAGGGTCGGCGAAATGCCTGAGTTGGGGCGGTGAGTCGGGGCGCCGCGGCTGCCCGCGCGTCGAACCGGCCAGGCAGAGTGGAGTTGTGCAGCGGACTTGGTGCACAACTTCACTCAGCCCACCGTCGTGGCCGCTGCCCCCACCAGGCGTTGTCGAGTTGTGCAGCGGACTTGGTGCACAACTTCACTCAGCCCGCCGTCGCGACCGCCCACCCCACCAGGCGTTGTCGAGTTGTGCAGCGGACTTGGTGCACAACTTCACTCAGCCCTCCGCCACCACGGGCCCCAACCCCGGGTGGGTAAGCTCATCGACATGCGTGGCGAATACAAGGTTCCTGGCGGCAAACTCGTGGCGGTCGACGTCGAACAGCAGGGTGGCAGGCTCAGCCGCGTGGCCATCTCAGGCGACTTCTTCCTCGAGCCCGACGAGGCCCTGGACGACATCAACGGCGCGCTGCTCGGCATGCCCACCACGTCGTCGGTGGTGGAGATGGCCGAAGCCATCACCGCGCGGCTGCACTCCGAGACGCAGATGATCGGCTTCACGCCCGAGTCGGTGGGCATCGCGGTGCGCCGCGCCCTCGGGCACGCCACGGACTGGTCAGACCACACGTTCGACGTCATCGGCCCCGTCTCCATGGACCCGCGGATGCACGTGGCGCTCGACGAGGTGCTCGCCGCGGAGCTCGCGAAGGGCGAGATCCGCCCCAGCCTCCGCATCTGGGACTGGGACCAGCCGCTGGTGGTGATCGGCTCCTTCCAGAGCTACAAGAACGAGATCGACGACGAGGGCCGCGCCCGGCACGGCATCAACGTGGTGCGGCGCATCACGGGCGGCGGCGCCATGTTCATGGAACCCGGCAACTGCGTCACGTACTCGCTGGTGGTGCCGGTGTCGCTGGTGGAGGGCCTCAGCTTCGAGCGCTCCTACGAGTTCCTGGACCAGTGGGTGCTGGGCGCGCTGAAGGAACTGGGCGTCAACGCGCGCTACGTGCCGCTCAACGACATCGCCTCGGACAAGGGCAAGATCGCCGGCGCCGCCCAGCGACGGGTCACTGGCGGCGTCGTCGTGCACCACGTGACCATGGCCTACGACATCGACGCCGACAAGATGCTCGAAGTGCTGCGCATCGGGCGCGAAAAGATGTCTGACAAGGGCACGAAGTCGGCCAACAAGCGCGTCGACCCCCTGCGCTCGCAGACCCAGATGCCCCGCGACGAGATCCTGGCGTCGTTCCTGAAGCACTTCGAGTCGCTCTACTCCACGCAGCGCCGCGAGTACTCCGAGGATGAGCTGGCGAAGGCGAAGCACCTCGTGGAGACGAAGTTCAGCTCCGAGGAGTGGACCAAGCGGATCCCGTGACGGCCTCCGGGGCCGTGGGCGCCGGCGAGCGTCCGGCGACGGATCCCGCCCGCCCGATGAGGTAGCCCAGTGCCCACACGATCCCCGACGCCAGCGCGGTGTACAGCACCGCGAGCGTGGCGTTGATGCCGTTGGTCTGGGTGAGCGCCAACCCCTGGGCGCGGATCAGCAGCCCCAGCGCCAACTCGAGGACGGTCAGCGCGGCCAGCACGACGGCGGGCATGCGCAGCTTGGGGCTGCGCGCGGCCTTCGCCACCGTCGCCGCGATCAGCACGAGCGCCGCGGCAGCCATCACGATGCGCGCCACCTGCAGCGCCGGGTACTTGTCGATGTCGAGCACCAGCCACAGCGGCCAGCTGATGCAGCGCGTGAACGAGCCCGTGCCCGCCGACGTCACGCCCGCCACGACGATGCCCAGCAGGTGCATGGAGATCAGCACGACGAGGGCGCCGAGGCCGAGGCGTCGCACCGACGGCGAGCCACCGTCGACCCGGGAAGTCACCGCAGCCGACGCGACGGTCATCAGCGTCATGGCGACCATCGCGCCGCCCACGTCGATGAGGGCCAGGCCGAGCGGCAGGGTGAACAGGATGATCATCATCCCGAACACCGCGGAGCCGACGGCCAGGCCCAGCGCCACCCAGGGGAACACGCGGACCCGCACGTCGGAGGAGCGGCGCCCAAGCCACCCCGCCCAGCCCGTGAACACCAGGGAAAGGAACGCGATGAACCGGTGCACGAACTCGATGACGGGGTTGTTCAGCCACTCGAACTGCGGGAGGGGCGCCACCTGGTCGGCGTAGCAGACCGGCCACGCGGGGCAGGCCGAGCTCGAGTCGGTCGCGCACACCACCGAACCCAGCACGATCGTCGTGAAGAGCAGCGCCGCGGCCACCCGGAACACCGTCGTCGAACCCATCTGTTGGCCTCCTTGCCGTCGGACGCGGAAAGCCTATCCAGCGGGTGTCCGGCGGCCCCGGCGACCCCGGTTCGGCGACGACGCCTACGCCGACTGGATGTGGGACACGCTGTCGGGACAGGAGAGCATCGACCTGTCGGCATCCCGGCGGTTCGAGAACTTCCACTCCGCGCTGACGGTGTCGATCGCCACCGAGGGGGACCGCGCCATGGTCACCCACGGGCACGACCTGCCCGAACCCCTGGACACGCTGATCGACCTGGCGCCGTCGACGAAGGCGGCGGTCGTCGACCTCGGCGGCGAGACCGCCTGGTGGGGCGCTCTGGCGGCCAAGGGCGCACTGATCTTCGCCGACATCGGCTACGACGAGACCGAACGCTGGGATCCGGCACGGCTCGAGCCGCTGCGCCACTGCTACGCGTTCTCACCCAACGCCGGCGAGGCCATGCACTACACCCGCACCGACTCCCCACGCGACGCCGTGCGCGCGTTGGCCGACCTGGTACCGCTCGCGATGGTGACCGACGGCGCCGCCGGCGCGTACGCCGTCGACTCGACGACGGGCGAGGAGGCCTACTGCCCTGCCGTGCCGGTGGAGGAGATCGACACCACGGGCGCGGGGGACGTGTTCGCGGCGGCGTCGGTGCTGGGCGTGCTCGCCGGCTGGCCGTTGGGGCACCGGTTGGCGTTCGCGTCGCTGTGTTCGTCGTTGGCGGTGCAGCAGTTCGGCGGGTCGCTCGCGGCCCCGGCTGGGGTGACATCTCCGACTGGTGGAGGTGCGTGAAGCTCCGCGCGGCCGACGGCGACGTGTCGGCGGCGGGCAAGCTCGAGCGCTACGGCTTTCTCGACGACCTGGTCCCGAAGCACCGGGTCCACGGCGTCCGCCGCGCGGAGGGCACCTTCGCCAGCGCCTCCGACGCCCACTGACCGCAGCCGGTTCCTGAGGGGCCCCCGCGCGAAGCCGGCGCCCCACGAAGGACGCTCAGCGGATGCCCGACGTCGTCAGCCCCTGCACCAGATAGCGCTGCAGGAACAGGAACACCGCGAGCATCGGCAGGATCGCGACCAGCGACCCCATGAACAGCTCCGGATAGCGCACCCCCTGGCTGGTCATGAACTGGCTCAACGCCACCTGGACCGTGCGGGTCGCGTCGCGGCCGATCAACGTGGGCCACAGGAACGCGTTCCATGACCCGATCAGGATGATCGTGCTCACCGCCGCGATGATGCCGGTGGAGTTCGGCGCGACGATCCGCCAGAACGCCGTCCACGGGTTGCACCCGTCGACGAGCGCCGCGTCCTCCAGTTCGACGGGGAAGTCCAGGAAGAACTGCCGGAACAGGTAGGTCGCGAACGCGGAGAACATGCCCGGGATCACCAGGCCCCGGAAGGTGTCGACCCAGCCCAGCTGCGCCGTCATGATGAACATCGGCAGGAACGTCGTCGTCGCCGGCACCATCAGCGTGAACAACGTCAGCCCGAGCAGGAACTTCGCCAGCCGGTGCGTGTAGCGGGCCAGCGCGTAGCCCGCCATGACGGACACGACGACGGTGCCGCCGGTCTGCAGCACCGCCATGATCCCGCTGTTGAGCATGGCCCGGCCGATGCCGATCGAGTCGTTGGCCAGCAGCGAGTCGAGGTTGGTCAGGTTGAACTGGTCGGGCAGCCAGTTCCAGCGCGGGGCGGTGATGTTGCCCTGCGTCGAGAACGCGTTGCGGACGATCACGTAGAACGGCAGCAGGAACAGCAGCGCCAGCGCGACCAGCACGCCGTAGCGCACCGACGTCAGCACCCGGTTGCCCTTCATCGCGCGGCCCTCCGCTCGTTGCGGCCGAGTACCCAGTTCTGGCCGAGGCCGAACACCACGATGATCGCGGTGAGGATGATGGTGCCCGCGCCGCCGACGCCGAGATCCTGCTGGCCGCCGCCGAAGGCGATGAGGTACAGATGCACCAGCGGGGGGCGACCATAGGGCGGGTACTGGCCGATCGAGCTCAGCATGTTGAAGAACTCGTCGAAGGCCTGGAAGGCGTTGATGAACAGCAGCATGAGGACGGCGACGCTCGCGGCCCGCAGTTGGGGCAGCGTGATCCAGCGCAGCAACCGCCAACCGGAGGCGCCGTCGAGGGCTGCCGCCTCGTACGTCTCGCGGGGGATCTGGTTGAGGCCGGCGATGAACAAGATCATGTAGAAGCCCACCTGCAGCCACAGGCGGACGCTCACCAGCGCGACCCAGTAGAGGTTGTTCCCACCGCCGAGCCAGTTCACCGGGTCGCCGCCGGCGCTGCGGATGAACGAGTTGATCATGCCGAAGCGGGCACCGTTGAAGAACACGAAGCGCCAGATGATGGCGGCGATGACGTAGCTGACCGCCGTCGGGATGAAGAACACCGACCGGAAGAACGCCTGACCGTACTTGAGGTTATTCAGCAGCAGGGCGAGGCCCAGCGAGCACACGTAGGTGAGCGGCACGATGAAGATCGCGAAGATCGCGAACACCAGCAGCGAGTTGAGGAACAGCTTGTCCTGCAGCAGGTAGGCGTAGTTGCCCAGCCCCACGAACTTGGTGGGGGTGACGGTGTTGCGCGCGTCGAAGAACGACAGGTACGCGCTCCACGCGATGGGCACGTACACGAACGCCGCGAGCCCCAGGAAGAACGGCGCGACGAAGGCCAGGAACCACAGGTTGCGTCCCTGGCGTCCGCGCAGCCGCTTCAACATCGGGCAGGTTAGCCCTTCAGCTTGGCCAACTCGGTCTTGGCCTTCTCGGCGAAGCCGGCGAACTCGGCCTTCGGGTCGGCGTCGTTCTTGATGACGTTGCTGACGGCGGCGTTGAACGCGTCGCCCAGCGCACCCGACCACATGATGTCGTTGGTGAAGCCGTTCTCGGCGACGTACTTCGCGGCGTCCGCACCGGCGCCGTCGGCGAGCTTGTCGGCCTTGGGCACCAGCGCGACCTTGGCGGGCACGTGGGTGCCGTAGGCGTTGGAGAAGTCGACCTGCTTGTCCTCCTGGTCGATCCACAGCCACTTGACGAAGTCCTTGGCGGCCTGGACGTTCTTGCCCTTCGCCGCGACGCAGGCGCCGAACGCGCCGAACGGCACCACCGGGCGTCCCTTGGCACCGATCGCGGGGAACGCGATGACGCCGACGTCGTCGCCGTGGGCCTCCTTGATCGCGGGCAGCGACCACAGGCCGCCCCACTGGAACGCGGCCTCGCCGTTGACGAAGGCGCCCGGGTCGTACCATTCGGCCGACGCGGCCTGGAGGACTCCGCCAGACTTCGAGAAGTCGCGGTAGGCCACCAGCGCGTTGTAGAAGTCGTCGGTGAGGAACGCGGCCTCGGTGCGCTCCTCGTTGAGCTGCTCGTGGCCCGAGGCCCACAGCAGGATGGTGCCGAGCACGCCGACGCCGCCGTCGTTGCCGGCGAAGAAGCCGCCGATGTCGGAGGTCTTGACGGCGTTGGCGGCCGCGACGAGCTCCTCGAAGGTGGTGGGCACGGCGATGTTCTTCGCCTCGAGCAGCGAGGGCCGGTAGTACAGCAGCTGCATGTCGATGGTCTGCGGGACGCCGTAGATCTTGTCCTCGAACGTGAAGCGCTTGATGACGGCGGGGTTGAACTGGTCCTTGACCGGATCGATGATGTCGTTGAGGGGCTCGAGCTGACCCGAACGGATCATGTCGAGGCTGCCGCCCTGCTCCACCTCGAAGACGTCGGGGACGTCGTCGGTGAGCAGCTGGGCCGCGAGGATCTTGGCGTACTCGCCGGGGGTCCACCTCACCTCGACCTTGGCGCCGGTGTACTCGGCCGCGTACTTCTCGACGGCCTCCTTCACGCCGGCCTCGCCGTACTCGTGGTACCACTGCGTCAGAGTGACGTCGGAGGCGGGGGCCGAACCTGACGGGCTACCCGAGGGGGCGGTGCCGGTGGGCGATTCGGACGAAAGCGGGTTGTTGTCGCCACAGGCGGCGAGGACGGCGGCTGCCGAGAGACCGCCACCGGCGAGCAGGAGGGTGCGACGATTCAGGTTCATGGTCGAACTGTGGCACGGTTCGGGGTTGCAGGAAGGCCGTGTTCCGCCGATTTCTCTCCTGGCGTACGGCTACCGGAACAGCTGGAGGATCAGCGGGGCCGCCGTCGACCCGCCGCTGTCGCCCACCTCGACGAACGACGCCACGGCGTACTTGTCGTTGTAGGCGATCATCCAGGCGTGGGTCTGCAGGGCGCCCGCCTTGCCCCACTGCGCGGTGCCCGTCTTGGCCCCGGTCATCACGCCCTTGAGTGACTTGCCGGTGCCGGAGTCGACCGTGGCCTTCATCATCGTCTGCAGCATCTCAGTTGCAGAGGACCGCAGGAAGAGCGACCAGCCAGGAACCACCCCGCGCACGAACATACCCTTCCCCACCGTCACGACCCCTAACCGGGTCGTGACGGTGGGAACCACGGCCTGACAGCCCCATTTGTCGGTGGGTGGCGGTAGGTCGGAGTCATCCAAACAGGGGGTGCTTGACCAGCACCCCAGCATCTTCCGGAAGGGGAAGACCATGAATGAGAAGTTTTTGGCATCGTCACCGTCAGCGGTGATTGAGTCCACCGCTGAACGGATGGGGTTTCAGCCGGTTGAATCGGCCGTCGTTGTGGCGCTTGTCGGTCGGACGGTGGCGTTCTGTGCGCGGATGGATCTGGCCGACGCGGTGGAGGCGTCCACGGGCGTGACTCCCGCGCTGGACAGCACCGGCGCAGACGGCGTGCTGCTGCTAGAGCTCGAAGATGCGGTCCAGCTGGGCCTGCACGTCCGCCGACGGGGTCCACACGCGCGGGCCGTCGGCGATCCAACCGAACGAGCCGTCCTCGCCGCGGAGCAGCGTCATGGGCTCGCCGTACTTGTTGACCCACACCAAGGTGCCCTCGCCGGCGGCCCAGTCGTCGGGCTGCGGGGCACTCTCGAACGTGGCGGAGATGGCCTTGACCAGCTCCTGCGGCAGGTCCACCGGCAGCGCGCCGTCGGGGCCGAGGCAGGCCACGATCTGGGTCGCGCCCTCCACCTCGGGGCTGAACGGGACCAGCGAATCAGCCCGCGGGCACAGCTCCTGCGCGCCGTAATACATCCCGGCACCCTCATCCCCGGTCTGTTCGTGGAACAGGTCCACCAGCACGCCCACGAGGTCGCCGTCCTTCTGGACCGCGCCCGTCGCCGGGCCGCAGCCGTCCGCCCGCACGGCCGCCACGTCGCCCTCCATGCCGGCATACACCACATACACCTCGGGCCTGGTGCCGTCGGAAGGAAGGGCGCACTCCCCCTCGAGCACCGGGAGTCCGTTGAACGCCGCCACCGCGCGCTCCACGAACGCCGGCTCGTACAGGCCCCCGGGCGCGATCAGCCGCGGCCCGCCCTCGGGGCTCTCGAAGCAGAAGTAGACGCCGGTGATCTCGCCCTCGATGACCGCAGGGGTTTCTGCAGCGGTGTTGCGGGCCGCGGTGCAGTCCGGCCGCTCCGGCACGTACGGCTGCTGGGTGACGGGGTTCCCGAGCTGGCCGACGAGGGCGTCGAGCTCTGCCGCGAGGTCGCCCTTCGGGCGCCAGACCTGGCTGCCCACCACGTAGCTCCCGCTGGCGAAGCGGGTCAGCGTGACGGACTCGCCCCACGCGTTGGCGAGCACCAGGCGTGCGGTGGGTTCCCATTCGCCCAGGGCGCCGTCGACGGCGTTGGCGGCGACGTCGTCCTTGACGCGCTGGAGCACGTCGGCCGGCAGCTCAACACCCTCGCTCTTGGCGCCGGTGCCGTCGTCGGGGCGGCACAGGGCACCCTGCGTGGCGCCGTCGACCGTGGCCGGCAGGATGGCACCGATGGACGAGCAGACCTGCTCCGACGAGAGGCTGGAGGTCGGCGCGGGGCTCGCGGCCCGCTGCGCCTGCCACAGGCCGGCGAGCGTGTCGAGGAACGCGCCACCGCCGGAGCGGTTGCCCACGCTGCGGCAGCCGTGCAGCTCGCCGCGCACGGGCGTCATCGTGCCGTCTGCGGCCTCGGCGACCACGACGTAGGTCAGGGTGTACTCCGCCGTGCAGGTCTGGTTCGGGTCTGCTTTCGGGAGCTCCTGGAAGGCGGCCAGGGCCTCGTCGACCCCCTGCGTCAGCGGGTCCTGCGGCCCGGTGCGGGAGAAGCCGATCTCGCCCGGCTCGTCGCACAGCCACAGCCGGACGGCCTCCTCCGGCAGCTCGTCGGCTGTGGACCCGCCCGCCCCGGAACACGCGGCCTCGCGGTCCGCGGCAGCGGTCGCGACCGGCTCGGTGCCCAGCGGCGCAGGCACCGCGGTGTCGCTGGACCTGTTCATCAATTGCAGCGCGAACGGGCTCACGACGGCGAGCGCGGCCACCATGGCCAGCGTGCCCACAGTCACGCGCCGGCGACCCGCGCGGCGGCGGGCGTCCTCGGACCAGGCGCCGTCGCCCGGGCGGGGCAGGTCGCGCTTGAACATCTCGGACAGCTGGTCGTCGCTCATGACCGTTCCTCCTCGGACAGGTGAAGCGAAGCGCGCAGAGCCGCGCGCCCCTGGGAGGTGTGTGCCTTGACGGTGCCCTCGGCGATGCCGAGCAGCTCCGCCACCTCGGTGACCGTGCGGTCCTCCAGGAACCGCAGCACCATCACCGCGCGCTGCATCTTCGGCAGCGCGGCCAGGGCCCGGACGACGTCCATACTGACCGCCTGGTCCGCGCTCGTCGTTGGGCTGTCGGGCAGGTCGTCCGACGGCAGCTCGGCGTTCCACTTCCGCCGCCACCACGACACATAGGTGCGGTAGATGGTGGTGCGGACGTAGGCCTCGAACTTGGCGTCGTTGGCGAGCACCGTGTAGCGGCCGTAGGTGCGCCCGAGGGCGGTCTGGACCAGGTCGTCGGCCTTGTCGCGGTCGCCGGTGAGCAGCCACGCGGCCCGCCAGAGATCAGCGCGGCGGGTGCGGACGAACGAGTCGAAACCCACTGCCGTCTCGTCGACGGTGGGCTGGGCTTCGGACACGAGTACCTCCACACCTGTTACGACGCGTTGGCCCAAGTATGGGGTTTAGTCGCCGGTTCAGGAGACGGAAGTTCTAGCCATGGAGAGCGTGAGAATGCCGGATGGGTCGCGCAGCGAACCACGGAAGGCCCGAGGCGCATTCGTTGCCGCTCATGCCGAATTGAGAATGTCACGGCGGCGGGGAACCACTGGATAACGTAGTGCGTGCGTAGTACGCTGAGTTTGTGGGTGAAGGCATCGACTGGCGGCACCGGGGCGAGTACATCTCAAAGCACGGGCTGACGCCGGACGTCGCCGACGAGGCCTTCGCCGATCCGAACAGGCTGGCCATCGACCCAGATCCTTCGTCTGACTCGGGCAGAACCATCCGGGTCATCGGCTGGTCACCCACGACCAGCATGCTGATCACGGTCATCGTGCTCCCGGATGAAGGGACCACCTGGGGAGTCAACGCGTGGCCGTCGAACAGTACAGACCAGCGCCGATACCGAGAGGAACAGTTGGATGTCGATCAGTGATCTCATCGCGGCCGAAGCTGAAGCGGCCGAACGCAACCGAGATGCCGGCCTCGAGCCAGGAAGCAGGGTGACCCGCGGACACCAGCGTGCCAAGACGCTTCAGGTTCGCCTGAACGCCGAGGAACTCGAGGCGTTGACGCGGCTCGCAGAACGACGCGGCCTCCCCGTGTCCACACTGGCTCGGGACATTCTCCTGACCCAACTGGCGGGTTCCGGCGAATCCGCAGGGGCGTTGATTGCCAGGATCCGGGCAGAGCTGGACGACCTTGCCTCACGAGTAGCCTGACCCATCCGATCAACGTCCTGATCTGCCGCCGACCGCGCGCACTGCACTGGGAGTTGGAGCGGATAAGGCGCCAGGTGCAGCGTGACTTGGAATCTTCCGTCCATACTTGCAGGGACGTACGTCATAACGTACGCTGCTTGGTGGAGGTGGTACCCATGACTGCTGTAAGCGCAACGTCTGCCCGCGCGAACCTGTACCGGTTGATTGACCAGGTCAACGAAGAGTCCGAGCCGCTGACCATCACCGGTCAGCGTGGCAACGCCGTGCTTATCGGCGAGGCGGACTGGCTCGCCATCCAGGAGACGCTGTTCCTTGAGTCGGTACCGGGGTTGGCCGGTTCCATCCGTCGCGCCCGCGCGGAGGGCGTCGACGCGGGCTCGACCGAGCTTGACTGGTGAGTCCCTGGACTCTGGTGTACTCACGCCAAGCCCAGAAGGACGCCAAGACGCTGGCCTCCTCAGGGCTGAAGACGAAGGCGCAGCACCTGCTGGAGGTCCTGGCCCAGGATCCGTTCACCATGCCACCCAAGTACGAGAAGTTGGTCGGCGACCTCGCTGGCTGCTACTCACGGCGCATCAACATCCAGCACCGACTTGTCTATGAGGTGCTCCCTGATCGCCACGTCGTCCACGTCCTGAGGATGTGGACCCACTACGAATAGCCCCTCACCGAAACATCCGGACATGCCGCGACGATCAGGACGGACGCACCGATGAGAACCTCCGGGCCCGGCCCTCGTAACACTCTCCCAGCCGTGGCACACTCGCAAAGAGGAGGGTAGTGCGCATCATTCCGGACGTGCTGGTCACGGACATCACCGCAGCCGACGACTTCTACGGCGATCACCTGGGTCTGCGTCGCGAAGACCTGGGCCTTGATTGGGTGACCCGCTACATTGCTCCCTCGGGCGCCAACCTACAGTTGCTCACTCGAGACGGCGCTGCGTCCGATGCCCCAGCCATCTCGATCGCCGTTGACGATGTCGATGAGGCCTACGCCGAAGCCGTTCGTCGCGGGTAGGAGATCGTCCACCCGCTCACAACCGAGCCGTGGGGCGTCCGCCGCTTCTTCGTACGAACACAAGACGGTCATGTCGTGAACCTCCTGCGTCACCGCGAGTAGGCACGGATCTGCAGCGGTGCGCGAGGGAGACCTCTGCGGCTTGCCTGGCACCCCGGCACGACGGAGCAGTCCGCCGAGTTGCAGTCGAGGAGCACCGTGTGGGAAGGCGGCATCTGTCGCGCGTCAGAACGGGATGGGCCGGCCCATGGCAATCCACGCGAGGACTGAGCAGTTCGCGATGACGGTAAACCAGAAGACCATCTGGAACGGCTGCTTACGGGTCTTGTGACGGAATACCCGCTGAGCGATCAGGGCGCCGGGCCAGCCGCCCAACAGAGACACAGCCTGGAGGGTTCTTTCCGGAGTCCTCCGCGAGCCCTGAATCGCAGCCGACTTGTCCGCCCGGTACAGCGCAAACGCACACAGACTCATGAGCGTTGAAACCGCGACTGCGAGCACAGGTAGGACCTCGAAGGCGGCTAGGACGCCGATCAAGACCAAGAAGACGACGGCCACGGCCGCGGCCATGGGCACACCGCGCCTGGCCCATACGCTGAGGCGTTCTGCGGAGACCAGAAACTGCACCTTCGTGGCACGCAACCGTTGCCGGTCGTCCAGGCCCGGCAGGAAAGTGACAGTCGTTCCCACGACTGGGCGGACACCTCGTGGCAGTTCACTGACGTGCACGAAGACTGTGGATCCGCCGGAAACCGGAGTGATGAATCCGAAGCCCCGCTCGTCGTTCCACTGCGTGATCGCACCCTCTTGCCGCACGCCGATCCCCCTGCAATAGGCCACTCGTGGCAACCGAATTACCACGACGAGCCGGATAGCCACGGTGCCGCCGTGGGGCCCCATTCTGCACCATGCCCCGATTACGCGCCGCGTCAGCGCGGTCTGCCGCCCCGCCGGGAGCCGTCGGCCGCGGCGAGGCACGGCCGGGACGCCGAGCGTTCCTGCAGGCCGTCGCCATCGCGGTGGCCGTCGCCGGCACCGCAGCAGCAGCCGGCCGGTGGCTCACGTCGTCGCGCCGCGTGGAGGAGATCCGCAGGCTGCTGCGCCTCCCGCCACCGGCAACGCCCGCCCCCGCAGCCCCGCCCGATGCGAACTTGGCCATCCCCGGCCTGACTCCGCTGTACACCGCCAACGACGACTTCTACAGGATCGATACCGCCCTCTCCATCCCCCAGGTCGACCCGGAGCAGTGGTCGCTGGAGGTCCGCGGGCTGGTGAATCGCCCGTTCACCCTGACCTACGCGGATCTGCTGGCGATGCCCCACGTCGAATCCGACATCACCCTGGCCTGCGTCTCCAACGAGGTGGGCGGCAACCTGGTCGGCAACCCCCGCTGGCAGGGCGTCCCGCTGCGGGCCTTGCTGGAACGCGCCGGAGTGCATGACGGGGCCACCCAGCTGCTGGGCAGGTCGGTGGACGGGTTCACCGCAGGCTTCCCCACCGAGGTCGCCATGGAAGGAGGCGCGCTGGTGGCGCTGGGGATGAACGGCGAGCCGCTCCCTGCCCTCCACGGCTTCCCCGCGCGCCTGGTGGTGCCCGGCCTCTACGGGTACGTCTCGGCCACCAAGTGGCTGTCGGTCATCGAACTGACCACCTTCGAGGCCGAGGCCGGGTACTGGATCCCCCGCGGTTGGGCGCGCGAGGGGCCCATCAAGACGCAGTCGCGCATCGACGTGCCCCGCAGTCGAGACAGCGTGGCGGCCGGGCGCCAGCCCATCGCCGGCGTCGCATGGGCGCCGACCCGCGGCATCGAGATGGTGGAGGTCAGCATCGACGGCGGCCCGTGGAGGGAGGCGCGCCTCGCCGCCGGCCTCAACGTCGACACGTGGCGCCAGTGGGTCTATGAGTGGGACGCGACGCCCGGGAGCCACACCATCGCGGTGCGGGCCAGCGACGGTTCGGGAGACACGCAAACCGACGTCCGCACCCCGGTCGCGCCCGACGGGGCGTCGGGGCACCACACCATCGAGGTGCGGGTCGAGTAGTGAGCTGGGTTTCTGCAGCTACGTGGAGGTGCGGGCCTCACCCATGTGCCGAGCCCCGCCCGCCCACATAGCTGCAGCGGACATTCGGGCGGAGGGCGCAGGACTACTCGATGCCCTGACGTCCCGAGCCCTTCCTCGAGGTGAGCAGCTTCACCGCTAACCCGATGGCCGCGGCGATGACGGCCGCGTCATCCACCCAACCGACGGGGAAGACGACGTCTGGGACAATGTCGACTGGGGACACGCCGTAGATCGCCGCCACGGCGAGGACCAAGGCCGGTCCGACATACTTCTTGATCATCACTGGCTCACCGTATTGGCTCCGTGTGAGCCGGGGAGCGATATCCGTGCAACGTGCGCACGGTTGACGGGTGCGGGCTTCGTCGCCGTCGACGCTCAGGTACTGAGGGCCCTCAGGCGGTTCATGAGGCGCAGCATCGCCGGAACTCCCGACAGGCGACCGGGATGCCGCACGCAATGTGGTTCAGCCGGTGGCTGCGCTGCTGGAATCCGGCCACTCGCCCGTTCACGCCCGGTGCGCGGGGTAAGTTGCTGGTCACCGGACGTCCCACCGAGGGGAAGATCATGACTGAATCCCAGCCGGCACCGTACTACGAGGGCCCTCCGCGCTCCGAGGTGGAGTTCCTGGAGGCGGCGGAGATCCCCACCGTCGTGCAGAAGTTCAAGGACCATCCGCTGGCCGCGATGCCCCAGGCGATCGACGAAGCGGCGTCGGCGCTGTTCCCCGCGTTGGAGGCCGAGGGGCTCCGCCCGGCAGGCCCGGTGTTCGTGCTGTACGAGCGGATGCCCGACGTGAACGCGACCTTCGAGGTGGGCGTGCCGGTGGATCGCCCGCTGACCGCCACTGTTCCCACCCCGTCCGGGGCGTGGCTCGAGGGCTCGGTCCTTCCGGGCGGCGCGATAGCGACGGTCTCGCACGTCGGGTCCTACGACCGGTTGGGCGAGGCGTGGGGTGCCTTCCTCGAGACGGTGGAGTCGGCCCACAGGAAGGCGGGGCTTCCGTTCTGGGAGATCTACATGACCGAGCCCACGCCCGAGGCCGACCCGGAGTCGATGCGCACGGAGCTGGTCATCGTGCTCACCGACTGACATCAGGCCCGATTGCCACCCTCATCGGGAGACCGCGCACCAGACGGATGTGAACTCCCTTCCCCAACCGGGGCCGGGTCGCCTAGGCTCATGGTGACCGCATGGAACCGTCACGCCGCCCAACGAGGAGCGCACCATGACCGCCACTGATCACCCCGCCGTCGTCGCACTGTCGTCCGCCATCAAGAATGCCGCCAACCTCCTACGGCTCCCCATGGAGGGCATCGCCCTGGATGGCATGGAGGCGCGAGACTGGCCCGATTCATGCCTGGGCCTCGCCGAGGAGGGCGAGGCCTGCGCGGACGTGATCACGCCCGGCTACCTCATCCGGTTGGGCGATGGCTTCACGTACCACGCCGATCAGCAGGGCAACGTACGCCGAGCCCGAGGGGACGCACCACGGCCCGACAAGGACGTCCCGCACCCCGACACCGAGATCAGGCTGCGCTACTCGGTCTCCGGCGGCATCGCCGGCCGCTCAACGTCGTTCGAGACCGACAGCTACCAGTTGACCAAGGCTGAGGATGATGAGCTGCGCCGCCTCATCACGGAGGCGGACTTCTTCGACATTCCCAACGCCCTGCCTGAGTCACCGGTGGCTGACGGCATCACGATGCGGCTCTGGATCGCGATCGGCCGGCGATCGCATGAGGTGGTCCGGGGCGACGGCATCGACGCGGAGGACACTGAGGCCTTCCGTGCCCTGGTGGCGTGGGTGGATGCCAGGACGCCCCCGTTGTTCCCTGAGCTCTCCGGCGACCTGGCCTGACTCCGCTCCACCGACAGGAGATGAACATGGCCGTACTGGTGCAGGTGAACTTCCCGATGGAGGGGCCGTGGGGCGCCGAGATGGCGGAGGCCTTCCGCGGCTTGGCGGAGTCGATCAACGAGGAGCCGGGCTTCATCTGGAAGGTCTGGATCGAGGACCAGTCCGCGGGCCGCTCCGGCGGCATCTATCTGTTCGACACGCGCGAGCACGCAGAGGCCTACGTCGCGATGCACACCGAGCGCCTCGCCGGCTTCGGGATCGCGGGCGTCGAGGTCATCTACTCCGACGTGAACGAGTCGCTGAGCCAGGTGAACCGCGCGACGCTGACGGCTGGCTGACCACTGCTCCTTGCTCAGCTCAGGGGCTGAGGGCCTGCAGGCGTGCGCCGAGGCGGATCATCGTCGGAACTCCCCTGCAGGTGACCGGGATGCCGAGCAACTGGGTCAGCACCGGCCCGGCGGAGACTCCTGTGCCCGTTGCGCTCGTGACCGCGTGACAGGTGTCGAGTTGGTGCACCACGAGCTCGCCTGTGGGAAAGGTCTCCACGTGGGGCAGTGAGATCTTCGGGAGCGCGACGGCGTTGAAGAGGGTGACTTCCCCGGCGGGTAGCTCGGGGTCGAGGTTGGCCAGCCTGTCGAGGAGCCAGCCCGCGGAGCGGGTGACCACGAGATCGTCGTAGCCGGTGACCTGGGTGAGTCGTGCGACGACGGACTCGGCGAGGCGTTGCGGCTCGTCGCCGGAGAAGATGACGGTCCCGTTGGTCTGGAAGTTCACGGCGCTGACAGCGCCTGCGGCCGTGAACGCGCCCAGGAGCTCGGGCGAGCGCGGGGATTTGCTCCGCGCCTGACCGAGGTTCATGTTCCGGAAGAACGCCACGTGGAGGGTCATCTGGCCATGGTCGCATGCGAGCCCGCGGTGTCGTCGCCTGTGCGCGGCAGGGGCGGGCCGCTGCGTACGGTCGTCTGAACGCTTGGGGGTTTCGACACCGCTCGCAGAGCTCGCGGGCTCAACCAGCGTGACGGCTCGCGGGCTCAACCAGCGTGACGGCTCGCGGGCTCAACCAGCGTGACGGGCTCGCGGGCTCAACCAGCGTGACGGCTCGCGGGCTCAACCAGCGTGGGTTTCGACACCGCTCGCAGAGCTCGCGGGCTCAACCAGCGTTACTGCCGCACGCCGATGGTCAGGAGCAGGTTTGCGTAGATGCGCTGCTCACCGGAGGCGATCACGATGCCCACGTCGTCCTTCTTCGCCTCGTCGTAGAAGTCCCAACGGGAGATCTCCACGAACTCGACGCCGGGCAGGGACGCCTTGTACTCGTCGTGGGCGTCGATCTTCTCGGGGCGCAGCTCCGGCGGCGCGTCGGGGGCGGGCACCATGATGCCGGCCTGCTCGATCGGCACGGCCTCCTTCAGCACGTCGAGGATCTGCGTGACGCTGAGCAGCCCGGGGGCAAGGTTGAGGTAGATGCGCCGCGCGCGCGGGTTGGCGCCGGTCTCGTGGGGGTAGTTGCCGTCGGTGATGAGGATCTTGCTGCCGTGACCGGCGCGGCCAAGCGCGTTCAGCAGCTCGGGGTGGATCATGGGGCCGTTGAGCATGGGTTTCCTTTCGGGGTCTTCAGGGGGTTGTGATTGTGGTGTTGGGGACGCTGCGGGGGCCCTTCGTCGTGACTGGCTCCTTCGTCGCACGACACGCTCAGGGACCGGCTCAACCCTTCGTCGTGTCCGGCTCCTTCGTCGCACGACACGCTCAGGGACCGGCTCAACCCTTCGTCGTGTCCGGCTCCTTCGTCGCACGACACGCTCAGGGACCGGCTCAACCCTTCGTCGTGACTGGCTCCTTCGTCGCACGACACGCTCAGGGACCGGCTCCGCCCTTCGTCGTGACTGGCTCCTTCGTCGCACGACACGCTCAGGGACCGGCTCAACCCTTCGTCGTGTCCGGCTCCTTCGTCGCACGACACGCTCAGGGACCGGCTCAGCCGACTACGTGCTGTCACGGACGATCAACGTCGGCGTGATCAACGACGACTCCGCGGGCTCGCCGTTCAGCAACAGGTGCAACGCCTTCACGGCCTGCTCCCCCATCGCCCGGAAGTCCTGGCGGACGGTCGTCAGCCCGGGCAGGTACCACTCCGAGCCGGCGACATCGTCGTACCCGACGACACGCACGTCGCCCGGCACGCTCCGCCCGGCCAACTGCAGCGCGGTCATGGCGCCCAACGCCAACTGGTCGTTGGCGGCGAACACGGCGTCGACGTCCGACGGCAACTGGGGCACCAACGCCGCTGCGGCCGCGGCGTCCCAGGACCCGGCGAACAACGCCGTCGGCTCCAGGCCCGCCGCCCCCATGGCCCGCTCGAAGCCGTCCAGACGCTCCTGCGCATCCGTCCACTCCTGCGGGCCGGCGATGTGCAGGATCCGCCTGGCCCCGCGTGCGAGCAGGTGGTCCACCGCGGCAATCGCACCCGCCCGGTGGTCCACTGACACACCGACGGCGGACTCGGGCAGCTGGCTCGACTCCCCCACGCACACCGTCGGGAGGCGGCTGGCGACGGTGTCGATCCACGGCCCCGACTCGGCCCGCCCGCCCAGCACGATCACGCCGTCGGCGCTGACCGGCACCAGGTGGCGCAGCTCGAGCTGGTCGAGGTCGGCGTCGCCGAGCACCGAGGTGGACGTGTGCAGCTCGAGGGTGGACAGCGCCTGGCAGATCGCGACGAACGCGGTGGCGTGGCCGTGGAACAGCGGCACGGCGTCGATGATGTGCACCGAACCGGTGCGGGCCGCCGACAGCGAGCGGGCGGCCAGGTTGGGCTGGTAGTTGAGCCGCTCGATGGCCTCCAGCACCCGGAGGCGGGTGGCCTCGGCCACCACGTCGACGCCGCGCACCACGCGCGAGGCGGTCTGGATGGAGACCCCGGAGGCCTCTGCGATGTCGCGCAGGTTCGCGCGCTGCTTGCCGTTCCTCATCGTGGCTCGAAGATCTCGGTGCGGGCGGTGCTCGCGATGACGGCGTTGCGGTCAGCGGGGTCCAGGTGGCCCATGATCTCGAGCTGCGCGAGCAACGACCCCAACACGGACGCCTCCACGGGCCCTGCCACCACGGGCACCCCCAGCGCGTCTGCGGTGAGCTGACACAGCAGCTTGTTGCGCGACCCGCCCCCCACGAGGTTCAGCTGCGTGGGCTCGACCCCGGTGAGCGCGGTCAGGTCCGCGATGCCGCGGGCGTAGCGGGCGGCGAAGGACTCGAGCACCACGCGGGTGATCGCGCCCTCGTCGAGGCCCTCGACGGCGACTCCCTGGGCGGCCAACGCGTCCAGCACGCGGCGCTCCATCTCGCCCGGCAGCGCGAACTGCGGCTCGTCGGGATTGATCATGGCCCCCAGCGGCGGCGCCGCCTCGGCGCGGCGGATGAGTTCGACGATGTCGCGCTCGCGGCCCTGCTGCTCCCAGTCGCGCTGGAGTTCCTGCAGGATCCACAGGCCGGTGATGTTGAACAGCGGCCTCAGCCCGCCGTCGGCGCGGGCCTCGTTGGTGAGGCCCAGGGCGCGGGCGTCGTCGGAGAGCAGCGGCTCGTCGCGCAGCACGCCCAACACCGACCAGGAGCCGCAGCTGAGGAAGTAGGACTCCTGCGTGACGTCGCGCTGCAGCGCGTGGACGGCGCAGGCGGTGTCGTGGGCGCCGGCCCGCACCACGGTGAGCTGCTCGAGCCCCTCGACGGTGCAGGGGCCCACGACGGTGTGCTCGGCGGTCACCTCACCCACCCACCGGCGGGGAATGCCCAGCGCGCTGAACACGTCGTCGGAGAACTCGTGCGCCCCGGGGCTGATCAGCGCCGACGACGACGCGTGCGAGCGGGACCAGCCGCGCTGGCCGGAGAGGAGGTAGGTGAAGTAGTCGGGGAGGAGGAGGATCTGCTCGGTGCGGGCGGCGAGCTCGGGCTCCTCCTCGAGGAACGCGAACAGCTGGTTGGCGGTGTTGATGGTGGCGGGCGCGATGCCCGTGGCGGCCCAGGCCGCCTCGTCGGAGAGGCGCTCGCGGAACGCGCCCAGGGTGCGAGTGGTGCGCTCGTCGCGGTAGGCGCGGCCGGGCGTGACCGGCTGGCCGTCGGCGCCGAGCGGGACGTAGTCGACTCCCCAGGTGTCGACGGAGACGCTCACCGCGTCGGGGAACCGTTCGACGGCGGCGCGGAGCCCTGCGACGACCTCGGCCCAGATGAACTCCAGGTCCCAGGAGAGGTAGCCGGCAACGAGCCGGGCCTCGTGCGGGAAGCGCCGTACCTCGACCTCCTCGACGCGGCCGTCGCGGAACGTCCCGGCGACCACGCGGCCGGACGACGACCCGAGGTCGACCGCGAGTGCGGTGACTGTGGACACTTCTCTCTCCTCAATGGTTGCTGACCCTTCAGCCCTGGCTGGTGCTGGGGCTCGGTGTGCGGCGGGGGCGCTCCGTGAGCAACGGTGACCCCCCAGGTGGCCCGACGTCGGGCCGGGCCACCCGGGTTTCGACACGATCGCGCTGCTCGCAAGCTCGCAGGCGATCGGCTCAACCAGCGATCGGCTAGTTGTACAGCGGGCCGAACTGGGCGCAGGCGCGGAAGTCGGCGCCCTCGAGGTCGACCGTGCCGAAGCCCAGCCAGTTCTTCGGGCGGAAGATCCGCTCGCGCGGCACGTTGTGCATGTTCACCGGGATGCGCAGCATCGCGGCCAGCGTGATCAACTGGTGGCCGATGTGCCCGTGCGTGATCGCGCCGTGGTTGGCGCCCCACGCGTTCATCACCTCGTAGACGCTGGTGAACGCGCCCTCACCGGTGATGTTGGGGACGAACCACGTCGTCGGCCAGCCCGGGTCGGTGCGCAGCTCGATGGTCTTGGCCACCTCGTCGGGCAGTTCGACGGTGTAGCCCTCGGCCAGCTGCATGACCGGGCCCAGCCCGTCCACCCAGTTGATGCGCGTCATCGTGACGGGCACCTCGCCGGCGGAGCGGAAGTGCGTCGAGAAGCCACCGCCGCGGAAGTAGCCGGTGTTGGCCGGATGGAACGTCGTCTCGTCGATCATCGCCTGGATGTCGTCGTCGCTGAGCTCCCACCAGGGCTTGATGACGTTGTTGCCGTCGGCGTCCTGGGCGGCGAAGGTGCCGTCGAGGGTGGTGGCGCCGGAGTTGCGCAGGTCGATGATGCCGGCGGCCGCGCGGCCCTCGGGGCGGTGGCCGGTGACGCGCTCGATGGCGTCGGCGCTCCAGTAGGTGCGCACGTCGGAGAAGATCTGCGCCTTGTTGGTCAACAGGTAGTTGAACAGCATCGACGCGCCGTTGAGGTTGTCGTTCTCCGTGGCCTGGATGAGGGGCTGGCGCTTGCCGTTCCAGTCGAACTGGGTGTTGAGGAGGGTCTCCATCAGGTCGCCGTTGGGCAGGTAGTCGGTCCACTGGCGCTGGCCCTGGAAGCCCGACACGAGCGCGCCGTGGCCCACGGACTCCTCGACGAAGCCCATCTCGGCGAGCTTCGGGTTGCCGATCATCAGGTCACGGCCGATGAGCACCATCTTCGTGCTCCACTCCCACCACTTCTCGTGGTCCTCCTCGGAGCGCTGCCACTCCTCGGGGTTGAAGTCCTCGCCCTGCTTGAGGTTCTCACGCACCCACTTGTAGGCGACTTCGTACTCGTCCTTGTCGTAGATGCCCAGGTTGATGCGGCGCTCGATCTCGACCATGTCGATGTATTCGTTGCGCATGCCCAGCCAGTAGTTCCAGAACTCCTCCTTCACCACGCAGCCGGCGATGCCCATGGACACGCCGCCGATGGAGAGGAAGGACTGCCCACGCATGAGGGCGACGGCCAGGCCGGCCTGCGCGTAGTCGAGGAGGCGCTGGCGTACGTCGGCGGGGATGGAGTCGTCGTCGGCGTCCTGCACCTCCTCGCCGTAGATGCCGAAGGCGGGGATGCCCAGCTGGGCGTGTCCGGCGAGCGCGGCGGCCAGGTAGACGGCGCCCGGGCGCTCAGAGCCGTTGAAGCCCCAGATGGCGTGCGGCATGGTGCGGTCCATGTCGATGGTCTCCGAGCCGTAGCACCAGCACGGCGTGACGGAGAGGGTGAGGCCGACGTTCTCGGCCTTGAACTTCGCGGCGGCGGCCTGGGCCTCGGGCACGCGGCCGATGGTGGAGTCGGCGATGACCACCTGCACGGGGGAACCGTCGGGGTACTTCAGCTCGGACTCGTAGAGTTCCTTGACGCGCACCGCCATGGCCATCGTCTGGTCCTCGAGCGCCTCGCGCACGCCGTTGCGGCGGCCGTCGATGATGGGACGGATGCCGATCTTCGGGTAGTTGGTCACGAATCACACCTTCTTATGTTTGGTTCTTGTGAGGTTCTGGTCCGGCACGGTGTGTTTCGGCGCAGGCGGCCGGGTGGCTGCGTCGGAAAAAAGGGGCCCTGCCCGCGCCTCCCACGCGAGGCAGGCAAGCGGCGGACAGGGCGCCCGTGGGATGTTCAGGTGAGGTGCGGTGGGCCCGGGGTGGGCCCACCGTCACGTGTCACTCGTAGAGGTTGGCGGCGATCTCGGGCGACTCGATGTTCGAGGCGTCGTACCAGGCGAAGCCGGAGTCGATGACCTTCGGCAGTTCCTGGCCGTTGATGGCCTTGATGGCGGCCACGACGGTCTCGTAGCCCATCTTGACGGGGGCCTGGGTCACGGCGCCGGCCTGGTCGCCGGCCTTGATGGCCTCGATCTGGGTCTTGCCGGAGTCGAAGCCGACGACGACGACGTCGGCGCCGGATTCCTTCGCACCCTGGATGGCGCCGGTGGCGGCGGCCTCGTTGGTGCCGTAGATGCCCTTGAGCTCCGAGTTGGCCTGGATCATCGACTTGGCCGTGTTGGCGGCGAGGTCGACGGCGCCGGCAACCTGGGGCTCGAGGACGGTGACGTCGGGCGCGTTGTCCTTGATCCAGTTCTGGAAGCCGTCGCAGCGCTGCTTGCCGGTGGCGGAGGTCTGGTCGTGGCAGATGAGGCCGACCTGGCCGGAGCCGCCGATGAGCTCGACCATGTGCTTGGCTGCCTCTTCGGCGGCGGCGGTGTTGTCGGTCGAGACGGTGGTCAGCGGGATGTCGGAGTCGACGCCGGAGTCGAACGCGATGATCGGGATGTTGGCGGCCTGGATCTGGCTGAGCAGGTCGGAGGCGGCGCCCGAGTCGAGGGCGGCGAAGCCGATGGCGGCGGGCTTGGAGTCAAGCGCCGTCTTCAGCTGGTTGAGCTGCTCGGTGACCTGGGTCTCGTCCTGCGGGCCGACGAACTGGACCTGGTAGCCGAACTCCTCGCCTGCCTGCTCCGCGCCTTCCTTGACGGCCTGCCAGAAGCGGTGCTGGAAGCCCTTGGAGACGAGGTAGATGGTCTGCGAGCCGTCGCCCTTGGGGACATCGCCGTCCGCCGGGGCCTCTTCGGATGCAGACTCGGAGGGGGATTCCTCAGCGGGGCTGGAGGTGTCTTCGGCGGGGGCAGAGGTGGTGTCCTCGGCCGGGGCCGCGGGTTCGGTGGTCTCGCTGGAGGTCGACGTGCCACAGGCGGTGAGGCCCAGGGCGAGCACTGCTCCGAGAGCCAGTGCGGAGCGCATCATGCGCATAGCGGTTTCCTTTCGGTTTGTGGGAGGACCGCCCTCCCGGTACATGGGTGTGTGTAGTGGTGGTTGGGGGACGGGGTCAGACCGCGGCTGCCCTGGCGCGGCGGACGTTGTCGATGAACACCGCGAGCAGCACGACGACGCCAGTGGCGACGAGCTGCCATTCCTGGGCGATGCCCATCATCTGCAGGCCCTTGCGGAGCGTCTCCATGATGAGAGCGCCGACCACCGTGCCGATGATGTTGGCACGGCCACCTGCGAGGGAGGTGCCACCGATGACGACGGCGGCGATGACGTTGAGCTCGAAGCCCACGCCTTCAGCCGGCTGGACGAAGCCGAACCGGGCCGAGTAGAGGATGGCGCCGAGAGCCATGAAGACGCCGGCGGTCACGTAGACCATGGTCTTCCAGAACCTCACGTTGACGCCGGAGAGACGGGTGGCCTCCTCGTTGGAGCCGATCGCGATGGCGTAGCGGCCGAGCAGGGTCTTGTTCAGCATGACGCTGGCGACCACGGCCAGCAGCAGGAACAGCAGGATGGAGTTCTTGATGCCGGGGATGACCTCACCGTTGAACAGCCACGTGTACTGCGGGTTCTTGATGCTGATGGTCTGCTTGTCGGAGACGACCAGCGCCAGGCCGCGGGCCGCCATCATCATCGCCAGGGTGGCGATGAACGGCGGCAGGCCGAGCACCGAGATGTTGAGGCCGTTGATGAGGCCGATCACCGCGCCCACCAGGATGGTGAGGATGAGGCCCGCCCCCAGGGGCAGGTTCAGCCACGGGTCGGCGGCGAGGAACACGCCGGCCGCGACCGCCACGAGGCTCATGCCGGTGCCGACGGAGAGGTCGATGCCGGCTGTCGCGATGACGAAGGTGGCACCCAGCGCCATCACGCCGACGTAGGCGGACTGCGAGAGGATGTCGAGGGCCACACCCATCGTCGCGAAGTTCGGCGCGACGAGCATGAACACGAGGTAGATCAGGACGAGCGCGAGGAAGACGAAGATCTGCTGAAGCGAGGACTTCAGGTAGTTCTTCCCCGAGGAGTTCACGTCCTTCTTGGTGATGGCTGCAGTGCTCACGCTGCGGTTCCTTTCAACTGAGCCTTGCCGAGGGTGGCGAGCTCCATGATGCTTTCCTGGGTGGCGTCCTCGTTGTCGAGGATGCCGGTGATGTGTCCGTGGGCCATGACTGCGATGCGGTGCGACACGCGCAGCACCTCAGGCAGTTCGGACGAGATGACGATGATCGCCTTGCCCTGCGCGCAGAGCTGCTCGATGAGCTCGTAGATCTCCTCCTTGGCACCGACGTCGATGCCGCGGGTGGGCTCGTCGAAGATGAGGATGTCGGAGTTGCGCACCAGCCACTTGGCGATGACGACCTTCTGCTGGTTGCCGCCCGACAACTTGCCGAGCAGCTGGTTTACCGACGGCGTCTTGACGCGCAGCCGGTCGGAGTACTCCTGGCCGACGGTCCGGATCTTGCCGTCGAGCACGAACCCGCCGATGCTGAAGTCCTGCATGGCGGCGAGGACGGCGTTGTACTTGATGTCCTGCTCGAGCAGCAGGCCGAAGGTCTTGCGGTCCTCGGAGAGGTAGCCGATGCCGGCGCGCACGGCGTCGGCGGCGGAGCGGACGTTGACCTTCTTGCCGTGGACGTAGATGTCGCCCGACTCGCGGGGGTCGGCACCGAACACGGCGCGCGCCACCTCGGTGCGGCCGGCGCCGACGAGGCCAGCGAAGCCGAGCACCTCGCCCTTGCGGACCTCGAAGTTGATGTCGTGGAGGAGCTTCTTGGTGTTGAGGCCCTCCACCTTGAGCATCACCTCGTCGGAGTCGACGGTGGTGCGCGGGCGGGCGTCGCCGGAGACCTCGCGGCCCACCATCATCGAGATGATCTCGCGCATCTCGACCTCGTCGGTGGTGACGGTGCCGATGTACTGGCCGTCGCGCAGCACGGAGACCCGGTCGGTGATCTCCTCGATCTCCGGCATGCGGTGCGAGATGTAGATCAGCCCGGTCTCGGGGGTGACGAAGTCGCGGATCATGCCGAACAGCGCATCGGTCTCCGACACGGTCAGCGCCGCCGTCGGCTCGTCCATGATGAGGATCTTGGTGGAGTCGAACGACAGGGCCCGCGCGATCTCCACCATCTGCTGGCGGGCGACGGAGAGGTCGCCGACGCGCGCCGTCGGGCGGATGTTCATCCCGAGGCGCTCGAACAACTCCGCGGCGCGCACGTTGAGCGCCTTGTCGTTGATGAAGCCGCCCTTGCTGCTGCCGTCGCGGCCGATGTAGAGGTTCTGCGCGACGGTGAGGTCAGGCACCATGTTGAGTTCCTGGTGGATGATGCTGAGGCCCAGGTCGCGGGCGTGGTTCACGTCGCGGACGTTGACCTGCTGACCCTGCAGCCAGATCTCCGCACCCGCGTCAGGGGTGTAGATGCCGGTGAGGATCTTCATCAGTGTGGACTTGCCCGCACCGTTCTCGCCGCACAGCCCAAGCACTTCGCCGGCGTTGAGGTCCAGATGGACGTTCTGCAACGCCTTGACGCCTGGGAACGTCTTGCTGACGTTCTTCAGCTCCAGCAGTTTGGTCACGTGGTACTCCTTCGTACTTCGTTGGAACCCCGCAACGGTGCGGTGTCGCCGACGATGATGTTAACGCTAGCACTCTGACGCCGGGGCGCAAGGGTCCGTTATGAAAACGTGACCGACGAGGGGCTTGGGGCTGGGTGTCGCCGTCGGGGTGTTGGGCTCGGGCCTGACGTCGCAGACCGGCCACGACGTCGCAGACTTGAGGTGCCACGTCGCAGACCCGCCACAACCTCGCAGACGGCCCGCGGCCTCGCAGACAGTCCTCTGTCTGCGACGATGGCCGCCGTCTGCGACGATGTGCGGCGGTCTGCGACGACGAGCTTGCGGGTGCCCGAGGTCCAGGCCAACGTCCTCATCCCTCGGAGTGGGCGGCTCAACCAGCGGAAGCCCGCCAAACGACGGCGGCTCCAGCCCACCTGTCGCGGTTGCTGCCCTACCCACCGCAAGCACCGCAACGCCAAGCCGTCAGAGCCCGACCCACGACAACCGACGAAGCGGGATACCCACCGGGTTTCGACACGCCCGCGCTCCTCGTTCCTCGGAGCGGGCGGCTCAACCAGCGTCGCGGTTGCTGCCCTGCCCACCGCAAGCACCGCAACGCCAAGCCGTCAGAGCCCAACCCACGACAACCGACGAAGCGGGAACCCCACCGGGTTTCGACACGCCCGCGCTCCTCGTCCCTCGGAGCGGGCGGCTCAACCAACGTCCTCGTTCCTCGGAGCGGGCGGCTCAACCAGCGTCGCGGTTGCTGCCCTGCCCACCTAGAGCACCGCAACGCCAAGCCGTCAGAGCCCGACCCACGACCACCGACGAAGCGGGAAACCCACCGGGTTTCGACACGCCCGCGCTCCTCGTTCCTCGGAGCGGGCGGCTCAACCAACGTCCTCATCCCTCGGAGCGGGCGGCTCAACCAACGTCCCCCCTTCCTCGGAGCGGACGGTCCAACCAACGACTGACACCCCCTAAGACCTCAGGCCGACGCACGCCCCATCCACGCACCGATATCTTGTGCTCACACCTTGGAACCGAAAGGACGCCATGTTCCAGCAACGTCGGTGGCTCACGGCGGTCATTCCGCTCGTCGTCGCTGCTCTCGCACTCTCCCCCGCCGTCTCACAGGCCGACGACGGCGACTCCGCGCCGGTCAACCTCGGCAACCTCGCCGACTACGTCACCACCCCCACCGCAGAGGTCGGCAAGACCTGGCCCACGGGCGAGTGGTTCGTCGAGTTCCAGGCCCAGCCCACCGCTTCGGGCGGGCGGCCCACGCAGCTGCAGCGCAACCGCGCGGACTTCACCGCCGAGGCGCGCGCCGCGAGCCTCCCGGCCCAGGTCGAGCGGGTCTACACCCGCCTCTTCAACGGCGTCACGGTGAGGGCCGACGAGGCGCAGGCCCGCAGGATCGCCGAGCTCCGCACCGTCAAGGCGGTCCACCCGGTGCTCGCCATGCGCGTCCCCACCGCCCCGCCGACGGCGGAGGACTCGGCCACGAAGCCCACGCTCGCGATGATCGGCGCCGACCGGGCCCAGTCGGTACTGGGCACCACCGGCAAGGGCGTGAAGGTGGGCATCATCGACTCCGGCATCGACTACGCCCACCCCGACCTGGGCGGCACCGGCGACTACGAGACGACGACGTTCCCCACGGAGCGGGTCGCCTACGGCACTGACCTCATCGGCGACGACTGGCTCCCCTACCCCGGTGAGGACGGCGAGGTCACCGAGATCACGCCAGACGGCGACCCCATGGACTGCCTCGGCCACGGCACCCACGTGGCGGGCACCGTCGGCGGCGCAGGCACCGCGGCGGGCGTGGCCCCGGAGGCGACCCTCGGCGCCTACAAGGTGTTCACCTGCAACGGCGACACCACCATGGCCGTCGTGCTCAGCGCCATGGAGCGCGCCGCGGCCGACGGCATGGACGTGGTCAACATGAGCCTCGGCTGGCCGCTGCAGAGCTCGCAGCGGCACCCGCTGTCGCAGGCCGCCGACCGCATGGTCGACGCCGGCGTCGTCCTCGTCGTCGCCGCCGGCAACGAGGGCGAGATGGGCACGCAGACGCTACGCGCGCCGTCGGTGGCCGACAAGGCGATCTCGGTGGCCTCGTTCGACGCCACCAGCATCGCCACCCCGGAGGTGGTCTTCACGCCCGCCACCGGCGACCCCATCCACTCCGGCTACACCCTCGTGTCCGAGGCCCCCGTGCCGACGGGGTTCACCGGCGAGCTGGCCACCTTCAGCGACCCGCTCCAGTGCAAGCTCGACCCGAACCTCGCGGGCAAGATCGCGTTCTTCCCGGGCGACGGCGGCTGTGACGTCGAACGGCGCACCCAGCTGGCGCTCGAGTCGGGCGCCGTCGGCGTGGTGCTGTACAAGGAGTACTTCTTCTGGGACTGGGTCGACAGCCCCGAGGTGCCGGTGATCGGCATCCTCAGCGACGCCGGCCGCGCCGTGCTGGACGCGCTCGCCAAGGGGCCGGTCACCGTCACCGTGCCCGGCACCTTCATCGACGACCCCAACCCCTACACCCCCGGCCTGGCCTCGGTGTTCACCTCCTGGGGCCTCGACGCCGAACTCGGCCTGAAGCCAGACCTCGCCGCCCCGGGCGGCGCCATCTACTCCACGATGCCGCTGTCGATGGGCGGCCACGCCGTGATGAGCGGCACGTCGATGGCCTCACCGCACGTGGCGGGCGCCGCGGCGCTCCTGCT
Source organism: Tessaracoccus lubricantis (assembly GCF_039544535.1). Classification (NCBI taxonomy): domain Bacteria; kingdom Bacillati; phylum Actinomycetota; class Actinomycetes; order Propionibacteriales; family Propionibacteriaceae; genus Tessaracoccus; species Tessaracoccus lubricantis. The sequence goes on from NZ_BAABLV010000013.1 coordinate 38,274, forward strand.
GCAGGACGACCCCAGCCTCACCGCAGACCAGATCCGCACCCGGCTGCAGAACACCGCCACCCCGGCCGTCTTCTCGTTCATGCCGGAGACGGGCGTGCTCGACGCCGCCCACCGGCAGGGCGCCGGCCTCATCCACGTGGACAAGGCCATCACGCAGCAGCACCTCGTCACGCCGTCGAAGCTCGCCACCGGCCAGTCGGCCGACGGCCCGTTCCGCCAGACCCTCACGCTGACCAACGCCACCGACGCGGCCGTCACGTGGACCGCCTCGCACGACGACGCCGTGACCACCTCCGTCGCCTGGGCGGAGGGCCGGCTGCAGGACCGCCCCGACTTCACGCAGGAACGGGCCAAGGTGGCCTTCTCGTCGCCGACGGTGACCGTCCCCGCCGGCGGCAGCGCCACCGTCGACGTGACCATCGACGCGCCCGACGCTGCGCCGGAGACCGCCATCTACAGCGGCTACCTGCGGTTCACGGCCGACGGCCAGTCCATCCAGGTGCCGTTCGCGGGCATGAAGGGCGACTACGGCGCGGCACCGCTCCTGCTGGGCGACGACAGCTCCCGCCCGCCGTTCCTCGGCGTGCTGTGGGAATGCCTCGAGCGGGAGGGCCGCCAGTGCGTGGATCTGATGCCGTCGTTCGGCCCCATGGACGAGCCCATCCCCTACGACGAGTGGGCGCTGCCGGCCATCGGCTTCGTGCTGGGCACGCCGGCGTCGTCGGTGACCCTCTCGGTGCTCGAGGTCGACGACGCGGGCTCCCCCATCGAGGCCACAGCCCAGGAGGTCTACACCGAGAGCACGCCGTGGCGCTCCCCCGACGTCAACATGGCGGCGTGGGACGGCCTGTTGGTGGACGCCGACGGTGAGCTCGTCCCCGCCCCGCACGGCGAGTACGCGCTGCGCATCCAGGTGACGAACTCCGACACCCCGGCCAAGGTCGAGGTGTGGACGTCGACGGCGTTCCAGTGGCTGGACGAGCCCCTCGAGCCCGAGGAGCCCAGCCCCCAGCCCACCAAGCGGCCCACCACCGCGGCCCCGAAGCCCGAGGTGCGCGACGTCTACAACACGCCCGGGCTGCACATGGTGGGCGGCCGCCAGTGGTTCACCGCCTGCGAGCCGTACTCGCAGACGGTGCGCTGCCGCACGATGATCATGGCCAGCACAGTCACCGAGCGCGACGGGCGGTTCAGCGTGACCAACGGGTGGGTGTTCAACAACCTCACCTACCTGCCGCAGATGACTCGCGCGCAGTGGGGCACCAACCCCTTGGCGAAGACCGGCGCCTGGACGGCGGCCGACGGCCGGAAGTGGCGCACCGAGTGCGACACCGCCGCCACCGGGCGCGGCGGGTGCCGCTCCTACCTCACCGCCAGCGTGATCGCCACCGTGCGGCAGGCGGATGGCAGCAGCCGGTACGAGTGGGTGACCAAGGAGGTCCTCAACAACATCGTCCGCTTCCGCTGACCTGGACGAACGACTGCGGCCGGCCCCCGAGGGGACCGGCCGCAGTGGTGTTCAGTCAGTGCGTCACTTGGCGGACTGGCCAGCGGAACGCAGCTGCTGGCAGGCCTCGACGACGCGGGCGGCCATGCCGGCCTCAGCGGCCTTGCCCCAGGCGCGCGGGTCGTACATCTTCTTGTTGCCGACCTCACCGTCGATCTTGAGCACGCCGTCGTAGTTCTTGAACATGTGGGTGACGACCGGGCGGGTGAACGCGTACTGCGTGTCGGTGTCGATGTTCATCTTGATGACGCCGTGGTCGACCGCGTCGGAGATCTCCTGCGCGGTGGAGCCGGAGCCGCCGTGGAACACGAGGTCGAACGGCTTCTCCTTGCCGTACTTGGCGCCGACGGCGTCCTGGATCTCCTTGAGGAGCTCGGGGCGCAGCTTGACGGCACCCGGCTTGTACACGCCGTGCACGTTGCCGAAGGTGAGGGCCGTCATGTAGCGGCCCTTCTCGCCGAGGCCGAGGACCTCGATGGTGCGCAGGCCGTCCTCGACGGTGGTGTACAGCTTCTCGTTGATGGCGGCCTCGACGCCGTCCTCCTCGCCGCCGACGACGCCGACCTCGATCTCGAGGACGATGTTGGCCTTGGCGCAACGCTCGAGGAGCTCAGCAGCGATCTGCAGGTTCTCCTCCATCGGAACGGCCGAGCCGTCCCACATGTGCGACTGGAACAGCGGCAGCTCGCCGCGGGCGACGCGCTCCTCCGAGAGCGACAGCAGCGGGCGCACGAAGCTGTCCAGCTTGTCCTTCGGGCAGTGGTCGGTGTGCAGCGCGACGTTGATCGGGTAGTTCTTCGCGACTTCCTGGGCGTAGGCGGCGAACGCGGCGGCGCCGGCGATCTTGTCCTTGATGGTGGGGCCGGAGAAGTACTCGGCACCGCCGGTGGAGACCTGCAGGATGCCGTCCGAGCCCGCCTCGGCGAAGCCCTGGAGGGCGGCGTTGAGCGTCTGCGAGGAGGAGACGTTGATGGCCGGGTAGGCGAACTGGCCTGCCTTGGCCCGGTCGAGCATCTCCGTGTAGACCTCAGGAGTTGCAACTGGCATGGGGAGCCCCTTTTTCTCGATGGAAGTCGGTTTCCCAGCAAGCCTATCGCGTCGGCTCAGGAGCGCGAATGGCGGGTCCGTTCACTCACAGCAGGTTGTCGAGTGCGGAACTGTCGAGCCGCACCCGGCCCAGCGAGTACGCCTGGACGGCGGAGTCGATGACGGCGGGCGCCGCGTCGAGGAACGCCACCGGCACCTTCGCGGCGGGCTGCCCGTTGACCTCGACGACGAGCTTGGGCCCGGCGCCGAAGTTGTGCCCGGCCAGCTTCAGCGCCGACACCTCGGACCACGGCACCCGCACCGGGGTGGGGTGGACGATCTCGATGCCCTTGGGGTCGAGGTAGAACGCGACGCCGTCGGTGATCGCGGCGAGGTCCTTCTTCGCGTTGCTCAGCCCGACGATCGACAGCACCAGCCAGAACACCGTCGAGACCACCCACAGCACGCCGACGGTGATGGTCCAGCCCAGTGACCAGTCGCGGCCGAAGAAGTACCAGAACACGATCAGCAGGACCGCGGAGACCACCGTCGAGATCACGCGCCAGCGCAATGTGCTGCGCGCCCGGGTGACGCGTGCCGCCGTGGGCAGGGGCGTCAGCCCGGCTGCGAATCGCTGTGCCTGCTGCATGGGGTCATGCTAGCGCCACCCCGGTTGAGGGCCCGCCGTGCTGCAGCTGCCAGTGGTACATCGCGATCGCTGCGGCGGCACCCGCGTTCATGGAGCGGGTGGAGCCGTGCTGGGTGATGGCCACGAGGCGTTCGCAGCCGGCGACCATGTCGTCGGTGAGCCCGGGGCCCTCCGAGCCGAACACGAGGCAGCACCGCTCCGGGAGCTGCGCGGTCTCGAGCGCGACGGAGCCCGGCAGGTTGTCGACGCCCACGGGTGTGACGCCGTGCTCGCGGAGGTAGGTGAACAGCGACGCCTCGTCGTCGTGGTGGTGGACGTGGAGGTAGCGGTCGGTCACCATGGCGCCTCGCCGGTTCCACCGTCGCTTCCCCACGATGTGCACGGCGGCGACGTTGAACGCGTTGGCGGTGCGCACGATGGAGCCGATGTTGAAGTCGTGCTCCCAGTTCTGGATGGCGACGTGCAGGCCGGAGCGGGTGCGGTCGAGGTCGGCGACGATGGCGTCGAGCCGCCAGTAGCGGTAGCGGTCGATGACGTTGCGGCGGTCCCCCTCGCGCAGCAGCTCCGGGTCGAGCCGCTCGTCGTCGGGCCACGGCTCCGGGTGCGGGCCGACCCCGACGGTGGGCGCGGTGGGGTCGTGGGGCTCGTCGGTCATGCGCGGAAGGATACCGACACCTCTCGCGGGGCTCAGCCGGCGTCGACGCTCTCGACGATGCCGGTGGGCATCAGCCCGGGCAGCACGTCGTTGAGCGTCACGATGCCCAGCTCGCGTTCACCGTCGGTCACCACCGCGATCTGCGTGCGGGCCTGGTTGAGCTGGCTGAGGGCGGTGGCCACCCCGCTGTCGCCGGGAAGGCGCACGGGCTCGCGGGCCAGGTCGATCGCCGGGCGGGTGAGGTCTGCCTCGCCGAGGGTGTCGCGGACGTGCACGATGCCGACGGTGACCTCGCCGTCGCGCACGAGCACGCGCATGTGCCCGTGTCGGCGGGTGACGGCCTGGACGTCTGCGAGGGTGCCGTGGATCGGGACGGCGGCCAGCTCCTGGCCTGCGGGCACCAGCTCGCTCAGCTTGCGCTCGCGCAGCGTCAGCACCGAGGTGATGGGTGACTGGTAGCTGGCCTCCAGCGCGCCCACGTTGGCGGAGTGTTCGACGAGGTGGCGCAGGCCGGCGACGTCCTGGGTGGCCGACAGCCCGTCGATCGGCGTGGCCCCGGCCTTGCGCACCAGCCAGTTGGCCATGGCGTTCATCGCCTTGAGGATGGGGCGGGCCACCAGCATGAACCCGCGCATGGGCAGGGCGAGCAGCACCGACGAGTCCTCGGGGTGGGCGATGGCCCACGACTTCGGCGCCATCTCCCCCACCACCAGGTGGAGGAACGTGACGATGACCAGCGCCAGCACGAACGAGGCGACGTCGGCGACGGCCGCCGGCAGGCCCGTGGTCTCCAGCAGCGGGGTCAGCGCGTGGTGGACGGCGGGCTTGGTGATGGCGCCCAGCGCCAGGGTGCACACGGTGATGCCGAGCTGCGAGCCGGCCAGCACCAGGGTGAGTTCGTGCGAGCTCTTCAACGCCGCGCGGCCCGAGAGGGTGCCGGCGCGTTCCTCCAGCCTGTGGGGCTTGGCGGCCATGAGCGCGAACTCGACGGCCACGAAGAAGGCCGACAGCACGATGATCACCACCGTCCAGATGACGACGGCCCAGCCGTTCATGCCGGTCTCGAGCGGCGTCATGCCTTTTCCTCCTGCGTGCCGGGGAGCGTGATGCGCACCCGCGAGGCCACGTGGCGTTCGACGGCCAGCACCTCGATGCGGACGTGGCGCGCCGGGGTGGAGGGGTCGATGGTGCGCTGCGCCGCCGTCGGCTCGAGGACGAGGTCCACGACGGCGCCCTCCTCGGGCAGGTCGCCCAGCGCGTGGATGATGAGGCCCGAGACGGTCTCGAAGTCGCCTCCGGGGAGCTTGAGCCCGATGGCGCGCTCCACCTCGTCGACGTGCACGTCGCCGGGCATCACCCAGATGCCGTCGCCGGTCTGCGGGAGGTAGTCGGGGTCCTCCGGGTCGTGTTCGTCGGTGAGTTCGCCGATGATCTCCTCGGCGAGGTCCTCGAGGGTGACCACGCCGACGAAGACGCCGAACTCGTCGATGACGCACGCCATCTGCTCCCCGGCGGCACGCAGCGCGGTCTCCGCATCGGGGAGGTGGGTCAGGTCGGGCAGCCGGAACGGCTCGCGCGCGATGCGCAGCGCCGGCTCGTCGAGGCTGCGGCCGGTGCGCAGCACGTCTGCCAGTTGCACCACGCCGATGACGGAGTCGTGTTCGTCGACGACGGGGTAACGCGTGTGGCCGGTGGCCATCAGGGCGCGCACCTCGCCGATGGTGGCGTCGGCGCGCACCACGTCGACATGCACGCGGGGCACCATGGCGTGTTCGAGGTCGCGGCGGGGGAAGTCGAGGATGCGGTCCAGGATGTGCGCCAGCTCGGGTGACAGCGCGCCCGATTCGCGGGAGGCGGCGACCACGCGCTCGAGGTCCGTGGCGGAGGCGGCCGACTCGACGTCGTGGACGGGCTCGATCCTCAGGGCCCGCAGCAGCAGTTCCGCCGCCTTGTCGAACACCCAGATGACGGGGCCGAAGACCGCCAGGTAGATGCGCGTCGACGGCGTGAGCGCGTCGGCGACCACCCCGGAGCGCGCGATCGCGTAGTTCTTCGGGAACAACTCGCCGAAAAGCATCTGCACGAACGTGGAGAAGCCGATCGCGACGAACCCGCCGATCGCCACGCTGACCGCGGTCAGCGCGCCGCCGTCGAGCAGCGAGCCGATGGCCTGGCCGATGAGGGGTTCGGCGACGTAGCCGACGAGCAGTCCGGTGACGGTGATGCCCAGTTGTGCCCCCGACAGCATGAACGAGGTGCGCCGGGTGATCTGCAAGGTCCGGGCCGCGCGGTCGTCGCCGGCTGCCGCGCGTGGAGCGGTCGACGGCGACGTAGGCGAACTCCTGCGCCACGAAGTATCCGGTGGCCACCGTGATCAGGAAGACGACCACGACGCCGACGAGCAGGGAGACAACGGGGGTCATCGGGGCTTACCTCTCAGAGGCAGACGTTGGGACCCCTCCGATGTGTCGCAGCATGGCATGCGCACAGTATGTCAGGTGCCTCAACCGCACGCAGGGACAACGGATGAGGCCCCGGCGCCCGCGCGGGCGAAGTATCGTCGGGTCATGACTGACGACACCGCCACCGTGACGAACAACCCCGAGCGGAAGCGCTACGAGATCCGCCTGGACGGCGAACTCGCGGGATTCGCCGACTACATCCTCAGCAACGACCTCATCACGTTCACGCACACCGAGATCGACCCCGCGTTCGAGGGGAAGGGCCTGGGCTCGACGCTGGTGCGCGAGGCGCTCGACGACGTGCGCGCCGCCGGCGACCGGAAGGTGCTGCCGCTGTGCCCGTTCGTGAAGTCCTGGCTCCAGCGCCACCACGACTACGCCGACCTGACCTACGGCGCCTGAGACGCGAAGAACGCCCCCGGTGTGGCAGCCGGGTGCGTTCCTGGGTCTGGGAGATCAGGCCTGGTGGATGGCGGAGATCTCGAACTCGAGGGCGACCTTGTCGGAGACGAGGAAGCCACCGGTCTCGAGGGCGGCGTTCCAGGTCAGGCCGAAGTCGGAGCGGTTGATCTGCTTCGAGCCCTCGAAGCCGACGCGGGTGTTGCCGAAGGGGTCCTTGGCGGCGCCCTGGTACTCCAGCGGGATGGTGATGGACTTGGTGACGTCCTTGATGGTGAGGTCACCGGTCACGTTGACGGTGTCGCCGGCGATCTCGAAGTTGGTGCCCTTGAAGGTCCAGGTGGGGTAGTTCTCGACGTCGAAGAAGTCGGCCGAGCGAACGTGGTTGTCGCGGTCGGCGTTGCGGGTGTTGATCGAGGCCGCGTCGATGGTGACCTCGAGGGTGCTGTTCTGGATGTTGTCGGCGTCGATGACGGCCTGGCCCTCGAACTTCTCGAAGGAGCCGCGCACCTTGGTGACCATCGCGTGGCGGGTCACGAAGGAGAAGGTGGTGTGGGCCGGGTCCAGGACGAAGGTGCCGTGGAGTTCGTTGAGATGCATTGGAGTGTTCCTTTCCGGGGTGGTAGTTGAAACTCTAACAGTTTGTGGTTGAGAGTTCAACTACTCAAGAGGGTTGCTGCAAAGTAGCTAGTCGCATCGGCGTGTCGGGGTTGCTGCTTGGTAGGCGGGGGCTTCCAGATGTGGTGCTCGACGGCGGTGGTGGGGCGCGGGCGGGCGCTGGACCTGGGTGTGGGGTCGACGGCGACGGGGGCCGGGCCCCGCGCGCAAAGCAGCGACGCCCCTCCGTCTCGAGGACGGAAGGGGCGTCGGTTCGCCATCGGGCTCAGCACGTCTGCCTGCCAGGGGCGGTCAGTTCTCGAACGGCGGCCGATCCGCGGGCTGCTGCTGCGGCTGCTGGATCTGCTGCTGCGGCGGCTGGACGGGCTGCTGGTACTGCTGCTGCGGGGCGATCTGCGGCTGCTGCTCGGGCGAGGCGGCCGGCCGCTGGGAGATCTCGCCGAAGTTCACGTCGGGCGCCTGGCGCACCATCGGGTCGTTGACCTCGAAGTAGGTGGCCTTCTCGAACTTCGCGAACCCCGCGATGATGTTGCTGGGCAGCGACTCGATGCGCGTGTTGTAGTCGCGCACGTTGGCGTTGTAGAAGCGCCGCGAGGCCGCGATGCGGTCTTCCGTGTCGGTCAGTTCGCGCTGCAGCTCGAGGAAGTTCTGGTTCGACTTCAGGTCGGGGTAGGCCTCCACCGACACCAGCAGGTTGTGCACCGCCTGGGTCAGTTCGGACTCGACGGCGGCCCGCTGCTCGCTGGGCTGCCCGCCGGTCTGCCCGGCCAGCTGGCGCGCCTGGTTGCGCAGTGCGGTGATCTGCTCGAGGGTGTTGCGCTCGTGCGCCGCGTAGCCGCGGACGGTCTCCACCAGGTTCGGGATGAGCTCGTAGCGGCGGTTGAGCTCGACGTCGATCTGGCGCCACGATTCCTGGATCAGGTTGCGGCTCTTCACGAAGCCGTTGTAGGCACCCACGCCCCAGAGGACCACGCCGAGGGCGAGGACGACCAGCACGATGAGGATGATCAGCAGAGGTTCCACGGGGTTCTCCTATCTCTGGGATTCACGGTACCGCAGGGCCCGGGTTGTCGAGCCGGTCCGGCGGCCACAGGCCTCAAACCAGCACGAGGCCCAGGTCGGCGAGGTCGAGGGCGTAGCGGTACTCCAGGCCGGCCTCGGCGACGGCCTCGGCCGCTCCGGTGCCGCGGTCGACGACCACGGCGACGGCCACCACCTCGCCGCCCGCCTCGCGGACGGCCTCGACGGCGGTGAGGGCCGAGCCCCCCGTCGTGGAGGTGTCCTCCACCACCAGCACGCGGCGGCCGGCGACCTCGGTGCCCTCGATGCGCCGCTGCATGCCGTGCGACTTGCTCTCCTTGCGCACCACGAACGCGTCGAGGCGACCCCCCGCCGCGGCGCGGGCGTGCAGCATCGCGGTGGCGACGGGGTCGGCGCCGAGGGTGAGGCCGCCGACGGCGTCGAAGTCGAGGTCTGCGACGAGGTCGTTCATCACGCGGCCGACGACGGGCGAGGCGGCGCCGTCGAGCGTGACGCGGCGCATGTCGACGTAGTAGTCGGCCTCCTTGCCGGAGGCGAGCGTGACCTTGCCGTGCACGACGGCGAGGTTCTTGACGTGCTCGATGAGTTCGGTGCGGTCGGTCATGATGTCTTCTTCTCCGTGTCGCTGAGGGTGCCGAAGCCGACGGCTCGGTCGGTGGTCGGGAACAGGTCCTCGCACGTGGTGAGCGTGATGAGGGCCTGGTGGGGGACGACGTCGCTCTGGCCGGGCACCGGGTCGAGGACCCAGCCGTCGTCGGCCTGGACGGTGAGCTCGGCGGGCGCCGAGACGATCTCGTAGGTGAACGTGGCGGTGCGGGTCTCGACGACGACCTCGTCGCCCTGCCGCAGTTCGAGTAGGCGGCGGAAGGGCTCGCCCTCCGTCACGCAGTTGCCTGCCAGCGCGAAGTTACCGAGTTGGCCCGGCAGCGCGCTGCCCGGGTACCAGCCGACGCCGCGGTCGAGGTCGGCGGCGTCCACGCCTGCGATGATCGGCCACTCGGCGCCGAACGCGGGGATGCGCAGCAGCCAGTTGGCCTCGTGCGGGGTGGGATCGGCGACGACGGGTGGGGCCGCCGGGTCCTCCTGCCGCAGTTCGTCCGGCAGCGGGGCGTCCCAGGACGTGCGCAGCCGGGTCATCTCCTCCACGGCCCGGTCCCTCGCGAACGCGGTGGTGCCCCACACCTGCCAGCCGAGGTACCCGCCGACGACGGCGGCGGCGACCAACAGCACCACCAGGAGCATGAGGAACGGGGACATGCCCCGCTTCTCCCTGATCACCCGAGTCGCCACGGGCCCCATTCTTGCAGGATCGCCCCCTCAGCGACGGCGGCCGCGCCTGCTGCCGCCCACCGACGGCGGCTTCGGCCCGCGGCGCTGCTGCGGCGGGCGCGGCTTCTCGCCCTTCGCCTGCGCCGTGCGGGTGCTGTTGACCGTGCGGCCCCGCACCACGCCGATGAAGTCCTCGATGAGCGGGTGCTCGTCGTCGACCCGCCAGGCCAGCCCCACCGTCGTGGGCTCGGCGTCGACCACCGGCAGGTACACCATGTCCTTGCGGCTGCCGGAGCGCGCGATCGACATGGGCACGCGCAGCACGGCGGCTGAATAGGTGGCCAGGTCGATGCTCTCGGGCGAGGCGTCGAAGACGACGCGGGTGCCGTCGTCGGCGAGGTCCTGCGCCGTGACCTCGTCCAGCGCGGCGAGGATGTGGTCCTTGCTCAGCCACAGCACCGGCTGCTCCTCGTAGAGCGGGATGACGTGCAGCCCCTCGCGCTCGATGGGCAGCCGCACGAAGCACATGTCGACGTCGCCGGCGACGAGGGCGCGGCGCTGGTCCGCCTCCGTCACGTCGACGACCTCGAGGGGCGCACGGAACCGTTCGGCCCAGATGCGTCGCCACTTGGTCAGCGTGACGCCGGGCACGAAGCCGATGCGCAGGCCGCCGTCGTCTGCTGCTGTCATGCGTCGAGGCTACTGCAGGGCTACGCTTCGGCATGAGCCAGACGATGAAGCCGATCACGGCGGCGGCCAAGCTGGGCATCTACCTGCCCGCGGCGCCCGAGGACTTCCAGAACACGCCGATCACGCGCGAACAGCTCGACGCGCTGCGCGACGACCCGCCGGAGTGGCTCGTGGAGCTGCGCAGGAACGGCCCGTTCCCGCGCGACGTGGTGGCGCAGAAGCTGGGGGTGTCGAAGTCGGGGCTGGCGCGCGGCGGGGTGACGGAGGCGCTGACCAGCGACCAGGTCGGCGAGCTGCTGGCGAACCCGCCCGGCTGGCTGGTCGACGAACGCGAGACGCACCGGAAGGTGCTCAAGGAGCAGGCCCGCCTGCGCGAGCAGGGCTGAGGACGGCGACATGGCCGACGACACCCCAGACGTGGAGCCCACCGACGAGGAGTTCTTCGCCTCGATCGAGCAGGACGAGGAGGCGCAGCGGATCCTCCAGCTGATGTCCGAGAAGGTCTGCGACTACTGCGAGACCACCGTCGAATGGCTGGACCCGGAGTCGTTGCGGGCGCGGGACCCGCAGTCGTTCGACGAGCTGCTGGACCGCGAGGGCATCGACGCCGACGAGATCATCATGAGCTGGGACTGCCCCGAGTGCGGCAACTTCAGCGTGATGGGCGAGGACTTCGAACTGCAGTGGCTCGACCCCGTGCCGCAGTGCCCGGAGTGCGACAGCTACGAGGTCAACGTCATCGACCCGGCGCAGGTGGCGCACCTGGACCGGGCGCGCTACCTGGAGCTGAAGAAGCAGGTGGGCGCGCAGGCGCTGCTGGCCGGCGACGCGCTGCAGTGCCTCAGCTGCGGGACGATCAGCTTCGTCCCGCTGGAGTCGGCTCACTAGGCACGGCCGGCGCTGCCACGTCCGTCACCGGCTGGTAGCGCGCCAACGCCGTGTACTCGACGGCGCGGCTGCGCAGGAACCAACTCGCGGCGAACGCGGTGAGGGCCACGGTCTCCAGCACCAGGATGGGCTTGTACCGGCCGAGCATGAAGTAGATCTCAACCGGCAGGAACGTCCACAGCACCATCAGCAGCACCGAGATGACGATGGTGGCGCCGCTGACGCCGTACGCCACCAGCCGCCGGCCCAGGTCCTGGCCGGGGATGGCACTCATCGGGAACAGCACCAGGCAGAACGTGGCCAGCGCCACCAGGAACACCGCCGCGGCCACGTTGTGGACCCAGTAGGCCGTGTCGGTGCCCAGCACGCACTGCAACACGGTGCACTCCCACTCGGCCTGCCGTGGCTTGAGGGGCGCGAGGGCGACGAGGGCCGCGGCGATCGAGGCGACCTTGGCGACGATCCGATCTGCCCGCAACTCCGGGTTGGTGGGGTGGTAGCCGCGATAGGACCACAGGAACAGCGCCAGCGCGCACAGCGTGCCGACGAACACGTCGCGCATCGGCGTGTAGTAGTACTCTGAGATGCTGCCGCGCAGCCCCTGGCCGCTGAGGAGGCTCCAGCCGATGAGGGAGGCGGGCAGGAAGAAACTCAGCAGCGCGATGACGCGCTGCTGGGTGATGAAGGTCCGCCCCAACTGCTGGTGGCTGCTGGGCTGGTCTTCCCGCACGGCGCCTCCCTACGTCCTCACGCCCGGACGACCACGATAGTCCCGACGGGTCACGCAGCGACGGCGGCCCGTCGAGGTCGCCACATGCCGCGCGTCTGGCGCACCAGGTCCCCCACGGCGTCGCGGGCGGCCTCTGCCACCTCGCGGAACCGGCTCACGCCCTCGCGCTTGTTGGGCACCGAATGGCGCAGGACGGTGCGCCAGGCGGAGAACACCTGCTGGTGCAGCGGGCCCGACACGTAGCGAAGGTCGTGGCGCTCCATCAGCTCACGGATGCGGGGCGCGATCTGCGGGTAGCGGTTGCTGGGCATGTCCGGGAACAGGTGGTGCTCGATCTGGTGTGACAGGTGGCCGGTCATGAGGTGCATGAGCTTGGAGCCGGTGATGTTGGCGGAGCCCAGCATCTGCCTGAGGTACCACTCGCCGCGGGTCTCCCCCTCGATGGATTCGGTCTCGAACGTCTCGACGCCCTCAGGCAGGTGGCCGCACAGGATCACGGAATGGGTCCAGACGTTGCGCAGCGTGTTGGCGATCGCGTTGGCGGCCAGCGTGGACAGCGCCGAGGGGCCCGACAGCAGCGGGTGCACGACGTAGTCCTTGGAGAACTGCTTGCCGATCTTCTTCAACGTGGCGGTGAGGTCGGCCTTGAACTCGGCAGTGGGCCGCTCGCCGTCCTTCCACTGCTTGACCTGCATGTCGTAGGCGGCGATGCCGTACTCGAAGAACAGCATGGTGAAGAAGTTGGTGACCGACTGGAACAGGTGCTTGAGCTGCCACTCCTGCCCGGCGTCGACCCGCATGATGTTGTAGCCCAGGTCGTTGTCCATCCCCACCACGTTGGTGTAGGTGTGGTGCTCGACGTTGTGCGAGCGTTTCCACTGGTCCGCCGGGGAGGCGAAATCCCATTCCCACGTGCTGGAGTGGATCTTCTTGTCGCGCATCCAGTCCCACTGGCCATGGAGGATGTTGTGGCCGATCTCGGTGTTCTCGATGATCTTGGCCAACGTCAGCCCGGCGGTGCCCGCGACGAACGCCGGCGGGAACTTCGAGAACAGCAGCACGACGCGGCTGCCGGCCTCGAGCATCCGCTGCAGCCGGATGACGCCCCGGATGTACTCGGCGTCCTTGGCGCCGCGGCTGTTCATGACCTCGTCGCGCAGTTCGTCGAGCTCGCGGCCGATGGCCTCGATGTCTGCCGGGCTCAGGTGGGCGATGGGGTTGGGCCGCCCCGTCGAGGATGCCTCGGCGCGGACGCGGGGTGTGCTGACGGTGATGCGGTTGGTGCGGAGTTCGGTGGCGGTCATGGCGTGTCCTAAACGGTGAGGTGACAGGGCCCGGCCGCAGCCGATACGCAGGTCTGGACGAGAACGGGGTCTTGGGGGTCGGCCGTGGTGACCTCCCCGGTGCGGAGGTCGCGGACACTGCCTTCGGTGAGCGGCAGCACGCAGTTGAAACAGATGCCCATGCGGCACCCTGAGGGCAGGAGGACGCCGGCGTCTTCACCGGCGTCGAGGATGGTGGTGCCGGCACCTGCGGCCACGCTCACGCCGGGGCCGTCGAACGTCACCGTGCCGCCGTCGCCGACGACGGTGACCGCCGCCCTGAACCGCTCGGTGTGCAGGCGGTGGGCCAGGCCCTCCGCCGCCCAGTGGGCCTCCGCGTCGTCGAGCATGCCGGCGGGGCCGCAGGCCCAGGTGTCGCGGGTGCGCCAGTCGGGGACCACGTCGTCGAGGTGCGCCGGAGTGAGGATGCCCTCGACGCCGGTGAAGCGGCTGGTCAGTCGCAGGTGCCCGGCGGCCTGGAGGCTGCGCAGCTCGGGGAGGAACAACGCCTCGGCAGCGCTGGGGGCGGAGTGGACCAGCGCCACGTCGGCGGGCAGGGGGCTGTTGCGCAGCATGCCCATGACGGGCGTGATGCCGGAACCCGCGGTGAGGAACAGCACGGCTGGCGGGGTGGGATGGGGCAGCGTGAAGCTGCCTGCGGCCTGGTCCAGATGGAGGATGGTGCCGGGCGCCAGACCGCGGACGAAGTTGCTGACCTTGCCGTCGGGGATGGCGCGCACCGTAACGGTGATGGTGTCGCCGCCGACGGGGCTGGTCAGCGAGTACGCGCGCCAGAGGCGCACGCCGTCGACGTCGAAGCCGATCCGCACGTACTGGCCGGCGCTGTGTGGGCGCCACCCCCGGCCCGGCTTGATCGCGATGGTGGTGGCATGGGGCCCTTCGGAGCGCACGGCGAGCACCCGTCCGCGGAGTTCGGCGCCGGAGGCGAGCGGGCTGATGAGATCGAGGAAGTCTTCTGGGAGGAGTGGCGTGGCGATGGCTTCGGCTACCTTGCGGGCGCCTTTGCGGACGCCGCCGAGAACGCGTTTCGCGACCGACGTGGCCTTGGGCTGTGGGGCGATGACGCCCGTTGCGGTCATGCACACCAGCCTACGCCACCGTAGGTAACGCCCTGGCTGAGCGGTCCACGGCAGGTTTGGCTAGGCTCTCAAGGTGGCTGACCGACTCTTCCCCGACCCCGAGACCATGGGCGCGTACTACGTCAGGTTCGGGCCCACGTCGCAGTCGTACGTCGACCCGTACCAGCCCGATTTCCTGATGTTCGAGTACGTCGCGCACATCTCGCTGCTGCTCGAGCACTCCGCGTTCCGCGCCCCTGACGAGCAGCGGCTGCGCGTCGTGCACATCGGGGGCGCCGGCATGACGATCCCGCGATGGGTGGCCCACCGTCGGCCCGGCACGGCGCAGGTGGTGTGCGAGCCCGACGTCGAACTCACCGACGAGGTGCGGCGCAAGATCCCGCTGCCCACCCGTTCCGGGATCAAGGTGCGCGACGTCGACGGCCGCACCGGCCTGGCCGCGATGCCCGACGGCTGGGCCGACGTGGTCATCGTCGACGCCTTCAAGGAACTCGTCGTCCCGGGAGACCTCGTCACCGGGGAAGCGCTCGACGACCTGCGTCGCGTGGTGCGGGGCGAGGCCGTCGTGGTGTTCAACGTCACCGACAAGGCCCCGTTCGAGTGGGCCAAGAAGCTCGCCGGTGGGCTCAACCAGCGCTGGCACACCACGATGTTCGGCATGGAGAACGACGTCTACAAGGGGCGACGCTTCGGCAACCTCCTGATGCTGGCCTCCGACGCCAAGCCTGACGTGCGGGCCGTCGAACGGGAATCGGGCCGCCGGATGTTCGGCTACCGATGGGTCACGGGCCACGCGGCGCAGCGCTGGCCGGGCGGCGCCCTGCCGTACACCGACGAGACCATGCTCGACTCCCCCGGCCCGCGCGGCCGCGGCTGGTGAGCGTTCCCCGGGCCGGGGAGCTTTTGTCCGTGGCGATGACTAGCCTGAGCGCATGGACAACCTCCAGCTCCGCATCGGAGACCTCGAACGCAACGAGGCCGTCGGATTCCTGCAGACGCATGCCGAACAGGGCAGGCTGACCGCCGACGAGTTCAACGAACGCATCGGCAACGCGCTCACCGCCCGCACCCACGGGGAGCTGGCCGCACTGTTCACAGACCTCCCGTCGCCCAAGCCGGGCCGCGTCGACAACCTGCCCTCGGTGCCGCAGCCGGGCCCGTTGCAGACCCCGCCCAGGCACGCGGCACCCATGCCGCCGGCACCGCAGTACGGCGCGCCGCAGATGCCCCCGCCGTACGCGCCGCCCATGTACGCGCACCAGCCCATGGCCTCGGTGCAGCAGGTGGTCATCAACCAGGGCGGCCCCATGGTCATGTACCACCGCAAGTACAACTCGTTCTGGATCCACCTCCTGCTGTTCTTCCTCACCGGCGGCATCGGCAACATCATCTACGCCTGGTACATCTGGGACTGGAACAACAAGCACGGGTACTGAGCTCCATCCCGAGGGGCCCTAGACTCACCAGCGCCATGAGCCTCTCCCGTCGTGTCCTCGCCCTCGCGGTGCCCGCGTTCGCCGCGCTGGTGGCCCAACCCCTGATGATGCTGGCCGACACCTGGATCGTCGGGCACCTCGGCACCGTCCCGCTCGCCGGCCTCGGCATCGGCTCCGGCCTGCTGACCACCGTCACGGGCCTGATGATCTTCCTCGCCTACGGGTCGACGTCGGTGGTGGCCCGCCAGATCGGCGCGGGCCATCGCGGCCGCGGCATCGAACTCGGCGTCCAGGCCATGTGGCTGGCCGGGCTCATCGGCGCGACGGTGGGCGCACTCACGTGGGCGGCCTCGCCGCTCCTCGCCACCGCCCTCGGTGCCACCGGGGAAGTGCACGCACAGGCGGTCGAGTACCTGCGGTGGTCGCTGCCGGGGCTGCCGGGCATGCTCGTCATGCTCGCCGCCACCGGCACCTTCCGCGGCCTCGCCGACGCCCGCACGCCGCTGGTGCTGTCCATCGGCAGTGCGGCCCTCAACCTCCTGCTCAACGTGGCGTTCGTGTTCGGGCTGGGCATGGGCATCGGCGGCGCAGGCCTGGGCACCGCCCTGGCAGAGACGGCGCTGGGCGCGACGGCGGCGGTCCTCGTCGCCCGCAAGGCCCGCGCCGCCGGGGCACGGCTGCGGCCGTCGTGGAGCGAAATGATGAGCAGCCTCGCGGTGGGGGTCCCGCTGCTGCTGCGCACGGTCACGCTGCGCTTCGCGCTGCTCATCACCACCTACATCGCAGCCCAGCAGGGGGTGGCAGGGTTGGCCGCGCACCACGTCGTGATGCAGGTGTGGGGCCTCCTGTCCTACGCCCTCGACGCGCTGGCCATCGCCGGCCAGACCATCATCGGCACGGCGCTGGGCGCGGCCAACGCGCGCGAGGCCCGCGAGTCGACGCGCCTCATGACGTGGTGGTCCGTCGGCGGCGGTGCGGTGATCGGCGTGCTCGTCGTGCTCGCCCGGGGCCCCGTCGCAGCGTTCTTCTCCCCCGACGACACTGTGCGCACCCTGGTCGCCTGGCTGCTGGTGGTGATCTCCGCCACGCTCCCGCTGGCCGGGTTCGTCTTCCTGCTCGACGGCGTGCTGATCGGCGCGGGCGACGGCCGCTACCTCGCGATCGCCGGCGTCATCACGCTGCTCGGCTACGCTCCGCTGGCGTTCGGCGCGCTCGCCGTCGACCCCGGCAGGCCCGGGTTGACGTGGCTCTGGCTGGCGTTCGCCGTCGGGTTCATGGGGCTGCGCGCACTCACGTTGGGGCTCCGCGCCCGAGGCGACCACTGGATGCGCCTCGGGGCCTGAGGCCCGGGACCATCCTCGCTGGCGCGGCTGGTAGCGTCGTGACATGCGACGCCTTGCGCCTCTTGTCCTGACCGCCGCACTCAGCCTCGCCGCCTGCACGGGGCCGGGCGACCAGCCCAGCCCTGGCCAACCGGCGCCCACGCCCGACACGTCGCCGAACATCACCACGGCGGTTGCCTCGCCGTCGCCCAGCAGTGCCGCCCCCAGCCCGGACGCGAGCGAGGCGGTCTCGCCTCCGTCCACGGAGTCGCCGACGGTGCCGGAGACGCACGAGTTCACCATCACCGAGCACGAATCCTTCACCAACCCCTGGGCGCTCGAATTCCTGCCGGGGACGGACCTGTTGGCCATCACCGAGCGCACGGGCGCGCTCAAGCTGCGCTCCGCGGATGGCACTGTGCGCGAGGTGACCGGGGCGCCGGAAGTCGCCGTCGCTGGGCAGGGCGGCCTCGGCGACGTCATCGCCGGCCCCACGTTCGAGGCCGACGGCACCGTCTACCTCTCCTGGGTGGAGCGGGGCGACGGCGGGTCGGGCGCGGTGGTCGGCACTGCCACGCTGGACGCTGAGGCCGCAACCCTCAGCAACGTCACGAAGATCTGGACGCAGACCCCGAAGGTGGGCGGCGACGGCCACTTCTCGCACCGCCTCGCCATCCAGGGGGAGCACCTGTTCGTCAGCTCCGGAGACCGGCAGAAGATGGACCCGGCGCAGGAGATGGACAACACGCTCGGCAAGGTGCTGCGGCTCACGCTTGACGGCCAACCGGCCCCTGACAACCCCTTCCAAGAGGACGCGCCCGCGGCACAGCAGTTCTGGTCCATGGGACACCGCAACGTGCTGGGGCTGGCGTTCGACGCCGACGGCCGACTGTGGGCCTCCGAGATGGGGCCGGAGGGCGGCGACGAGTTGAACCTCATCAAGCCCGGCCTCAACTACGGGTGGCCCGCGGCCTCCAACGGCTCCCACTACGGCGGCGGCGAGATCCCGGACCACGCCGCGGGCGACGGGTTCGAGCCGCCCAAGGCTTTCTGGACACCGTCGATCTCCCCCGGGTCGCTGATGATCTACCAGGGTGACCTGTTCCCCGGCTGGAAGGGCGACGCGTTCCTGGGTGCGCTGTCCGGCGAACGTCTCGTCCGGGTGCCGCTCGACGGCGAAGTCGCCGGTACGCCGGAGGAGTGGCCGATGGGCGCGCGGATCCGGGCCGTGGAGGAGGGCCCCGACGGCGCGATCTGGCTGCTGCAGGACGGCGAAGGGGGCAAGCTGCTGGAGCTGCGACCGGCGTGACCGCGTAGGGTGACGGGCATGACCCGACGCATCACCGGTTCTCAACACGCTGTCGCCCTCGCCAAGTCCGCCGCCTGGGCAGGCATCACGCTCATCGACCCCCACCGGCTCACCGGATGGCGCAAGCACGCGTACTGGCTGGCGATGGCCGGCGGCGTGGCCGCCGAGACGGCGCTGACCGACGACCCGTACTCTTCGCCGGCGCTGCGGGCCGGCATCGGCGTTGGCGCTGCCGGCGTGACGTACGGCGCGCAGGACCTGCTCGCGCGCAGCGATGCCTGGTCGATCGGCCTGCTGCGGCGCCTCGGCCTGAAGCGGCCGCGGGTCTGGGCGGCTGCCGCAGTGTTCGCGTCGTCGCTGGCCGTGTCGCTGGCCGAGGCTGCCAAGGGCCGGGAGTTCCCGTTCGACGACGGCTTCGACGACGAGGGCCAGCCGCTCCCCGAGACGCTCGAACCGCTGCCCGACGAGGCCCGCGCCGTCATCACTGCGCTCCTGGGCGCCGTCGACGGTTGGGGCGGCGACGAACTGCGGAGCCAGCTCGAGGGTGCGGCGTGCCGGCCGGAGCAGGGGCAGTTCCTGCTGGTCCCCGACGAGGAGGCACCGCGCACGCTGCTCGACAGCTACACGTTCCCGGCTGTCGCCACGTTCCGCCGCGACGGCCTCAACCATGTGCTGATGCTCGACGTCGAGGACGGCCTGATGGCGTATCTCACGCACTTCGTGGAGCCGTACCCCGACGACGACAGCGGTCTGGACCTGTCGCTGCCCGCGGCGGGAGAGCTGAAGATCGTGCTCGGACAGGCCGACGCCTCGGACGCCTGACTTATCTCTACGCAATCAGAGCCCTCGATGTGGATTATCCACATTGAGGGCTCTGATTGCGTAGGGATAATTTTCAGCCGGCGGGCGGGGCCCCGTACTAGGGCTGGAGGCGGACGTTGCGCCAGCCGTCGGCAGTGCGGGTGCAGCGCACCCGATCGTGGAGCCGGCCGGGCAGCCCCTGCCAGAACTCGAAGGTGTCGACGTCGAGCACGTAGCCGCCCCAGTACGGCGGGCAGGGCACGTCGACCCCGTCGAACCGCTGCCGGGCCTCCTCGACGGCGACCTCCAGGCGGTCGCGCCTCTCCAGCGGCGCCGACTGGTGCGATGCCCACGCCTCCAGCTGGCTCTCGCGAGGACGCTTGGCGAAGTACGCCTCGTTGCGCTCGCGGGAGAGCTTCGCCATGGTGCCGACCGTGCGCACCTGCCGCATCTGCAGCGGCCACCACAGCGAGATGGCGGCCGCCGGGTGCGCCTCGAGGTCGCGGGCCTTGGCGGATTCGTAGCTGGAGAACACCACCAGGCCGTCGGGGCTCGCCTCCTTCAGCAGCACCACCCGCGACTGAGGCCTGCCGTCGGCGTCCACCGTGGCCAGGGTGACTGCGGTGGGTTCGGGCTCGCCGACGGCCAGCGCGTCGTTGAGCCAGTCCGCCAGCAGGTCCCACGGCTCGAGGGAGGCGACGTCTTCGGGCAGCGGTGCGCCGGTGTAGTCGCGGCGCACGTCGTGGAGGTTCGTCATGCCCCCATCCAATCATTCGCCCCACGCGGCCCGGCAGGGGGACTAGCGTCAGTGCATGAGTTACGACATCGCCGTGTTCGACCCGGCCAACGCCCCGCGGGACGACGACGCCTTCGTCGCCTGGTTCCAGCAGCAGACCGCGGCCGACGACGACCCCGACGCGGGCACCGTCGCGCTGCGCAACTGGTTCGCCGACTTCTCCGGCCACTTCCCCGCCGTCAACGGGCCCTACGCCGACTCCGATGACGGCACCACCACCTACGGGTTCGGGCGCGCCGTCACACGGGCCAGCTGCCCCGACGACGAGGCTGACAAGGCCGCGCGGGCCGGGCGTTCGTTGGCGGCCAAGCACGGCGTCGGCTTCTACAACGCCAACTCCGGCGAGGAGCGGCTGTTCTTCCCTGGCGGCGGTTCCGGCTAGGAGGACCTAGCGGCCGATCTGGCGGCTCCAGGAGTCGACGGTCTCCTTCGCAGTGCGCAGGTCAGCGCCGGTGAGTTCGCGGTAGCGCTTGACGGCGTTGATCTTGCGGCCGGCCCGCACCTCGTCCATGACGTACTCGCGCTCCGAGTAGGTCAACGGTCGCGTGGGCTGCGGCGCCGGGCCCACCTCCTGGTAGCGGCGCTTCTCGAACACGGCCGGATAGATCACCCACACCCACAGTGCGGTCAGCGCGATGAGGAAACCCCAGTCGATCATGCCCGCGACGGGGATGGCGAGCAGCACCATCCACCACTGCGCCCACCAGGGGCGGGGCCGCTTGGTGTGCTCGACCATGCCCTCGGGGTCGCCGTACGGCACGGGGGTGGGGTCGTAGCCGTGGGTCGCCGTCGTGTCGTCGTAGCCGTAGACCGGCGGGTTGGGGCTGTAGCCGTAGGACGGCGTGACCGGCTGCGGCGTCGGCGCCGAGGCCGGGTACTCACCCGGCCGGGGGTAGGGGAGATCGGTGAACAGGTCGGTGAGGTCGCTCTGGGTGCGGGCGGCAAGGGCCCGCGACATGCGGTCGTCGAACTCCTCCGCACTCAACCGACCGTTGGCGTGGTGCTCGCGCAGCATGCCCACCGCCTCGTCGCGTTCGGCATCCCCAATGCGCATGAAATCCGCAGCCATGGGGTCCAGCGTACCGCTGGGCGCTGGGCTGGGTGACTGCGGGTGATGAGCAATTGGATGGGGTCATCGGCCCCGAACGCCGGTTTCTCGGGCGTGTCGGGCCGTGACCCCATCCAATTGCTCACGGCGGGAAGGCGGCGGGCGGGGGCCGACGGCGGGTCAGGCGCCGTCGACCATCCCGATGCCGTCGTCGAGCCGGTCGAAGCGCACCGTCTGGCCGTCGTGGATCTCGCCGGACAGCAGGCCGCGGGCCAGGTCGTCCTCGATGGTCGACTGCACCAGGCGGCGCAGCGGCCGCGCGCCGTAGACCGGGTCGAAGCCCACCTCGCCGAGCCACGTCTTCGCCGCGTCGGACACCTCGACGGTGATCCGGCGCCCGGCGAGGCGTGCGTTGAGGCGACGCAGCTGGATGTCGACGATCTGGCTCAGCTGTTCCTGGCTCAGCGCCTCGAACAGCACAACCTCGTCGAGCCGGTTGAGGAACTCGGGCCGGAAAGCCTGCCGCACCACCGCCATCACCGACTTCTCCTTCTCCTCGGAGCTGAGGAGCGGGTCCGCCATGAACTGCGAACCCAGGTTGGAGGTGAGGATCAGCAGCGTGTTGCGGAAGTCGACGGTGCGGCCCTGGCCGTCGGTCAGCCGGCCGTCGTCGAGCACCTGCAGCAGGATGTTGAACAGGTCCGGGTGGGCCTTCTCCACCTCGTCGAGCAGGATCACCGAGTACGGACGGCGGCGCACCGCCTCCGTCAACTGGCCGCCCTCCTCGTAGCCGACATAGCCGGGCGGGGCGCCGACGAGCCGGGCCACCGAGTGCTTCTCGGAGTACTCGCTCATGTCGATGCGCACCAGCGCGGTCTCGTCGTCGAACAGGAAGTCGGCGAGCGCCTTGGCCAGCTCGGTCTTGCCGACGCCGGTGGGGCCGAGGAACAGGAACGAGCCCGTCGGCCGGTTCGGGTCGGAGATGCCGGCGCGCGAGCGGCGCACCGCGTCGGCGACTGCCGCGACGGCGGCCCGCTGCCCGATGAGCCGCTCGCCGATGCGCTCCTCCATGAGGAGCAGCTTCTCGGACTCGCCCTGCAGCAGGCGGCCCACCGGCACGCCCGTCCAGGCGGCGACGACCTCGGCGATGTCGCCGGCACCGACCTCCTCGGAGACCATCGACGGCGTCGCGTCGGACGCCTCCGCCTCCGCGAGCTCCTTCTCCGCGGCGGGGATCTCGCCGTAGAGGATGGTGGAGGCCTTCGTGAGGTCGCCCTCGCGCTGGGCGCGGTCCGCCTCCACCCGCAGCTGGTCGATGCGCTCCTTGAGGTCGCCCACCCGGTTGAGGCCGGACTTCTCCGACTCCCACCGCGTCTCCAGCCCGCGGAGTTGCTCCTGCGCGTCGGCGAGTTCTGCGTTGAGCGCGGCGAGCCGCTCGCGCGAGGCGTCGTCGTCCTCCTTCTCCAGGTGGAACTTCTGCATGGTCATGCGGTCGACGTCGCGGCGCAGCATGTCGATCTCCTCCGGGGAGGAGTCGATCTCCATCCGCAGGCGCGAGGCAGCCTCGTCGACGAGGTCGATGGCCTTGTCGGGCAGCTGTCGGCTGGTGATGTAGCGGTTCGAGAGCTCGGCGGCGGCCACCAGCGCGGAGTCGGTGATGCGCACCTTGTGGTGCGCCTCGTAGCGCTCACGCAGGCCGCGGAGGATGGCCACGGTGTCGTCGACGGAGGGCTCACCCACGTAGACCTGCTGGAAGCGGCGCTCCAGCGCCGGGTCCTTCTCGATGCGTTCGCGGTACTCGTCGAGCGTGGTGGCGCCGATCATCCGCAGCTCGCCGCGGGCCAGCATGGGCTTGAGCATGTTGCCGGCGTCCATCGCGCCCTCGCCGGAGGCACCCGCACCGACGACGGTGTGCAGCTCGTCGATGAACGTGATGACCTGACCCTCGGCCTCCTTGATCTCGTTCAGCACGGCCTTGAGCCGCTCCTCGAACTCGCCGCGGTACTTCGCGCCGGCCACCATCGACGCGAGGTCGAGCGACACCAGCCGGCGGCCCTTCAGCGAGTCGGGCACGTCGCCGGCGACCAGTCGCTGCGCGAGCCCCTCGACGACGGCGGTCTTGCCGACGCCGGGTTCGCCGATCAGCACGGGGTTGTTCTTCGTGCGCCGGGCCAGCACCTGGACCACGCGGCGGATCTCCTGGTCTCGGCCGATGACCGGGTCGAGCTTGCCGGAGCGGGCGCGCTCGGTGAGGTCGATCGAGTACTTCTCGAGCACCGACTCGCCGCCCTCGGATTCGGCCGACGTGACGCGCTTGCCGCCGCGCGAGGCCTCGAAGGATTCCTTCAGCGCATCAGCGGTGACGCCGGCGCGGTCGAGGATGGTCTTGGCGTCGGAGGCGATCGTGGCCAGGCCGATGAGCAGGTGCTCGGTGGCGACGAAGTCGTCGCCGAGGGTGTCGGCGAGCGTCTCGGCCGCCGCGAGCACGCGAGCGAAGGGGCCGCTCAGGGCGGGCTGGCTGACGGAGCTGCCCGTCGTCGAGGGCAGCTTGCCGATGGCTGCGACGGCGGCCTGGTCGACCTGGTCGGCATTGGCGCCGACTGCCTCGAGCAGCGCGCCGACGGTGTTGTCGGGCGTCAGGAGCAGCCCGTGCAGCAGGTGCACGGGCTCGGTGTTGGGGTTGCCGTGGGTGAGAGCCTGCCGGACCGCCGCCGTGACGGCGTCCCGCGACTTCGTCGTGAGCCGTTCGGTGTTCATGTAGCTGGATCTCCTTGATGGTGTCCAAAGGTGATTTCAAAGTTGAGTCTACATCACTCAACCTTAGCCGACACCTCGCTATTCCCTCGAGCACGAGAGCGATCATGATCGTCTTTCGAGAGGCAGGTCTGCCCTTCATGCCCACGTCTGATTGACTGAGCAACGAAGAGCCACGCGCGCCTTGGCTCCTCCGCCACGGTTCGCAATGCCGCCGATCAGGTGAAGGCGCTGTATGGAAGGGGCACAGCGCTGTTCCCGCCCCAAGTGCTGGACGCCTCGGACACGTACTTCTCACGGGAAGTGCCCATCTCCAAGGAGAACCCCGGTCGGCGCTACATCGGGGTCTGCGCCTCGGGCGTGCGGTTGACGGCCGCAGAGATCCGCGTCTCGGAGGTTCTCATGGCAGGCGCGCAGCTTCTGCTGGACCGCGGCGGGGCATCTGCCGATCCTTACCTCACGATGGTGGCCTACTTCAACGCCACCCGCGAACTGGCAGGCATGGCCCGCTTCATGCAGGACGACATCCAGACAGGCCTGGCAAGGGGACGGCTCTGGTCCAAACTCCCCCGCCGCAGTGGCATCGCCTTTGGGCCCATCAACCACGCGGAGCTCACCTCACGCGTGGCCAGCTCCGCAATCACTGAGACGCTGAATCAACTGGCGGTGCCTTTCGACCCCGATCAGGACACCAACGCTGCACGCCAAGCTCGGATCGCGGCTGCCCGAGCAGGGCAATCCGTCCCTAGGGAGGGCCCGCTGCCCTTCGACGCAGTGCTCGCCACCTCCATGCTTCAGGTGGGCGTCGACGTGCCGCGGCTGGGCCTCATGCTGCTGGTGGGCCAGCCCAAGAACACTGCGGAGTACATCCAGGCCTCTTCCCGGGTGGGCCGCTCGGCCGACGGGCCAGGCCTGGTGGTCACCTTGGGCAACTGGGCTCGCCCACGCGACCTCGCACACTTCGAGCAGTTCCGTCACTTCCACGAGACCTTCTACGCCCAGGTGGAAGCACTCTCAGTAACCCCGTACTCGGTCACCTCGATTGAGCGTGGGCTTGAGGGGGTGCTCGTGAGCGCCGCCAGGGTGGCGTCCGGCGTCGACGGTGCGGCTGGGTTGTCACCGGAATCCGGTGCGAACCGTGTCTCTGAGCAAACGGCGTTCCTCGACGCGCTGACGGGTCGCCTCGTCGCGAGGGCATTGACCGCATGTGGGGAGCACGACGCCAACTTGGTGAAGCAGCGGCTCGCGAGCCGGCTCGGCAACTGGCGGAAACGCCGGACAGACACGCTGGCGGAGAGCAAACAGCTCGTCTATGAGAAGACCCACAAAGCCGGGCAGGCGCCCCTGATGATCGGGGCAGAGGCAACCACCCGCAAGGAGATCCTGGAGGGTGCCCCCTTCGTAGTGCCCAACTCGATGCGCGAGGTTCAGCCGGAGATCAATCTGCTGGTCTCCCCCAAACCCGAACGTCTTTGGATTCAACATGGCGAGGGCGCACCGCAATGGGTGTTCCCTGCAGAGGAGGAGTGACATGACCAGTTGGATCAAGGGCCGCCGGCAACTCGACCCGCTCGCCGACGGCGAAGAACTGCAGGCAGCGAACGCCAAGAAGAACTTCGCGAAGGTAGGCTCCGGACGCCCTTCGTCGTTGCTGTACACCTACGGGCCTGGCGCGATCATGGATCTCCCCCACTTCACCGTCATGCCGGCGGGCTACGATGCATGGGAACCGGTGTGGGCACGCCGCGATGGCAGCAAGCCCATCCACGCACCCCGGCTCCTCGACGCAGTTCGAGTCCAGTTGGCGACACCAGTGCGGGAGATCAGGCCGTTCCCTCACCAACCCGACGTCGGGCTGTTTTCGGACGACGGCCGTGACTTGGGTGTGCCCGCCGTCGTTTTTCCCCAGTGGCTGCGCTGCACAGGCTGCGACAGATTGGCGCCGCTCAGCCACTTCGGGTATCGCAACACCCACCCTTACCGGCCCGACGAAGCCCAATTCCAGCACGAGGGCTGCCCCGGAAGGGGCGGCAACGCCAGCAAGAAGCGACGACCACTGGCGCTGCCCGCCAGGTACCTGCTCGCCTGCACCATGGGGCACCTTGACGAGTTCCCCTACGACGGCTGGGTGCACCACGGCGAGCGGTGCGCCACGTCGGAGATCCCACATCTCAAGATGATGGAGTCAACGATGGGACGCGGCGCCTCCGCCACCATTCAGTGCGCCTCATGCGGGGCGAAACGCGGAATGAACGAGGCACTGGGTGCAGCAGGCAGGGCCAAACTCCCCGGCTGCCGTGCACGGCACCCACACCTCAATGCGTTCGATGCGGCGGGCTGCAGCGCCGGCACGCACCTCATGCTGATCGGCGCCTCCAACCTCTGGTTCCCGCAGCTGCAATCGGTGATTGTGATGCCGATGGACCCCACGGAGAAGGCGCAAGACCTCGCGGACAAGATCCGCGCCGCCCTCGGTGATGACATCGGAGACTTCGACGGAGTGCGGGCGTCGGTGCTACGAAGGTCGCTCACCGAGATCGAGGGCCTATCGTCCATCGCCGACGGTGAACTCCACGCTGCTTACCAAGCTGCGCTGACCCCAGCCAGTAGCGAGGCCTTGGCAGAACGACGAGAGGGTTGGCACCCCAACGATCTGCTCGCACCAGAGTGGAAGGCCCTCACCCTTCAGGTGGGCGGCGACCATCACGAGGACGAGGCGAGCGGGCTGACCGTCAGCCTGCGCCCCCGCGACCCCGACCTGCCATCCCCCATCGCCAGGATTCTGGCCGTCGAGAAGCTGCGGCAGGTCAACGCTCTCATAGGCTTCACACGCATCGACGAGATGGACCGGGTCGCCGATCTGCCAGCACGCCGTGCTCCGCTGTCATTGACGCCACCAACTTGGGTGGTGGGCACAGAGAACCGCGGTGAGGGCATCTTCCTGCAACTGGACGAGGAAGCGGTACAGGAGTGGGAGCAGCGCGTGCACAATTCAGCGCTCTGGGCGGCGCACGTGGCTGCGCACAAGCGGAACTTCGAGAACCGCATGTCGGAGACCGCCAGCGTGACCGACCACTGGACGCGTCTACAACCGCCCAGGTACTGGCTGCTCCACACCTTTGCGCACGTGTTGCTCCGCGAGATGGCGATGACCTCCGGCTACGGCGCCGCGAGCATTTCGGAGCGGATCTACGCGTGGGAGGACGGTCAACGTGAACCGGCTGCGGGGGTCTTGTTGCTGACGACCTCCTCGGATTCCGATGGAACGCTCGGCGGGTTGGTCCGGTTGAGCCAGCCGGAGAGGCTGAACGACACGGTTCGCGGGGCGCTTCGTCGAGCCCTGCGCTGCTCGTCGGACCCCATCTGTGCCCACCGCACCCCGCAACAGCCGGAGGACTTCCTGCACGGTGCGGCCTGCCACTGCTGCACGATGGCCTCCGAAACTTCCTGCGAACGGGCCAATCGATTCCTGGATCGCCGATTCTTGGTGCCGCTCCCGGGCGAATTCAACGACTTGGGCTTCTTCCGAGATGTGCCATGAGCCATGAGTTGCGCCACTTGGGCGACACCCTCACCGGCACAGAGGCCGGGGACCTCGCCACGGCAGTGAGCGCCGGACGCACGCTGACGCAGGCGTTGCAGCTCGTGCAGGCGTCCAGACGTGCCGCGGTGAGACAGGCCGTGGAGGAGGCGACCTCCGCCATGGGGGCACAAGACCCGGCTCAGCTCAGTGCACTGCTCTACGGCATCCAAGGCGCGAAGAGCCGGCCCACGGAGGTCCTGCCGCAGTGGACGCTTCCCGGATACTTGGCCGATTACGGCGACCTCACGTCCAGCGTCGGCGAACTCGTTCGTTCTGCCCGCAGCGCCGTCACGTGCTCAACGTTCAACTTCCAGCGCTCCTCGGTGCTTTGGGAAGCGCTGCGCGAGGTCGCGCAGCGCGGCTCGGTGTCCGTCCGTGTCTATCTCGACGCAGGCGCAGCGGCGAGCAACCCTTGGACCCCATCCGCCACCGAGGTGGCTGAACAACTTCCGGGGGCGAAGGTCTTCCGCACGACGGAGCGGGACGGGAAACTGGTCGTGAATCATGCGAAGTTTGTCGCCGTCGACCACCAGTTCCTCATCGTCACGAGCGCCAACATGTCGATGAGCGCAGAACGCAGCAACATCGAGCTAGGGCTTCGAGTCCACTCGGAAGCCCTTTGTGAAGCCGTCGAAAAGCAGCTCTTGAGCGCAGAATCCGTCCTCTATGAACTCATGCCACCGTCGGTCCAGACAACCTCCTAGCCGCGAGCCACCTCATCCGTGTGCCGACCCCGGTAGCGTGGGGCAGGTGACCACCGCACCTGAGAACCCGGTCCCTGAGCAGATCGACGACGAGGAACTGCCGGAGTCGAGCTTCGACCAGCAGCGGTTCGCGGCCCGCCCGGCGCGCCTGCGGCCCCGGGCACGCCGTCGGCCCGACGACCAGGGGCCCATCGCGCCGCCCTTCACCGCCTCCGGGCAGAACCGCGCCTACGTGGAGTGGCTGGAGGAACAGTCGATGCTGCACGACGCGCTGGCGGTGTCGCGGCAGGTGGCGGGCAAACACCTCATGTGGGCCAACCCATACGCCCACCCGGACCCGCGGGCAGCGCTGCAGCGGGCGTCGGTGTGGTTCACGGCGTACCCGCTGTCGCACATCACGGACAGGGGCGAGTCCTTCCTCGGCGCGCTGGGCGCGCAGGCGTTGTGGGACGCGTTCTCGTCGATCGGCATCGACGCCCTCCACACCGGCCCGGTGAAGCTCGCCGGAGGCCTCCATGGCTGGGAGCCCACGCCGTCGGTGGACGGGCACTTCGACCGCATCTCGATGGCGATCGACCCCCTGTTCGGCACCGAGGACGAGTTCCGCCACATGTGCGAGACCGCCAACCGGCACCACGCCACCATCATCGACGACATCGTCCCGGGCCACACCGGCAAGGGTGCCGACTTCCGGCTCGCCGAGCTGAACTACCACGACTATCCGGGCATCTTCCACATGGTCGACATCCCGGAGGAGCACTGGCACCTGCTGCCCGACGTGCCGGAGGGTCGCGACTCGGTGAACCTCTCCCCCGAGGCCGAGCAGGCGCTGTCCGACGAGGGGCTGATCATCGGTGCCCTCCAGCGGGTGATCTTCTACGAGCCCGGCGTGAAGGAGACCAACTGGTCCTGCACGCCGCCGATCGTCGACTACAAGGGCGTCGAGCGACGGTGGGTGTACCTCCACTACTTCAAGGAGGGCCAGCCCACCATCAACTGGCTCGACCCGACGTGCGCCGGCATGCGCCTGGTGATGGGCGACGCGCTGCATTCGCAGCTCGACCTGGGCTCCGGCGGGCTGCGGCTCGACGCCAACGGGTTCCTCGGCGTCGAGCGGACCGTCGGGTCGCCTGCGTGGTCCGAGGGGCACCCGTTGTCGTTGGCGGCGAACCAGCTCATCGGCTCCCTGGTGCGCAAGGTGGGTGGCTTCACGTTCCAGGAGCTCAACCTGTCGATCGACGACATCGCCCGCACCGGCGCCGTCGGGCCGGACCTGAGCTATGACTTCATCACCCGCCCCGCCGCGCAGTTCTCCCTTGCCACGGGCGACACCGAATTCCTGCGGCTGGTGCTGCGCGAGGCGATGCGCATCGGCATCGACCAGGCGTCGCTGGTGCACGCACTGCAGAACCACGACGAGCTGACCTACGAACTGGTGCACTTCACCACCGCGCACCGCGACGACGAATTCACCCTCGGAGGCCAGACCTACACCGGCCTCGAGTTGGCCGAGCACGTGCGCCAGACCATGCGCGACAAGCTCACCGGCGACGCCGCACCCTACAACGCGGTGTTCACCACCAACGGCATCGCGAGCACGACGGCGTCGATCGTGGCCGCGTCGTTGGGGTTCGCCGACCTCGACGAGATCTCCGACGCCGACGCCCGCCGCATCGCGTCCGCGCACCTGCTGCTGTGCATGTTCAACGCATGGCAGCCGGGCGTGTTCGCGCTGTCAGGCTGGGACCTCGTCGGCGCGCTGCCGCTGGACCGCAGCGAGGTGAAGGCCCTGATCAGCATGGGCGACACCCGCTGGATCGAACGCGGAGCCTACGACCTGCTGGGCGTGGCGCCGGACGCCAAGAAGTCGTCGAGCGGCATGCCGCGCGCACGGGCCCTGTACGGGTCGGTGCCAGACCAGCTGAAGCGCGAGACGTCGTTCGCGAGCCGCTTGGCGCAGGTGCTGAAGGTGCGCAAGCGCAACGGGCTGCCCAGCGGCGCGCTCGTCGACGTCCCGGACGTCGGCGACAAGGCGTTGCTGGTGATGGTCAACGAGTTGGAGAACGGCACGACGCAGATCACCGCGCTGAACTTCGGAGGCGAGAAGTTGAGTGCCCGGGTGCAGTCGGAGAAGCTCCCCGCCGGCCGGGTGTTCGACCTGACCACCCGACGGAAGGTCGGCGCGGTCGACGACCTGCGCGGGTTCACCGTCGAGTTGCCGGCCTACGGCGGGCGGGCGATGATCATCCGGGACTGAGCTGGGGGCTTGTAGTCGCCCGACGGCGCACGCTCCGGCGACGACGGCGGACCGGTGTCGGCCCACACCCCCCCAGCAGCCGAGACCCGAAGCCGGGCACGGGGCATGAAGGACGCGAGTTCAGAGTCCACCCGCATCCCGCCACGCCCAACGTCGCCCCGCCCGCCCACGGGACACACTCGCGTCCTTCTTGCCCCGTGCCCGGCGGAAGCCTGCGGTGACGAACCCGGCAAGATTCAGACACGAGGAGCGACAACCGCGGGCGGCCCCATCCAAGGGACCGCCCGCGGCTGAACAGCGGCGTTACTTCTGCGAACCCGCCAGCAGCGCCTGGACGAAGTAGCGCTGGAAGGCGAAGAACACGATCAGCGGCACGATCATCGACAGGAACGCACCCGCCGAGAGCACGTCGATGTTCGAGCCGAACTGCCTCAGTTGCGACTGGATCGCCACGGTCAACGGCATCGACTGCGCGTTGGTGAAGATCAACGCCACCAGCATGTCGTTCCACGTCCAGAGGAACTGGAAGATCGCCAGCGACGCGATGGCCGGCAGGCCCAGGGGCAGGATCATCCGGAAGAAGATCTGCCACTCCGACGCGCCGTCGACCCTTGCCGCCTCCAACAACTCCGACGGGAACTGCGTGAAGAAGTTGCGCAGGAGGAAGATCGCGAACGGCAGGCCGAACGCCACGTGGAACAGGATCACACCCACCACGGAGCCAAAGATCCCCAGCTGGCCGAAGAGCCGCGCGAGCGGGATCAGCGCCACCTGGATGGGCACCGCCAGCAGCACGATGACGGCGATCAGCAGCCAGTCGCGGCCGGGGAAGTCGAGCCACGCGAACGCGTACCCCGCCAAGGCCCCGAGCAGCACCACCAACACCGTCGACGGCACCGCGATCACCACGGTGTTCCAGAACGATCCGGTGATCGTCGGGTTCGACAGCAGGTTGGCGTAGTTGTCCAACGTCAGCTGTGCCGGCTTGGTGAACACCTGCCACCAGCCAGACGCCGCGTTGTCGCCCGAGCTGCGCAGCGACGTGAGCAGCAGCCCGACGGTGGGCACCAGCCAGAAGATGGCCACGATGGCCAACACCACATTGACCACGGAGTTGTTCAGCGCACGCACCACCTTCTGGGCGGGGGTGAGCTTGGGCTTCACGATGCTGAGTTCTGCGGCGGTCATCGGCTGCGCTCCTCTCGGAAGCGGCGGATGTTCATGATCATCGACGGCAGCACCAGCACCAACAACAAGATGGCCAAGGCGGAGCCCAGGCCGTAGTCATTGCCGCCACCGAACGACACCGTCCACATCTCCACCGCGATCACGTTCGCCGCCGGTTTCGACGCGCCGGGCGGGATGACGTAGACCAGGTCGAAGATCTTCAGCACGTTGATGATCAGGGTCACGAACACCACGATCAGCACCGGCGCCAGCAGCGGGGCCGTGATGCGGGTGAACACGCGCCACTCGTTGGCGCCGTCGATCCGTGCGGCCTCCTGCAGCGACGGGTCCATGGCCGACAGGCCCGACGAGATCATCACCATCGCGAAGCCCGCCCAGATCCACACGTACGACAGGATCACCACGGCGTTGATGAACGTGGAGCTCAACCACGACACACCCTGCGCGCCCTCGCCGAAGTTCGCCGCGGGCAGTGCAACGCGGTAGCTGGCGCCCGGCTCGAGGCCCTCGATGAGGTAGGTGCCGTTGGGCTCGGTCGTGGCGTGCCCGGCGA
Source organism: Tessaracoccus lubricantis (assembly GCF_039544535.1). NCBI lineage: Bacteria > Bacillati > Actinomycetota > Actinomycetes > Propionibacteriales > Propionibacteriaceae > Tessaracoccus > Tessaracoccus lubricantis. Next base: position 70,381 of record NZ_BAABLV010000013.1, read on the forward strand.
TCGTGCCGTCCTCGGCGACCGCGTCGACGCGGATGCCGGGCAGCCCGGACTTGCCCTCCTCGACCTGTCCCTGCGTACCGCCACCGCCGCGGATGACGTCGAGGAACACGGTGCCGGCGATCTGGTCGTCGCCCGGCGCTTCGGCCACGACGGCGCCCTCGGCGCCCTCCGGAAGGTCGTCCTGCCTGATGCCGGTGAGCGGGAGGTCGACGACCGTGCCCGCGTTCACCGTCGACTCAGTGCTGATGATCCCGCCCTCGGCGACGAGGCCCACGTCCTTGCGGGGGTTCGCGCCGGGATAGTTGGCGGTGTCGGAGAACGCGTTCTGCACCCCGACGATGGCCGCGTTCACGGCGCCGAGCTGCGGGTTCTCCTGGAACAGGCCGCGGAAGATGACGCCCGCGGCGAGCATCGAGATGGCCATCGGCATGAAGATGATCAGCCGGAACGCCGTCTTCCACTTCAGCCGCTGCAGCAGCACCGCGAAGATCAGGCCGAGCACCGTGCACACCAGCGGCGCCACCAGCACCCACATGATGTTGTTGCGGATGGCGGTGAACGTGGTCTCGTTGGTGAACATCGTGACGTAGTTCTGCCAGCCGGTGAACTTCTCGCCGGTGCGGTCGTAGAACGAGCGCACCAGCGTGAACACGATGGGGTAGACCACGAGGGCACCCAGCACGATCAGCGCGGGCGCCAGGAACGAGGCAATGACCAGGCCGCGCCGTAAGCGGCCCGAGGACCGGGGCTGGTGATCCCCGGTCCTCGGACGCTGCGGCGCGGTGACGACGGTAGTCACCGGGCCCCCTGTCAGCTGCCGTATGCCGAAGCGGCGGCCGCCTCGAGGCGCTGCATGGTGCCCTCGACGTCGGAGGGGTTCTCGTAGAAGGTGATCATCTCCTGCCAGAAGCCCTGGCCCTGGGTGCCACCGAACGCGCTGGGCGTCAGGTCGGACATGTCGAAGCGGAAGGCCTCGGCGCCGGTGAGGGCCTCAGCGATCTGACGCGAGATGTCGTCGGGGTACAGCGAGGTGTCGACACCGTTGTTCGGCGACGTCAGGCCGCCCTTGGGCACCCACACGGCCGCCGACTCGGGCGAAGCCAGGTACGCCATGAGGGCGTTGGTGGCCTCGTCGTCGGTGAACTGGATGGCGACGTCGCCGCCGCCCACCACCGCCGGGCCGGAGTCGTTCACGGACGGGAAGTTGAAGAACAGCGCGTTCTCGCCGACGGTGGAGTTGCCGTCGTCTGCGATGTTGCCGGCCACGAAGTCGCCCTCGTAGACGGTGCCCGCCTGCGGGTCAGCGCCGAAGACCTCGGTCACGGTCTCGGGGAAGGTGCGCTGCGCGCCGCCGTCCTGCACGAGGTCGCTGCTCCACAGCTCTGCGAGCGCGTCGAGCGCCTCCTTGACCGACGGGTCCGTCCAGGGGATCTCGTGGTTGGTCAGCTGGTCGTACATCTCGGGGCCCGCGGTGCGCAGGTAGACGTTCTCGAACCAGTCAGTCAGCGGCCAGCCCACGTCGGCGCCGATCGAGATGCCCGCGTAACCCGCGTCGCGGATCAGGCCGAGCTGCTCGAGGAAGCCGTCCCAGCTCTCGGCGGCGCCGGCGTCGGCGCCCGCCTCATCCCAGATGTCGGCGTTGTACCACATGGTCGACTTGTTGGCGGCCTTGAACCAGACGCCGTACAGCTCACCGTCGACGCTGCCGAGGTCGAGCCAGGACTGCGAGTAGTTCTCCTCGACGGCGGCCTTCACGTCGTCGGAGAGCGGCTTGAGGTGGCCATCGGTGGCGAGCTGCTGCATCAGCGCCGGCTGGCCGACGATGGCGACGTTGGGCGGGGTGCCGCCCTCGAGCTGGCCGGAGATGTAGGTGGGGCCGTTGTCGCCGAAACTGGTGTAGGTGACGCTGGCGCCGGTGTCGTCCATGAACTTCTGGAGGACGGCCTCGAAGTTGGCCTGCTCGGCGCCGGACCAGGCGGCCACGACGTTGAGGGTGCTACCGGAGAGATCGACGCTCGAGCCGGCCGGCGTGCTCTCCTCGCCGGCGGGCGTGGTCTGCTCGGCGGCGGTGGTCTCACCGGCCGCCGTGGTATCGGTGCCGGTGGTGGGGGCGGTGTCGCCGTCGCCGCAGGCGCTGAGCAGCGCCGCGCTGGCCATCCCGAGCGCAGCCAAGGCCGCGAAACGTTTGCGGGTGCGCTTGAACATAGGTGTCTCCTTCTTTGGCGGCAACGCATCTGTCCTGTCGTGGTCGGCGACCGCGTTGTCGTTGAGGACCGGTGAACACCTCCCAACCTATACAGCTGTCAATGGCTGTTGACGCTAACAATTGTTTCTTTTTGGCAACTTTTTCTCGATTGTGCGCACATCCGCTTAATCTGGACCATGACCGTGACCCTCATCCTCGTGCGCCACGCCAAGTCCGACTGGGGCACGGCCGTGGCGGACCGGCACCGGCCTCTCGCTGACAGGGGCATTCGGCAGGCGCCGCACACCGGACGGTGGGTCGCCGAGCACGTCGACGGCGTGGACCTCGCCGTCGTCTCAGTTGCCACCCGTGCGCGTGCCACGTGGGAGCTGCTCGCCGCGCACCTGGATCCCGCCGTGCGCCGCACCCTCTCCGAGAAGGCCTACACGTTCATTGGTCAGGACCTGGCAGACGTCGTGGCGGACCTGCCCGGCTCCGCTCGGACGGTTTTGCTCGTGGGACACAATCCGGCGCTCGAGGAACTCATCGAGATCGCCACCGGCCGGTCCGTGCCGATGCCGACGGCGGCGGTGGCGATGCTGCAGCTACGGAGCTGGCGCGGGGTCACGGACGGCAACGGGACGGTGCTGGCGGCCGGACGCCCGGCCGACGACCAGTGGACGGTCCAGGGCCCCTGACTTTCCCTCCGGCAGGATCAGCGCAGCAGCGCGAGCAGGTCGTGACGCGGGCCGCCGTCGTCGGTCCAGTCCGCGATGAGCGTGCCCAAGGCGTCGCCAGGCACGTCGGCGGCGCGTTCCAGGACCCGCATCAACTGCAGCTCGGCCTCGGGGGCCTCGCCCGGCACCACCCCGCTGCCCTTGACGTCCATCACCAGCGGGATGACGTTGCCGTGGGCGTCATGGATGTCGGCCTGGCAGTCGGCCTCGCGGATGACCCGTTCCAGTTCCGCCATGAACACCGGGTCTGTGGCGGCGTCGTAGCAGTAGCGGGTGCCGAGGACCGAGTGCTCGAGCGTGCCGATGAGTTCTGCACCCTCCAACGGCTGGGCACGCCACGTGACGGGCACGAAGTAGGCGTGGGTGCCGTCGGAGATCACCATCGCGTCGAGACCGACCTCACCGTCGGGGTCCACCAGCCGGAAGTTGGCGGCCCGCTCAAGCTTCTGGGCGTCGCCGAAGAACCAGTGCTGGCGGGGCAGCCATCCCTGGAGGAGCTCGATCTTGCTGGGGCGGAGCTCTGCTCCGACATGGACTTCGGCTGTGCCGCTCATGGTGCCTCCTCGCTTCACCCCCAACGATAGGCGCTGCGGTGCGCACCACCGCCGAGCCGCCCATGGGCGACGCCGCAACCAAAACATGGACGGTGGCAGAGTGGCGAGATCGCCTCCCCCCGGGCGATGTGAGAGGAGCAAAGATGCTGACCTTCAACCGCCGACAACTGCTCGGCCTCGGCGTGGGGACCCTCGCCGCCAGCGCCGTCGCCGGCCGCCTCCCGGCCTCGGCCAACAACGTGACCGGCTACGTCGAGTCGATCATCTCCCGCATGACGCTGCCCCAGAAGGTGGGCCAGCTCATGGTCTCGGAGGTCTACGGCGCCGACCCCACCGTCGAACACACGGGCAACCTCCAACTGTTCGGCATCGGCAAGGCCGTCGACGTGGTGCGCGAGCTCCACCTCGGTGGCGTCATCTACTTCGCCTGGACCGACAGCTACGCCGGCGGGCCCGACGGCGTGGCCCAGCTGAGCAACACCCTGCAGGCCGCCGCCCTCGAGACCCGCGTGACCGCGACGAAGGGCCAACCACAAGGCAACAAGGTCTCGGTGCCGCTGCTGGTGGCCACCGACCAGGAGCAGGGCATCGTGACCCGCTTCGGCCCGCCGGCCACCCAGTTCCCGGGCGCGATGGCGCTCGGCGCGGGCCGGTCAGAGGCCAACGCCAAGGCCGCGGCAGAGATCACGGGCATGGAACTGCGGGCGGTGGGCATCAACACCAACTTCGCCCCCGTGGCAGACGTCAACGTCAACCCCGCCAACCCCGTCATCGGCGTGCGTTCGTTCAGCTCCGACCCCGAACTCGTGTCACGGATGGTGGCCGCCCAGGTCGAGGGCTACCAGGGCGCGGGCCGGGTGTCCGCGTCGGCCAAGCACTTCCCCGGCCACGGCGACACCGCCGTCGACTCGCACTACGGCCTGCCACTGATCACCCACAGCCGTGAGGAATGGGAACGCCTCGACGCGCCGCCGTTCCGCGCGGCGATCGCAGCGGGCATCGACATGATCATGACGGCGCACCTACTGCTGCCCGCCTTCGACGACTCCGGAGACCCGGCCACCCTCTCCAAGCCCATCCTCACCGGCGTGCTGCGCGACCAGCTGGGCTACGACGGCGTGGTGATCACCGACGCCCTCAACATGGCCGGCGTCCGCGAGATGTACGGCGACGCCGAGGTGGCCGTGCGCGCCCTGGAGGCCGGTGTCGACATCCTGCTGATGTCGCCGTCGCCCATCGCGGCCCGCGACGCCGTGCTCGAGGCCGTGACCTCGGGACGGATCAGCGAGGCGGAGATCGACCGCAAGGTGGCCCGCGTCCTGCGGATGAAGCACCGACGCGGCATCATCGCCGAACCCATGTGCGACCCGGCACTCATCGGTTCCGTGGTGGGCATCCCGCAGCACCTGGAGATCGCCGACGCCGTGACCGACCGCACCATCACCCTCATCCGCAACGACGGCGTGCTGCCCATGCCGGTCAGCGGGAAGAAGGTGCTGGTCACCGGGTGGGGCGCGGGCACGACCACCAACGTGCAGGCAGCGTTCACCGCGGCAGGGGCCACGGCCACGCGGCTCAACTACAACTCCCCCACCGCGGCCCAGATCAGCGCGGCGGTGACCGCTGCGCAGGACGTCGACCTGGTCGTCGTGCTCACGCAGAACGCGGCGCCGAACTCGGCGCTGGTGCGCCTCGTCAACGCGCTGGTGGCGACCGGCAAGCCGGTGGTCGCCGTCGCGGTGCGCAACCCGTACGACGTGGCGCACTACGAGGCACCCGCGGAGATCTGCACGTACTCCTACGCACCGGTGATGCCGGCGTCGCTGGTACGCGTGATCACCGGCGAGGTCAACCCCAGCGGCACGCTGCCCGTCGACGTGCCGTCGCCGTCGGGCGGGGTGGCCTACCCGTTCGGGCATGGGCTGAGCTACTAGCCGTTGGGGTCACCCGCTGCATGTCGAGGTGCTGGGTGCCTGCGCTGGGCAGGGCAGCAAACGCGGCAGCGGAGCGGTGGTCGTCGCAGGCGGCCCAAGCCGGCCCGACGCGCTAGCTGCCCTCACCCACCGTCACCATCCAAGGCCCGCAGCCGACAGCCGCCGTGGTTCAGGGGGCCTGATGGTCGACGAACCACTGGGCGTCGGCGGGTTCGAGCTGCCTGGCCACCTCGACCATCTGGTCCGCCTGCCAGTCGTTGTCGCTGGAGTCGGGCCAGAGCTCGGCGTTGACCGAACCCAGCTGGCGGCACACCCGCCGGAACGACTGGTCGCGCCCCGTGGCGACGATGCCGTCCCCCAGGTCGGTCCCGTTACGCCCCAGTTCGCACGGCTGGGTTGCGGCGGGCTCGAGGACGATGCGCAGCCAGCCCGTGTGCTGCGGGGTGCGGAGGTCGTAGATCACCTGGTCGTCCTCGGCGAGCACCAGACGCAGTTCGGCCTGCTCCAGGGCCGTTGGCGCGTGGAGCGGGAGGGCGGCGGCGCGGAACTGATCGGCGCGCCGGTCCAGCTGTGCCCGCCGGTCGAGGTGTGCTCCCAGCGTGAGGACGGCGGTGCCGAACACGGCCAGGGCGGCGAGCGAGGCGATGCCGACGGTGAACCCCCGCCGCCTGAGCCCTGCGGCGGACAGCGCCCCCGCCATCGGGGACAGCAGGGCCAGCAGCACGCCCGCTCGCTCGGGCACGCCGTCGAACCGGGTGAACAGCACCACTCCCACCGCGAGGACGGCCACCAGCACCGGCACGAACCACCACCGCAGCCCCAGCCTCGCGCCGACCACAGCCGTCACGACGAGACCCAGCGCACCACCGACCAGCGCGCCCAGGAACGCGTTGCCGACGTTGCAGAGGAAGCCGTCGCACGGCAGCACCGCGGCGCCGGACCCGATGACGACGGCGGGGATGACCACGCACAGGTAGGCGGCGCCGGCACCCAGCCACAGGCGGACGTTGGAGTCAGTGGTTCGCGTCCCCGTCATGGACGCAGGGTAGCCGCCGGCGGGTCCGCCGCCCTTCGACCGGGCGCCGGGCGCCCGGCTCAGGGCACGAGACGGGGGGGCGGAGGGTCCGTCGCCCTTCGACCGGGCGCAGAGCGCCCGGCTCAGGGATCAGCTGGCGGCGGCGAAGCGCTTGGCCGAGCGGGCCTTGGCCTTGACCGCCTCCTCCTCGCGGTTCTTGAGCGGCGCCGTGGTGACCAGGTCCTCGAGGAGGTGCCGCGTGATGTGCGCGATCTCCTCGACGGCGCGGTTGAACGCCTCCTCGTTGGCCTTGCTCGGCTTCGTGGCGCCGGAGACCTTGCGCACGAACTGCAGCGCTGCCGCGTGCACCTCGTCCTGCGTGGCGGGCGGCTCGAAGTTGTTCAGCGGGCGGATGTTGCGGCACATGCTCAGCCCTCCATCGAACCCTCGTAGAGGCCGACCGAATTGCCGTCGGGGTCCTCGAAGACCGCGAACCAGCTGGTGGGCGTGATCTCGGTCTTCTTCACCACCACGATGCCGCCGCTGCTCTGGACCCGGGTCAGGGTCTCCTCGATGGAGTCGACCTCGACGGTGGCGCGCGGCTGCGTGAAGGCCTCGTCGCGCGGGGTGAGGGCGCCGCCGCTGACCTTGTTCGGGGCCTGCCACATGGGGTAGCCCTCGAAACCGGGGTATTCGTTGATCTCCCAGCCGAAGAGGGCGGTGTAGAACTCGGCCGAACGCCTCATGTCGCTGACGGGGATCTCGAGGTGGGTGATGTCGCCGTGGGCCATGGGAGGCTCCTTCGCTCTCGGGTGATGCCAGCCTAGGCTGCGTCTCCGGCACGGTCCAGCCCCTTGGGAGGGCGGGCACTGAGGGCCGCGAGGACCGGGGCCAGGAGCCCGAGCAGGACGGCCTCCCAGCCGGCGCCCGCCACCATGAAGGGCAGGCCGAGGGAGAGGGCGAAGAGCACCAGCAGGACGGGGCCGAACCACCAGCGCAGGCCCAGCCGTCGGCCCACGAAGGCCGCCACGATGATCCCGAGCCCCAGGCCGATGCAGCTGCCGACGAACGCCGACTCGAACCAGCACAGGAGGCCCTCACACGGCACCTGGGCGGCGGCGAAGAACCCCAGGAGCGCCGGCACGAAGGTGCACAGGTAGCCGAACGCGACACCGAGCATCACACGCTGCGTCGCGGTGGCGCGGGACACGTCGAGGGCCATTGCAGCAGGGTACCTGCACCCAGCCCGACCGGGCATGCCACGATGGGATCCATGCGTGCCCTGGTGAAGACCTCCGCCGGCCCCGGCCTGGAGCTCATTGACGTGCCCACCCCCGAGCCCGGCCCCAACGACGTGCTGATCAGGATCCGGCGCACCGGCATCTGCGGCACCGACGTGCACATCGACCGGTGGGACGGCTGGGCCGAGAAGAACGTGCAGGCGCCGCGCATCATCGGGCACGAGTTCTGCGGCGACATCGTGGCGCTCGGCTCGTCGGTCACCAACCTGGAGGTGGGGCAGTTCGTCTCCGGCGAGGGGCACTACGTGTGCGGCCGCTGCCGCGCCTGCCTGGCCGGCAAGCGGCACCTGTGCCGCAACTTCAAGGGCATCGGCTACCACGTCGACGGCGTGTTCTGTGAGTACTTCGTCATGCCCGCCCGCAACGTGTGGGTGCATCCCGCCGGGATGGACCCCGACGTCGCGGCGATCTTCGACCCGTTCGGCAACGCCGTCCACGCCGCGCTGCAGTTCCCCGCCCTCGCGGAGGACGTGCTGGTCACCGGCGCAGGGCCGATCGGCATCATGGCGGCGCTGGTGGCCAGGTTCCAGGGCGCCCGCAACGTCGTCATCACGGACCTGTCCGACGAGCGCCTCGAGCTGGCGCGCTCGCTGGGCATCTCGTCGACCGTCAACACCGGCCGCGAACGACTCGAGGACGTCTACGAGCGCTTCGGCATGGTGGAGGGCTTCGACATCGGGCTGGAGATGTCGGGCTCGGGCGTGGCGCTGCGCTCGATGATCGACAACATGACGCACGGTGGGCGCATCGCGCTGCTGGGGTCGCCGACGAAGGAGCTCACCGTCGACTTCGCCACCATCATCTTCAACATGCTCACCATCCAAGGCGTGACCGGGCGCGAGATCTTCGAGACCTGGTACGCCATGAACGCCCTGATCAGGTCGGGGTTGGACATCTCCGGCGTGATCACGCACCGCTTCCCGGCGGAGTCTTTCGCCGAGGCGTTCGCAGTCGCCTCCGACGGCAAGTCCGGCAAGGTGATCCTGACCTGGGACCACTTCTGACGCCCACCCCCCAACCACAGGAGCAGCCATGACCTTCCTCGACGACATCCGCAGCCAGCTGCAAGAGCTCCGCGACGAGGGGCTCTACAAGAACGAGGCCCCGCTCACGACGGCGCAGGCCGCGCACGTCGGCACCCTCGACGGCGACGTGATCAACCTGTGCGCCAACAACTACCTCGGCCTCGCCGACTCCCCCGAGCTCATCGCCGCCGCCAAGGACGCCCTCGACCGCTGGGGATTCGGCCTGGCCTCGGTGCGCTTCATCTGCGGCACCCAGACGCAGCACCAGGACCTCGAGGCCAAGCTCACCGGCTTCCTCCGCAAGGGCGCCGACGGGTTCGACACCATCCTCTACTCGTCGTGCTTCGACGCGAACACCGGCCTGTTCGAGACCATCTTCGGGCCCGACGACGCGATCATCTCCGACGAGCTCAACCACGCGTCGATCATCGACGGCGTGCGCCTGACGAAGTCGCAGCGCCTGCGTTACCGCAACCGCGACCTCGACGACCTGCGCGCGCAACTCGAGGCCGCCAAGGGCGCCCGGCACCGCGTGATCGCCACCGACGGCGTGTTCTCCATGGACGGCTACGTGGCGCCCCTCGACGACATCTGCACGCTCGCCGACGAGTACGGCGCGCTGGTCATGGTCGACGACTCGCACGCCGTCGGCTTCGTCGGCCCCACCGGGGCCGGCACCCCCGAACTGTTCGGCGTCACCGACCGCGTCGACATCCTCACCGGCACGCTCGGCAAGGCCCTGGGCGGCGCGTCCGGTGGGTTCACGTGCGCGCGCCAGCCCATCGTCGAACTGCTGCGGCAGAAGTCGCGGCCGTACCTGTTCAGCAACTCCCTGGCGCCCGCCATCACGGCCTCGGCCATCGCGGTGCTCGACCTCATCGAGTCGCGGCCCGAGCTGCTGGACCGGCTGCGCGACAACACCGCCCACTTCCGCCGTCGCATCGTGGAGGAGGGCTTCGAGGTGCCGGAGTCGGACCACCCCATCGTGCCCGTGATGATCGGCGACGCCGCGCTGGCCGCCCGGATGGCCGACGAGATCCTCGCCCGCGGCGTCTACGTGCGGGCGTTCTCGTTCCCGGTGGTGCCGCGCGGCAAGGCGCGCATCAGGACGCAGCTGTCGGCGGCGCTCACGCGCGAGGACCTCGACGCCGCGGTGACGGCGTTCGTCGAGGCTCGGGCGGCGGTGGCCTGAGTCAGGGTCCGTCGGAGGACACTGGTAGGGTCGACGGCGAAGCCGGGGTGCCCCGTCGTCGGGGCTGAGAGCACACCCGTACCACCTGATCTAGGTCGTGCTAGCGAAGGGAGCAACCCATGACCCGTATTGCCGAGACCCTCACCGGTGTCCGCGCCACCACGCCGCTGGTGCACTGCATGACCAACACCGTCGTGCCGGAGATCACCGCCAACGTGCTGCTGGCCGTCGGCGCCGCGCCGGCCATGATCGACCTGCCCGAGGAGGCGGAGATCTTCGCCGGGATCGCGTCGGCCCTGCTGATCAACGTGGGCAACGGCTCGGCGGAGCAGCACGCCGGCATGCGCCTCGCGGCACCCGCCGCGGCTGCGGCCGGCAAGCCGTGGGTGCTCGACCCCGTCGCCGTCGGCGGCCTGCCCGTGCGCACCCAGCTCGCCCGAGACCTGCTCGTCCACCGCCCCGCCGCCATCCGCGCCAATGCGTCCGAGGTGCTCGGGCTCGCGGGCACCTCCGCCGGGGGTCGCGGCGTCGACGCCACCGACGAGGTGGACGCCGCCGTCGACACCGCCCGCCAGCTGTGCGCCGACACCGGCGCCGTCGTCGCCATCTCCGGCCCCACGGATGTCGTCGTCTCCGACGGCCGCGTCACGCGCGTGACCGGCGGCCACGAGCTGATGCCGCTGGTGATCGGCACCGGTTGCGCGCTGGGCGCCACCGTCGCGGCCTGCCTCGCCGTCGCGGAGTCGGAGGCGGACCGGCACGACGCCGTGGTCGCCGCCCACGCACTGTTCGGCGCCGCCGGGCTCGTCGCCGCACGCGGCGCCACCGCCCCCGCCACCTTCCGCACGCTCTGGCTCGATGCCCTGCACACGCTGACGCCGGCCGAGGTCGAGGAGCTCGTCACCGTCGAGGAGGACTGATGCAGGCCCACAAGAAGCACGCCAAGCAGGTCGACTGGCGGCTGTACGTCGTCACCGACACCGAACTGGCCGGAGGGCCAGACCGCGTCCCGCGCATCGTCGAGCAGGCCGTGCTGGGCGGAGCCGGCGTCGTGCAGGTGCGCGACAAGCACATGTCGGAGGTGGACTTCCTCAAGCTGACGCAGTCGGTGGTGGACGCCACACAGCGGGTGTTCGACGCCACCGGCCACCGCGCCGCCGTGTTCGTCAACGACCGCCTCGACATCGCTGAAGACCTGGGGCTCCACTTCCACATGGGGCAGGCGGACGGCGACATCCACGAGGCCCGACGGCGGCTCGGCCAGGACCTCATGATCGGCCTGTCGATCTCCAACACCGAACAACTGCGCGCCGAGCTGCGCGACCAGACCGCCGACGTCCTCGGCCTGTCGCCCATCTGGAACACCACCACCAAGACCGACACCGAGGCGCCGCTCGAGCTTCAGGGTGCCGAGCAGATCGTGCGCGAGACGGCGGGCCGCGCCAGGACGGTCGCCATCGGCGGCATCAACCCCGTCAACGCCCGGTGGGTCATCGACACCGGCGTCGACGGCATCTGCGTGGTGTCGGCCATCATGTCGGCGCCAGACCCGTTGGCCGCCGCGAAGCAACTCATGTCCCTCTGGAGGACCAGATGACCACGCCAAGGATCGCCCTCAGCATCGCAGGCTCGGACCCGTCGGGGGGCGCCGGCATCCAGGCCGACCTGAAGACCTTCCACGCGCTCGGCGTCTACGGCGCGGCCGCGCTCGCGGGGCTCACCGTGCAGAACACGCAGGGCGTGCGCGATGCCCGGCCCGTGGACCCCGCCTTCGTCCGCGCGCAGGTCGAGGCCGTCCTCGACGACCTGCCCGTCGCCGCCACCAAGCTGGGCATGCTCTCCAACGCCGAGGTCGCCGGCGCGGTGGCAGACCTGCTCGACGAGCGCCGGGCCGACTTCGGCGTGGTGGTCCTCGACCCCGTCATGGTCGCTACCTCGGGCGACAAGCTCCTCCACGACGACGCCATCTCCGTGGTGCGCGAGCGCCTGATGCGCCAGGCCGACGTCATCACCCCCAACGTGCCGGAGGCCGCGGTGCTGCTCGGCACCGGCCCCGCCGTCGACGCCACCGGGGTGATCGCCCAGGCCAACGCGCTGGTCGCCGCCGGCGCCCGCGCCGCGCTGGTCAAGGGCGGGCATCTCTCCGACGCGCAGGTCACCGACGCCTTCGCCACCGCCGAGGGCGTGGCCATCCTCAGCGGCCCGCGCATCGAGTCGCGGCACACGCACGGGACGGGCTGCACGCTGTCGTCGGCGATCGCGGCGTTCGCCGCCCGCAACGGAGACTCCCCCCAGACGGGTGTCCGGCTGCCCTCCGTGGAGCAGGCCCGCGACTACCTGATGCGCGCCATCGACTCCGGCTCCCGCTGGACGCTGTCGCGCACCCCCACCCTGGGCCATGGCCCCGTCGATCATTTCGTCGACGCCCTCTGACCGAAGGAACACATGACCATCACGTGGAAGACCGGTGAGTTCAGCGCGCGCGCGTGGGACGCCACCGCCGAGATCCGCCGCCGCATCGATGCGCTGCCGCTGCTGACCGAACTCGCCGACGGCACCCTCGACGTCAACCGATTCGTCGAGTACCTCGTGCAGGACGACTTCTACCTGCGCGGCTACACCCGAGCCCTCGCCATGCTCGCCACCCGCGCCCCCTCACCCGAGGCCTCGGGCTTCTGGGCCACCAGCGCCGGCGGCGCCGTCGCGGCGGAGGTGGAGATGCACGCCGGGCTGATGGCAGACCCGGTGCTGGCCGGGGCGCCCAGGCCTGCCGTCGCCTCCCCCACCACCCGCGCGTACGTCAACATGCTGCAGACGATGACGGCCTACGAGCCGTACGCGGTGGGTGTCGCCGCCGTGCTGCCCTGCTACTGGGTCTACGCCGACGTCGGCGCCCGCCTCGCCGAGACCGCCTCCGCCGTCAAGGACCATCCGTTCGGGGCCTGGGCTGCGGCCTACGCCGACCCGGCGTTCCAGGACGCCACCCGTCAGGCGATCGTGTTCCTCGACGAGGCGGCCGCCGCTGCGGATGACGCCACCCGCGCGGCCATGCTGACGGCGTTCGTCGACGCCACGTACTACGAGGAACAGTTCTGGGCGAAGTCGTATCAGCAGGAGGCGTGGACCGTCTGACCCGCAACTTTTCCCTACGCCAGAAGGGGGTCAGGTGTGGATTATCCACACCTGACCCCCTTTGGCGTAGGGATATCTTCAGGGGCTCAGCAGCCGCCGAAGCTCACGTCCTCGGTGTAGGCCTGCGCCGAGATCTCGACCACCGCATCGGTGTCCTTCATGGGCGTGGTCGGGGCGTAGCGGGGGCCACCACCGTCGGGGTAGGGCTCGCCCTCGACGCGGAACTGCAACTCGCGGTCGCCGACCTTGACCGACCCCAGGTACTGCCACTCGCCGTGGTTCTGCTTGCGGACCTGCATGAAGTCGGAGCCGTAGATGGCCTTGATCTGCGCGATGGTCATGCCGACCTCCGCACCCTCGGCCGTCTCGATGCCGGGCTCGCGCACGGCGACGTCGGCCAGGTCGACCACGGAGATGCCGCGATCCACGAGCTCGGGCCCGTTGCGGAACGCCTCACAATCCTCGGTGGGGGACGGCACCACGTAACCCAGCCGCAGGAAGTTGCGGTAGGTGTCGGTGTACGCCTGGCTGGTGTACGGCGCGAACGTCAGCGGGCCGAGGCCGTCGACGGTGAGCTTGCTCTGGTCGAGCACGTGCGCCGGGATCGTGGTCACCGGGGCGACGGTGCCACCGGAGAAGCGGACGAGGTTGTTGAACACGAAGCCCGTCTTGCGTACGTACGAGTTGCCCTCCTTCGCGATGAAGTTGGTCTCGATGTACGAGCGGCAGGCGCCCCGGCCGGTGGCGGGGGTGTCGCATTCGGTGCGCCAGTCGTGCCCGGCACTGTGGAAGGTGCCCGTCGTGGCAAGCGGGTTGCCGGCCCAGTTCGCGCGGGGTGACGGCAGGTAGGTGAGGTTGTTGAAGTGCCAGTCGGTGTCGTTGACGAACCGGCCGTCACGGTAGACGACCTGCGTCGACCAGATCTGGGTGGTGCAGCGCACCACGGTCGACGAGTACATCTCGCAGTCGGTGATCCAGAGGCGACCGTTCTGGATGTGGCCACCCGGAGTCGTGTAGACGTCCGTGGTGTCGGCTGCCTGGGAGGGCTGGGTGACCAGCCCTGCGATGGCCAGCCCCGCGGCGGCTGCCGCGAAGGTGATTCGGCGGAGAAGCGACATTGCTGCGTCCTTACTGTTGCCGGGGCCATGCCCCGTGGATGTGTCCATCCTCGCTCGCGGAGGAGTCACTGGTAATACGTCGCAGGTCTGGATTCGGTTGCGGCCCCCGACGCATTTTGTCCCACCACGGGAAACGGCCGGCCCGTTGCCGGGCCGACCGATCCCCGGGATCACTCGATCACATCAGTTGGGGCGGGGGTTGCCCCGGTCGGGTGCGTCGAAGATGTTGTCGATGGGGCGGGCGCCGCGGGTGCGCTCCCCCAGCGGGCCCTCGGCCGCATCCGGGTAGCTGGCCGGGTCGTCGTCGACGTATTCCTCGTCGTCGACGTACTCGCCGTCGGGGCCGACGTCGCGGAGGCGCTCGTCGCGCAGGCGCTCGTCGTCGACGTACTGCTCGCCGCCGAGCGCGGCCTGGTCCTCGACGTAGGCGGGGTCGTTGCGGTAGGCGGGGTCGCCCTCGAGGTCGTCGCGGCGGCTGCGGAGGTCGTCCTCGTTGCCCATGCCGGGCGAGCCGAGGCCACCACCGGTGGCGCTGTGCGTCGCGTTGCCGAGGCCCGGCGAGCCCGGGCTCTCGTCGTCGCGGCGGACGTCGTCGTGGACGTGGGCGTAGGTGGGATCGGAGCGCTGTTCGCCGGACAGGTCGTGGTCGCGATCCCAGCGGCGGGTGCGGAGGCGGTCCGCCTCGATGACGGAGCTGTCGACCTGGTAGTAGCGGTACAGGTCGTCTTCCTGCGAACGGGAGATGTGCCCGTCCTCGTCCACGTTCGGGGCGTCCTTGACGGTGTCCTTGTCGGCGGCGAGCGTCAGGCGTTCGCCGTCCAGGGTGGAGCCGGCCAGCGGCGCGAAACTGGTGCGCAGCCCGAACAGGCCGGTGTTGACCGTCACCCACATGGGCTGGCTGGTCTGGTCGTCCAGGTAAACCCCGCTGACGCCGCCGATGCGTTCACCGTTGCGGTCGTAGGCCGTGGCCTCGAGCAGCTGGTCGATGTTCTCGTCGTGGTGCATGGTGTTGCTCCCTTCGTCCCCCGGCAGAACCTGAGCCGGTCCGTGAAACCGGGATACTCATCCAGCCTCTCTCAGCCCCGGGGAAGGGAAAACACCCCGAGGGAGGTGATTAGCACGCGCGGTACCGGTTAGCGTGCATTGGCGCCCCAGACACGCCGATGTGAGAAATGTGCACGTTCAAACTACTGTTGGGTCATGCCTGACATTGCGCAGATCAATGGGGGCCCTGAGCGGGCCGATGAATCACCCAGCACCGACGTCCGACGCATCGGACCCACGTCGACACCGACCCATCCTCTGGCCACTGCACCGGTGGGAGCCCCGACGTACTCGGTCGACGGGTTCGTGCGGGAGTTCCTCCATGAACTCAACACCAACCAGGGCGTGACGCTCTCGCGTTCCTCCGTCAACGACCAGTACCTGGCGCTCGCCAGCACCGTGAAGAACTACCTCATGGCGCGTTGGCTCGAGACCAATCGCAAGACGCAGGACGCCAAGGTCAAGACCATCGGCTACCTGTCGGCCGAGTACCTCCTCGGCAGCCAGCTGAACAACGCGCTGCTCGCCTCCGACCTGCACGACATTGCCGCAGAGGGCCTGCGGCAGTGCGGGCTGAGCCTGCCCACCCTGCGCGCGCAGGAGATCGAGCCCGGGCTCGGCAACGGCGGCCTCGGCCGCCTGGCCGCCTGCTTCATCGACTCGCTGGCCACCATGAACGTGCCCTGCATCGGCTACGGCATCCGCTACGAGTACGGCATCTTCCGCCAGACGTTCGTCGACGGCCGCCAGGTCGAGCAGCCCGACACCTGGCTGGCGCTGGGCGCGCCGTGGGAGTTCCCGCACCCCGAGGCCTCCGTCGTGGTGAACTTCGGTGGCACCACCGAGCGCTACACGGACGTCGACGGCGAGGAGCGCTGCCGCTGGAACCCGGAGTGGAACGTGCTCGCGGTGCCGTACAACTACATGGTGCCGGGCTACCTCAACGGCCGCGTGAACACCCTGCGCCTCTGGAGCGCCGTGGCCACAAAGGCGTTCGACCTGCAGATCTTCAACGCGGGCGACTACGCCCAGGCCGTCCGCGCCCAGACCTTCGCGGAGAACATCTCGAAGGTGCTGTACCCGGAGGACTCCACGCCGCAGGGCAAGGAGCTGCGCCTGCAGCAGCAGTACTTCTTCGTCGCCGCCTCGCTGCGCGACTTCATCAACAACGAGCTCGAGGAGGGCTTCGACCTCCACAACCTGTCGGACCGGATCATCTTCCAGCTCAACGACACGCACCCGGTCATCGCGGTGCCGGAGCTGATGCGCATCCTCATCGACGAAGAGGGCTTCGAGTGGGAGGAGGCCTGGGAGGCCACCCGCAAGTGCTTCGCCTACACCTGCCACACGCTGCTGCCGGAGGCGCTCGAGGTGTGGTCGACGGAGTTGCTGGGCCGCCTGCTGCCCCGCCACCTGGAACTGATCTACCAGATCAACGAGCACTTCCTCCGCGAGGTGCACGAGACGTTCCCCGGCGATGAGATCCGCGCCCGCCGCATGTCGCTGATCGTCGAGGACCGGGAGCAGGGGGTGCGCATGGCGCACCTGGCCGCCGTCGCCGCCACGAAGATCAACGGCGTGGCCGCGCTGCACTCGCAGTTGCTGCGCGACAAGGTCCTCAAGGACTTCGCCGACCTCTGGCCCGACCGGTTCACCAACGTCACCAACGGCGTGACCCCCCGTCGCTTCGTGCGGATGGCCAACTACAAGTTCGCCGACCTCCTGAACGACACGCTGGGCAGCGGCTGGGTCACCGACCTCGAGCGGCTCCGCGAGCTGGAGCCGTACGCCGAGGACGAGGACTTCAAGGCCCGGTTCCGTGAGGTCAAGGCGTGGAACAAGCGCCGCCTGACCGGCCTGTTGGAGGCCCGCGACGGCATCGCGCTGCCCGAGGGCCACATGCTCGACGTCATGGTGAAGCGCCTGCACGAGTACAAGCGCCAGTCGCTGAAGCTGCTGCACATCGTGTCGCTGTACGAGCAGGTCCTCAGCGGCAAGATCGCCGCCGCCGACGTGACGCCGCGCACCGTGCTGTTCGGCGCGAAGGCCGCCCCTGGCTACCGGATGGCGAAGGACACCATCCACCTGATCAACAAGGTGGCCGAGGTCGTCAACAACGACGCGCGGCTCGAGGGCCGGCTGAAGGTCGCGTTCCCCGCGAACTACAACGTCACGCTCGCCGAGAAGCTCATCCCTGCGGCGGACCTGTCCGAGCAGATCTCGTTGGCCGGCATGGAGGCCTCGGGTACCGGCAACATGAAGTTCGCGCTCAACGGCGCGCTGACGATCGGCACGGACGACGGCGCCAACGTCGAGATCCGCCAACTGGTGGGCGACGAGCACTTCTTCCTGTTCGGCATGACGGAGCCGGAGGTGGCCGACCTGGGCGCTGCCGGATACAACCCGGCGTCCTACTACGAGTCCAACGAGAACCTGCGCGACGCGCTGAACCTCATCCTCTCCGGGCACTTCTCGGGCGGCAACCGCCACCTGTTCGACTCGGTCGTGTTGAACCTGATCAACCAAGACCGCTTCATGGCGCTGGCAGACTTCCAGAGCTACGTCGACGCGCAGGCGCGGGTCGAGGAGCGTTACGCGGACCAGGAGGCGTGGACCCGCTCGGCCATCCTCAACGTGGCCCGCACCGGCTACTTCAGCTCGGACCGCTCGATGCGCGACTACCTGCAGCGCATCTGGCACACCACGCCGATGATCTGACGCACGTCAGGACGACGGCGGCCGGCACCCCGACGGGTGGCGGCCGCCGTCGCGTTCAGGGCAGTGGCCGTGACCCCGCCGCGCCGTAGGCTGCACACGCAAACTTGGGAGGCACAGTGCAGGAAACGGTCATTACGGACGAGTCCGGCGTCATCACCATCACCGTCGCGGACCTCGAGGTCGTCTCGCTCCGCATCAGCGCGTCGTGGCGCGACCACCTCAACCCCCGCGAGCTGGCCGAGGCCATCTCCGCCGCCATCCGCCAAGCCCTGCCGCCTCGTGGGCAGGAGGCGCCTCCGGCGGTGCCGGAGGTGCACCTGCCGCTCTCGTCCATCCCGGCGTACCTGGCCGAGATGCGTGAGGGCCGCGCCGCCATGCGCCGCTACCTCGCGCGCCTGAGGGCCGGCGAGGTGGACCACCGTCGCGCGGAGGTGCTCAGCACGCCGCGCGACAGGGTGGAGGTGTTCCTGGTCGGCGGCCGGTTCCACTCCCTGCAGATCAACCCCGAGTGGGCCGAGAAGGCGGCGCTGCAGTCGCTGTCCGACGAGATCCTCGACGCGCTCCCGAACCCCCTCGTGCGGCCCGCGCAGGAGGACCCCGACATCGCCGCGGCCCAGCGGCACTATGCGGCGGCCCGCCGCCACCTCATCGAGAAGTAGAACGGAGACGCCCATGGGACCCCAAGCCACCCTCGACCTCATCACCCAGATGACCGACGACCTCCAGGACGCCTACGAACTCCAGGCCGAGCTGGTGCTGGCCGAGATCGAGGCGTCGCGCGCGCTGGTCGGCGACTTCAAGGAGTACCGCTGCGAGAGCTGGCCGTTCTGCCCCTCGGGCGGGTACTACAGCGAGACCCGCCCGTCAGACTGGAGCATGTTCTGGCACACCATCCGGGTGAGCGACCACGAACGTCAGGGCGAGGCCATGGACGCCCTCGCGGACGCGGAGACGAAGTACAACACCACCGAGACCGAGCAGATGAGCCGCAAGGACAAGCTGGTGTCCATCCCCACCGACGTGGGCGGCTTCCTGACCGACTGGTTCAGCATCGACTCATCCTTCGAGAACATCTACTACCCCGCCAACACCAACGAGATCCCGGCCGACGGCGAGCCGTGGGCCAGCGGCAACGCGGCGGGCTACGACGCCTCGATCGGCAGCCAGCGGACCGCTGCGGAGAAGGCCCGCGACGTCACGGGCGGCCTGGTGTCCAACACCACCACCTACCTCGGCAACGTGACGGATTCGATCGCCAACCTGACCGACCTTGCGCAGCAGCAGGAGCAGGTCTACCTCGACGCGATCAAGATCGTGCTGATGGAGCCCACGATCGGCGACTTCATCGGCGCGGTGGAGGACCTCGCGCAACTGGTCCTCGACCAGCGGCAGCTGTTCTTCGACCGCGTGCAGGAACAGGGCCGGCAACTGGTGGCGGCGGTCACCTCCGTCGTGCAGGTGGGGCTCCTGGGCAATGACCTCGACGGCGTCGGCCCGGGCGGCACGTGGCCCACGCCCCGCAACGTCTCCCGCGACCTCGACCAGCCCGGCTGCGTCGAGACCGACGAGGTGCGGGCCAACGCGGCGTGGTTCCGGTCCCAGGCCACCTACTGGGACGACATCGCCAACGAGATGTCCTCGTTGCACGCCACCGCCACCGGGGCAGCGCGGCTGCCTGTCATCATGATCGACATGCCCCACTTCTCCTCCGCCGAGTCGGCCTCGTTGAACGGCCTGGCAGACGACCTCACCGCAGCGATCGACGGCGGGCGCACCGCCGCCGAGGACATGCGGGACGCGCTGCGCCAGACCGCACGCAACTACCTGGACAACGAAGCGTCCTCCACGTCCGAGGCCGACGCCCTCTTCAATGAGTACTTCGGGTAGGCGGGCGGCCCTCTGGGTGGCGGCCGCTGCCCTGGCCGCCTCCGGGTGCACGCCGTCGCCCGACGAGGACAGGCGGGCCGAGGCCATCGACGCGTTGCGCGGGCATGTGGCATCCACCGCGCGGCTGTCGGGCTTCACGCTCACCGACGACTGGCGGCTGGAGGTGGTCAGCGGCCAGCCGCCCAGCACGCAGGCCCTGTACCCGACGGAGGGTTCCGGCACGACGGATCCCGCGGCGCCCATCGCGGTGCCGCGCGACGACTTCCCGCTGGACGCCACCGTCGAGCTGGCGCAGGCGCAGATCGAGTCCTGCGACGGCGACGCCCGCGTCACGGCGCGCGCGCTCGCTGCCGGCACCGCCGTGGTGAGCGCGGAGTGCGACGGCCAGGGCAGCGCCTTCCTCGACGGCGACCCGCTCCAGCCCATCGCCGAACCCGTCTCCGCGGCTGCGGTGACGCAGGTCTGGGCGGACATCGAGCGCGCGGGCATCGCCGAGGACGTCGTCTTCGTGGACGTGGACGCCTCGCAGGGCATCGTCAACGTCGCCCTGCGCGGCACCGACCGTGAACGGACCTACCACTGGTACCGCGCCCTCGACGGTACGCACACGAGGGTCGAGTCGCACCCGCTGCTCACCGGCGTGACGCTGCCCGGCCCGGGTCCGCTCCCGGACGCGCCGACCGTGGCAGCCGCCGTCGACGAGCTGCTCGCCTCGCTTCCCGACCCCGGTCAGGCGGCGCGGCTCGAGGTGCGGCGCGACACGGGCCAGGTGGTGGCGCTGAAGGCTGCCGACGGCACCGACCTGGCGTCGGCCACCTTGGACTGATCAGGCGCGAAGCGGCCGGCACCCCGAGGGGCGCCGGCCGCTTGTGTGCGTGGGTGAGGGACTCAGATCGTGTAGTCCTTGTTCTCGTCGTTGGGCTGGTCAGACCCTTCGGCACCGTGGGTGCCGGTGGTCGTCGCGTCCTTGCCGGAGGCGCGGCCCCGGTCCGCCAGGTCGCGGAACCCGCGGTTGACGTCGTCGATGAACCGGTCGAGCTGCTCGCGCAACTGGTTGATGAAGTTCTTCGCGCCCTGCTCGCCTTCGGCATCGGGGTGCGATTCGGCGTACTGCTTCTTCTGGTCCTCGTAGAACTCCTTGGCCTTGTCGGCCATGAGGCCCACGAAGCCGACGGCGGCGTAGGCCGTGTCCTCGGCGGCCTTGCGCAGGTTCTGCCCCAACTGCTCCTGCTGGGAGCGCGGGGCCTCCGGCCCGTCGACGGTGTCGTGGCGCTCGCCGAAGGCCGAGTCGGCCGCCGCCTCAGGGGCGTCGTGGGTGAAGGCGGCTTCGTCCGCGAAGTGCTCGCCCTCGTGGTGTTCGTCGGGCCGGTCGGTGTGGTACTCGGTCATGGGACCCTCCTGGATCGCTTGGCTTCCCCATCCAGTGTGCATCGACAAGGTGCCCGGCTCGATGGGTTCCCTCCCGGAAACCTCCCCGATTCACCCCTTAGGGCGCGTTCTGCTCGGTGATTGGTGCTGTCCGCCAGACTGGGCACATGAAGATTCGCGGCACGAAGCTCACCGTCGTCGGCGCAGGCGCCGTCGGCACCTCCCTCGCCTACGCGGCACTCATCAAGGGGGCGGCCACGCACGTGGCGCTCCACGACATCAGCGCCGTCAAGGTGAAGGCCGAGGCCTTGGACCTCGCCCACGGCAGCCAGTTCCTGCCACCCCACGTCACCGTCGAGGGCTCCGACGACGTGGCGGTCACCGCCAACTCGGACGTGGTGGTCGTCGCCGCGGGCGCCAAGCAGCAGCCAGGCGAGACCCGGATGGACCTGGCCGCCAAGACGGTGGGGATGATGAAGTCGCTGATCCCGCCGCTGGTGGAACAGTCGCCGGGCGCCGTGTTCATCATGGTGACCAACCCCGTCGACGTGACGACGCAGGCCGCGCTGAAGATCTCCGGCCTCCCCCGCAACCAGGTGATGGGGTCCGGCACGGTGCTGGACTCGTCGCGGTTGCGGTGGCTGATCGCGGCCGAGTGCGCGGTGTCGGTGACCAACGTGCACGCCTACATCGCCGGCGAGCACGGGGACACCGAGACGCCGCTGTGGAGCACGGCCACGATCGGCGGCGTGCCGTTGAAGCAGTGGGAGGAGCAGACCGGCCAGTTGAGCCGCGAGGTGCGCGAACGGATCGCCGAGCAGGTCGTCGGAGCCGCCTACGAGGTGATCGAGGGCAAGGGGGCCACGAACTACGCCATCGGGTTGGCGGGCACCCGCATCATCCAGGCGGTGCTGCGCGACGAGCACCGGGTGATGCCGGTGTCGTCGTACCTCGACGACTGGAAGGGCATCTCCGACGTGTGCATGTCGGTGCCGCACGTGGTCGACGGCAAGGGGGTGGGCCGCGCATTGGAGCTGCCCCTGACCGACGGTGAACTCCAGCGCCTGCGCGACAGCGCCGACCACATCCGTGAGGCCGCCCGCCGCCTGGGGTTCTGACGTGGTGCTCGCGTCGTCGCAGACCTGAGCCCGACGTCGCAGACCTTCGGCTCGTCGTCGCAGACCTGCGCCCCACGTCGCAGAATTGGGGCTCGACGTCGCAGACCTGAGCCCGACGTCGCAGACCTCGGCCGCTGTCGCAGACAGAGGACTGTCTGCGACGCCATGGCCGGTCTGCGAGGTCACCGGAGGTCTGCGAGGTCACCGGAGGTCTGCGAGATCACGCAAGGTCTGCGACGTCACCGAAGGTCTGCGAGATCACGCAAGGTCTGCGACGTCACCGAACGTCTGCGACAGGCCAGCAACGACGGCGGGCTGGGCGCGCTCAGGAGCCGCTGGGCAGCTCGAGACGGCGCTGCGGGCGGTACCAACCCTGGTGGACCCGGCCCGAGGATTCGGCGGTGAACACCCGCGCCGTCATCTGGTCGCCCTGGATGCGGCGCACCAGGTCGCCGAGGCGTTCCACCTGGTCACGCAGGCCGTCCACCTGCTCCTCCAACGCCAGGATGCGCCGGATGCCCTCGAGGTTGATGCCCTCGGTCTGTGACAGGTACTGCACGTGCCGCAGCTTGGCGACGTCGCGCAACGAGTAACGCCGGCCCCGGCCCCGCGCCCGCTTGGGGACGACGAGGCCGAGCCGGTCGTAGCCGCGCAGGGTCTGCGCGTGCATGTCAGCCAGCGAGGCGGCCACCGAGACGGGGAAGACCGCCGCGTCGGGATCGAACGGCTGCAGGTGCTGGCTCATCTGTCATCACCCGCCGAAGAGTGCCTCGCGCGGGTTGCCCTGGTGGGCCTTCTCCGCGTACTCCTGCAGCGCGGCCTTGGCCTCCTCGCTCAGGTCGTCGGGCACCTCGACCTTGATGGTGACCAGCAGGTCGCCGTTGGTGCCGTCGGCCTTGCGCGCGCCGCGGCCGCGGACGCGCATCGTGCGCCCGTTCGGGGTCGACGGCGGGATGCGCAACTTCACGCGCTGCCCCTGCATGGTGGGGATCTGGATGTCGGCACCCAGCGACGCCTCGGTGAAGGTCACCGGGACCTCCAGCGTCAGGTTGGAGCCGCTGCGCCCGAACAGCTTGTGCGGGGTGACGTGCACGCTGACGTACAGGTCGCCCGGCGCGCCGCCGTTCTCGCCGGCCGCGCCCTTGCCCTTGAGCCGGATGCGCTGCCCGTCGTCGACGCCTGCGGGGATCCGCACGTTCATCGTCTTGGTCGACTTGCCGCGGCCGGAGCCGCCACAGTCTGGGCACGGCGTGTCGACGATGAGGCCGCGGCCGAGGCAGTCGGTGCACGGCTCGCTCATCTGGAACACGCCCCCGGCCTGCGTCGTCTGCATGCCCGAGCCCTCACAGGTGGGGCACACCCGCGGCAGGGTGCCGGCCTTCGCGCCGGTGCCCCGGCACGACGGACACGGCTGGTCCGACACCGTACGCATCGTGACGGTGGCGCCCTCGACCGCCTGCTCGAAGGTGATGGTCACGTCGCCCTCGATGTCGGCGCCCCGACGGGGGCCGCGCTGCGTGGCGCGACGCGTGGCTCCACCCCCGCTGAAGAGGCCGCCGAACAGGTCGCCGAAGCCCTGCTGGCCGGCGCCCTGCCCCGCGTTGCGGAACAGGTCCTCGAACGACGGCGACGCACCGCCCGGCTGGCCGGGCCGGTTGAACCGGAACCCGCCGCCGAACAGGCTGCGTGCCTCGTCGTACTCCTTGCGCTTCTCCACGTCCGACAACACCGCGTTGGCCTCGGAGGCTTCCTTGAACCTGGCCTCGGCGGACTTGTCGCCGGGGTTCTGGTCAGGGTGGTTGTCGCGCGCGATCTTGCGGAAGGCCTTCTTGATCTCGTCCGGCGCCGCGTTCTTGGAGACGCCGAGAACCTTGTAGTAGTCCTTCTCGAGCCAGTCCTTCGTACTCACGTCCCGATCATCTCCTCTCTACGTCACGGGTTGGCGACGGCGACCCGGGCCGGGCGGATGACCCGGCCCTTCAGCTGGTAGCCCTGCTGCATGACCTGCGACACGGTGGTCACCGTCACGGGCTGCTCCAGCGGCACCGCCATGAGGGCCTCGTGCAGGTTGGGGTCGAACTCCTCACCCACCTCACCGAAGGCCACCAGGCCGTGCTTGGAGGTCACCTTCTCGAGTTCCTCGGCCACCATCTTGAAGCCGCCGTCGACGTCACCGTGCAGGCGGGCGAGCGCGATGGCGTCGAGCACCGGCATGAAGTCGGCGAGCACCGACTCGATGCCCGAGGCGCGGGCCAGGTCGCGGTCGCGGTCGACGCGCTTCTTGTAGTTGACGTACTCCGCGCCGAGGCGCTGCAGGTCTGTGGTGCGCTCCTCGACGAGCTTCTCGAGCTCGGCGACGCGGTCAACGGCCTCCACGGCCTCGAACTCGACGGGGGTCTCGTCCTGCGCGCCCGTGGGCGAGGCCGTCTCCTCGACGGTCTCGCCCACTGCTTCGCTGTCCGGAGTGAACTGCGAATCGGTCACTTGTCGTTCTCCTCGTCGACGATCTCCGCCTCGACGACGTCTTCCTCGCCCGCAGGCGTGGCGTCAGCGGGTTCGCCGTCGGCGGGAGCGGACTCCTGGGCCTTGGCCTGGGCGGCGGCGTAGATCGCCTGGCCCATGGCGGCGGCCTTGGTGTTGAGGTCCTCGATGGCGGCCTTCACCGCATCGTCGTCCTCACCCTTCAGGGCTTCCTTCAGCGTGTTGGTGGCCTCGACGACGGGCGCCTTGACGTCCTCGCCGATGGTCTCCTCGTGCTCGGTGAGCAGCTTCTCGGTGCGGAACACCAGGGCGTCGCCCTCGTTGCGCATGTCGACGGCCTCGCGACGCTTGCGGTCCTCCTCGGCGTGCGACTCGGCGTCCTTGACCATGCGCTCGATGTCGTCCTTGGCCAGCGCCGAACCGCCGGTGACAGTCATGGACTGCTCCTTGCTGGTGGCGAGGTCCTTGGCGTTGACGTGCACGATGCCGTTGGCGTCGATGTCAAAGGTGACCTCGATCTGCGGCACCGAACGCGGCGCGGGCAGGATGCCGGTCAGCTCGAAGTTGCCGAGCGACTTGTTGTCGCGGGCGAACTCGCGCTCGCCCTGGTAGACCTGGATCATCACCGACGGCTGGTTGTCCTCGGCGGTGGTGAACACCTCGGACCGCTTGGTGGGGATGGTGGTGTTGCGCTCGATGATCTTGGTCATCACGCCGCCCTTGGTCTCGATGCCCAGCG
The DNA here is from genome assembly GCF_039544535.1 of Tessaracoccus lubricantis. NCBI lineage: Bacteria > Bacillati > Actinomycetota > Actinomycetes > Propionibacteriales > Propionibacteriaceae > Tessaracoccus > Tessaracoccus lubricantis. The sequence goes on from NZ_BAABLV010000013.1 coordinate 95,929, forward strand.
ACAGCGGGGTCACGTCGAGCAGGAGCACGTCCTTGACCTCGCCCTTGAGCACGCCGGCCTGCAGCGAAGCACCCAGCGCGACGACCTCGTCGGGGTTGACACCCTTGTTGGGCTCCTTGCCGCCGGTCAGTTCCTTCACCAGGTCTGCGACGGCGGGCATGCGGGTGGAGCCACCGACGAGCAGGACCGTGTCGATCTTGTCGACGGAGGTCTTGGCGTCGGCGATCACCGCGTTGAACGGCGCGCGGCAGCGGTCCAGCAGCGACTGGGTCATGCGCTGGAACTCGGCGCGCGAGAGCTTCTCGTCGAGGTGCAGCGGGCCCTCGGCCGAGGCCGTGATGTAGGGCAGGTTGATGGCGGTCTCCGACGCGGAGCTCAGCTCGATCTTCGCGCGCTCGGCGGCCTCCTGCAGGCGCTGGCGGGCCATCTTGTCCTTGGACAGGTCGACGCCGTTCTTGTTCTTGAACTGCGTGACCAGCCAGTCGACGACGACGGCGTCCCAGTCGTCGCCACCGAGGCGGTTGTCGCCCTTCGTGGCCTTGACCTCGAACACGCCGTCGGCGATCTCGAGCAGCGACACGTCGAACGTGCCGCCACCGAGGTCGAACACCAGGACGGTCTGCTCGGTGTCGCCCTTGTCGAGGCCGTAGGCCAGCGCGGCGGCGGTGGGTTCGTTGATGATGCGGTCCACCTTCAGGCCGGCGATCTCGCCGGCTTCCTTGGTGGCCTGGCGCTCGGCGTCGGAGAAGTACGCGGGGACGGTGATGACGGCGTTGGTGACCGACTCACCGAGGTAGGCCTCGGCGTCGCGCTTCAGCTTCTGCAGCACGAACGCGGAGATCTGCTGCGGGCGGTAGTCCTTGCCGTCGATCTCGACCTTCCAGTCAGTGCCCATGTGGCGCTTGACGGAGCGGACGGTGCGGTCGACGTTGGTGACCGCCTGACGCTTGGCGACCTCACCGACGAGGACCTCGCCGGAGTTGGAGAACGCGACCACCGACGGGGTGGTGCGCGAGCCTTCAGCGTTGGGGATGACGGTGGGTTCGCCGCCCTCGAGGACGGCGACGCACGAGTTGGTGGTGCCGAGGTCGATGCCTACTGCACGAGCCATGTGATTTCCTCCTGGGATTGGTGCTGTGAAGCGTTGAAGTCTGTGTCAGTTCCCTTGAGCGGGGTTGACTCAAGCTAACCACAGACCCGGCCCACGCTCAAGTCAAAGTTGAGCCAGAGCGGCTCAACCCTGGTAAACCCTGAGGAAAATGGGGGTATCGGCGCCTCGGCGCTTCAGGCGTCGGCGTCCGCGTCGTCGTCCGGCTCCGTGCCCTCCGTGCCCTCCGGGCTGGGTGGCTGGTCGGCATCATGGGTCTCGGCGCGGTGGACGGCCTCGTCGTGATCCGTGATCACCGACGTGGGGTTGTCCTCTTCCTCGAAATAGCGGTCCTCGGACATGTCGGCTCCTTCGTTCGGCAGGGCCGCCTGGGCCCTGCCCCGGGGACTCGACGCTACTCCTCCCCTCCGTCGCGCGCACCACCCCGGCAGGGGACGCCGAGCGTCCCTACTGCCGCAGCTTGACGTCGTTGCCGCCCCAGAACTGCAGGCCCTTGATCACCACGGTGCCGTTTGACCCGTCGCCCTGCGCCCGCGCGTGGATGTCGTTGCCCCCCATGAGGGCCACCGACTGGTCGATGACCCGCACGCCGGGCGGCACGTGGACGTTGCAGCCACCCATGATGGAATTCAACGTCATGGTCACGATCCGGCCGGGGCCCATGGCCTGGGTGAGGTCGTAGTTGTTGCCTCCCCAGAAGGAAAGGCAGCCGACCTCGCGGGTGCCTGGCTCGACGAGCACGTCGCGGCCGCTCATGATGGCCACGTTGAACCCACCGTCGCCGGGCGCCGTGGCCGGGAGCGCTTCGTAGCGGGGCGCGTTGGCCGCGGGAGCGTGCGCGGGGCGCGCCACCAGCTCACTGCCCTCGGGGAGGTCCACGACCAGCGCGGGCAGCTCGTCGGTGTAGCGCGACTTCAGGGCCTTCTCCTGACGCTCGCGCATCTCGTCGAGGTCGAGCCGGCCCGCCTCGTAGGCTCGCTGGATGATGGTGAGGGTGTGATCGCGGTCCGAATCCCCTGCGCGCAAACGTTGATCGTTCATGGGGTCAGACTTTCCGCCCTCGCCCACCATGTCGGATGCCCGGGCTAGAGTCTGTGGGGATGTCGCTGACAAGGGGGAAGTTACATGCGGATCCGTGCGCTGCTCGTTGCAATCGTCGTCGCCCTCACCTCGGTGTGGGTACCCAGCCAGGAGGCCGCGGCGGCGCCCACGTGGCAGTTGAGCCGAGGCGCCGCTGACTGGCTCGAGCTGTCCGGCTACGCCGTGGGCGAGTCGATCCTCCCGGGGCAGGAACTCCAGCTGAAGGTGCACGGCACCGGCGCCACGGTCACCGTCGAGGTGTTCCGGATGGGCCACTACGACGGCGCGGGCGGGCTGCTGGTCGCCACCGCCGCCGCGCAGCCGCTGGTGAGGCAGCCGGCCTGCGCCACCGTCGACAAGACCGTGGACTGCTCCAACTGGGGCGTGACGCACCGCTTCGACACCACCGGCTGGCAGCCCGGCGCCTACCTGGCCAAGCTGACCGATGACCAGAACCGGCAGCGCTACGCCGCCGCCTTCCTCCGCTCCCCCAGCCACTCCGGGGCGGTGACCGTGATGTTGGCCACCTCGACGCACGCGGCCTACAACAGCATCGGCGGGTACTCGCTCTACGTCGGCCTGCCCGACGGCAGCGCCCTGAACCGTGCGTACACCGTCAGCATGCACCGGCCCAACCGCGGCAACGGCGCCGACAAGTTCTACCGCTACGAGCTGGGCCTGGTGCAGTACCTGGAGTCGCTGGGGGTGCCGATCAGCTACACGACGAACTCCGAACTCCACCGCGGCGCGGACTCGTTCCGCGGCTCCCGTGCGCTGGTGATGCTGGGCCACGACGAGTACTGGTCGGTGGAGATGCGCCGCAACGCCGAGGTCCTGCGCGACAGGGGCACCAACCTGTTGTTCCTCGGGTCGAACGCCGCCTACTACCGCACGCGGTTCAACGCCGACTTCACGCGCGTCACCTCCTACAAGCTCAGCCACCTCGACCCGGTCCAGGACCGCACGACGACGGGCACCTTCCGCTCGGAGCCGTACCCCAATCCCGAGGCGCGGCTGATCGGGTCGCAGTACGACTGCGACGGCGCCAATCCGCAGACGGACCTGGTGGTGGTGAACCCCAGCTTCTGGGCGTTCAAGGGAACTGGGGCCACCGTCGGGTCGCGGTACCCGCAGTTGATCGGCCACGAGGTCGACAAGGCCGGGCCTGACTCGCCGCAGGGCGTGCACATCGCCGCGCACTCGTCGTTCAACTGCACCACCCGCACCGGCACGTCGGACCTCACGTACTACGTGGCGCCGTCGAAGGCCGGCGTGTTCAACCTGGGCACGATGGGCTTCGCGTTCGCGCTGTCGCCGGGCATCCGGTACGAGGAGCGCTCCGTGGCGTTCGTGAAGCAGGTGCTGAAGAACGTGGTCACCGAGGCGGCGAAGGCGCCGCTCGGCAACCTCCACACCGAACGGGGCAACTACCTCGAGGTCTACCCGGACCTCACGCCCAAGCCGGTGGACATCTACATCACGCCGGGCGAGCACCTGGTCAACGGCCGTCGTTGGCGCACCACGTGCGAGCCGTACTCCCGCACGGAGCGCTGCCGCACGGAGATCTGGGCCACGACGGTGGCGCAGGTGGGCGGCACGTTCGTGCAGTCCAACGGGTGGGCGTTCAACAACCTGACGTACAAGGCCTCTCCCCGCGCACTGTGGAGGGGCAACCCGCTGGGGGCGACGGGGTCGTGGACTGCCGCCGACGGCCGGAAGTGGCGCACGGAGTGCGACACCGCCGCCACTGGCCGCAACGGGTGTCGCAGTTACATCGAGTCGGACGCGATCGCGCTCGTGACGAGGGCTGACGGCACGAAGGCGTACCAGTGGGTGCGTGACTGGCGGTTCAACAACATGGTTCGCTTCGGCGGTTCCTGAGGGGCGCCCGCGACGAAGGAGCCAGCGCCCACGAAGGACGGTTCCTGAGGGGTGCCCGCGACGAAGGAGCCAGCGCCCACGAAGGACGGTTCCCGAGGTGCGCCCGCGACGAAGGAGCCAGCGCCCACGAAGGACGGTTCCCGAGGTGCGCCCGCGACGAAGGAGCCAGCGCCCACGAAGGACGGTTCCTGAGGGGCGCCCGCGACGAAGGAGCCAGCGCCCACGAAGGACGGCTCCTGAGGGGCGCCCGCGACGAAGGAGCCAGCGCCCACGAAGGACGGCTCCTGAGGGGCGCCCGCGACGAAGGAGCCAGCGCCCACGAAGGACGGTTCCTGAGGGGCGCCCGCGACGAAG
>NZ_BAABLV010000014.1:0-31803 GCF_039544535.1 Tessaracoccus lubricantis
ACTACCGCCTCAGAATGCTCCTCATCGGCGGCGGTCTACGACTATGACCCCACGCTCAGGTACGAAGAGCCGCAAATGTGGGCATTGTCGCCGGTGTCAATTAGGCTAGGGCGGACCCCAGAAGGAGACATCGTGGCCGAATCCAAGGTTCGCAAGCAGGCAGCTGACAAGCAGAAGCGCAAGCGCCTGTCGGAACTCGCTGAGCAGCGCGCCGAGACGGCGCGCCTCGCGCCGGGCGGGCGGAACTGGGTGCCGGCAGTGTTCATCCCGGTGCTGCTGTTCGGGGTGCTCTGGATGGTCGTCTACAACCTGGCCGGCCAGGACATCGGCTTCATGCGCTCCATCGGTGACTGGAACGTCGCCATCGGCCTCGTGCTCATCGTCGTCGGCTTCTCCGGCATGACGCTCTGGAAGTGAGCAGCGCCCTCGGTGTCTTCGACGCCGTGATCTTCGACTTCGACGGCACACTCGCGGATTCCACCGCGGCCATCGTGCGTGCCGCCGCAACGTGGGCTGCGGAGTTCGGGGTGGAACCGCAGGACCACAGCCGCTACACCGGCCTCCCCAGCGACGCCATGGTCAGGGCGCTGCTGCCCGCCGAACGCTTCGACGAGGGGCAGGCCCGCATCGAGCAACTCGAGATCGAGGACGTGGCAGACGTGATCGCGCTGCCCGGCGCCATGGCGGCGCTCGAGGCGGTGCCGGCCGAGCGTGCCGCGATCGCCACCTCGTGCACCGCCCCCCTCCTGGACTCCCGCATGACGGCGACGGCGTTGCCCCGGCCGTCGGTGGTGGTCACGCGTGACCAGGTGGTGGAGGGCAAGCCCTCGCCGGAGTCCTTCGCCCTCGCGGCGCGCCTGCTGGGCTTCGCGCCGGAGCGGTGCCTCGTCGTCGAGGACGCGCCGGCCGGTGTCGTCGGCGCCCGGGCCGCGGGCTGCGCGGTGCTCGGCATCCTGACGCACCACACCGTCGATGAACTCGGGGCGGACTGGCACGCGGCAGACCTGTCGGAGGTGGTCTTCGAGGCCTCAGCCGACGGAGTCGCCGTACGGTGGGCCTGATCCCTCCAAGGGCCGCAGCCTGACGGCGGTGCCGTAGGCCGCCAACTCGGTGACGGTGTCACTGATCTTGCCGCCGTCGAACCGCACGCCCACCACCGCGTCGGCCCCCGCTTCCTGCGCCTGTTGCACCAGCGCGCCGATCGCGTCCTGCCGCGCGGCGGTGTTGATGAACGCCATCTCCGGGCTGTGCGCCATGTCGCGGGGGCGGGTGGCGATGCCGATCACCACGCCGAGGACCGCCGCCACCTCGCGGCCCGGCACGTCGTCGGTGGTCGAGACCGGCAGGTCGTAGGTGACGAAGCGAGGCCGACGAGGATCCGTGTCGCGCTGGGCGACCGGGGAGATGGGTTCGGGCGGCACGGGCACGGGCGTCGGATGCGGCGCCACCGGGCGCGGCCGGGGCCCGGGCATGGGCCGGGGCAGCGGGCGGGTCTGCTCCTGCGACGGGCGGGGGCCAGGCCTCGGCGCCTGGCCCGGGCCAAAGGTGGGCTGGCTCATCCAGCAAGCCTAGCCGCGGATCACGGGGGCGTTGGCAGAGGCGCGGGGCCGCGCGACGGCGGCGCCGCCGTCGAAAGTGGCTTCCCGGAGCGGCGACGGTAGGATGTCGCGCGTGACTGAGACCCCTGACACCCAGCTGCAGCCCACCGACTCCGAGCAGACCGCCGTCCGCAAGGAGAAGCGCGCGCGCCTGCTGGACAAGGGTGTCGAGGCCTACCCGGCAGACCTCAAGCGCAGCCACACGCTGCGGGAGATCCGCGCGCAGTGGGGCCACATGGAGGCCGGCGAGGAGACGCAGGACGTGGTGACCACCGGTGGCCGCGTCGTGTTCATCCGCAACACCGGCAAGCTCGCGTTCGCCACGCTGCAGGACGGCTTCACGCCCGACGAGAACGGCGAGCGGCTCCAGGTGATGCTGTCGCTGGCGGAAGTCGGCGAGGAGGCGCTGGCGGAGTGGAAGCACACCGTCGACCTGGGCGACTTCGTGTGGGTCACCGGACGCGTGATCGTCTCGAAGCGCGGCGAGCTGTCGATCATGGCCAGCGAGTGGCGCATGGCCGCCAAGGCACTGCGCCCCCTGCCCGTGATGCACAAGGACCTGTCCGAGGAGTCGCGGGTCCGCCGTCGCTACGTCGACCTCATCGTCCGTGACGAGGCCCGCGAGATGGTGCGCAAGCGCTCCGCCATCACGCGCGCCATCCGCGAGACGCTCTACGGCCAGGGCTACATGGAGGTCGAGACCCCCATCCTCCAGCTGATCCACGGCGGCGCGGCCGCGCGCCCGTTCGAGACGCACATCAACGCGTTCGACATCCGCATGACGCTGCGCATCGCGCTCGAGCTGCACCTCAAGCGCACGATGGTGGGCGGCGCGGACAGGGTGTTCGAGATCGGCCGCGTGTTCCGCAACGAGGGCATCGACTCGACGCACTCGGCCGAGTTCACCATGCTCGAGGCCTACCAGGCGTGGGGCGACCAGGGCACGATCGCCCGCACCATCCAGGACATCGTCGTGGCCTCTGCCGACGCCGTCGGCTCCCGCCAGATCGAGACGTCCAAGGGGGTCATCGACCTCGACGGCGAATGGCGCTGGTTGTCGGTGTTCCCCGCGCTGTCGGAGAAGCTGGGCGAGGAGATCAGCGTCGAGACGCCCGCCGAGGTGCTGCACCGGTTCGCCGACGCCAACGAGGTCGAGTACGACAAGAAGTGGGCCGCCGACAAGATGGTCATGGAGCTGTTCGGCGAACTCGTCGAGCCCGGCCTGCTGCAGCCCACGTTCGTCTACGACTACCCGTCGATCGCGCAGCCGCTGGCCCGCCGCCACCGCTCCGACGCCGGCAAGGTCGAGGCATGGGACCTCATCATCGGCGGCGTCGAGCGGGGCACCGGGTACACCGAGCTGGTGGACCCCGTCATCCAGCGTGACGTGCTGATGTCGCAGTCGAAGCTGGCCGCGGCCGGTGACCACGAGGCCATGGAGTACGACCAGGACTTCATCGAGGCCCTCGAGTACGGCGTCCCGCCGATGGGCGGCCTGGGGCTGGGCATCGACCGGTTGATCATGCTCCTGACCGGCGTCGGCATCCGCGAGACGATCCTCTACCCGCTGCTGCGCCCGTCCTCCGAGCACTGACCGGCAGCTGATCGGCGGCCTGCGGCCTCGAAGGCCGTCGGCGTCCTTCCGCCTGTACCTGAATGAAACCGGTTGCATCGACGCGGGCACTGTTTTACACTCCCGGTGTAACCGGTTTCATTCAAGGAGGAGTCAACCGTGACGAGAGGCAGCAGGGCGACAACCGCCACCCTGGGCATCCTCGTCGTCACCGCGATCTGGGGCTCGACGTTCTTCATCATCAAGGACGCGGTCGACAAGATCGACCCCATCGACTTCCTCGCCGTCCGGTTCGCCATCGGCGCCGCGATCCCCGCCCTCGTCTTCCACCGGCGACTCCTGCGGCTCACCCCCCAGCAATGGCAGGTGGGCCTCGCGCTCGGCGGCCTGTACGGCCTGGCGCAGATCGTCCAGACGGTGGGGCTCCAGCACACCGACGCCTCGGTGTCCGGCTTCATCACCGGCACCTACGTCGTGCTCACGCCCATCATCCTGTGGATCGCGTTCAAGGCCCGACTCACCCGGATGACCTGGGCCGCCGTCGGCATCGCCGTGCTCGGCCTGGCGGTCCTCAGCCTGTCGGGCGTGGGGTCCGGCGGCGTCGGCGAGTCGCTGACGCTGGTGGGCGCCACCCTCTACGCGCTGCACATCGTGATGCTGGACCGCTGGTCGCGCACCATGGACGCCGTCTCACTCACGGTGACGCAGCTCATCGGCGTGGCCGTGACCTGCTCGTTCCTCGGGCTGCCCGGCGCCTACCGCATCCCCTCTGACCCGACGGTGTGGGCAGCGATCCTGTACACCGCCGTCGTAGCGGGCATCGTCACGATGCTCATCCAGACCTGGGCCCAACGTCACGTCACCCCCACCCGCGTGGCGCTGATGATGACGTTCGAACCGGTCTTCGCCTCCGCCTTCGCCGTCGCCCTCGGCGGCGAGACCCTCACGGCCCGCCTCATCCTCGGCGGGTCCCTCATCCTGCTCGCCACGTTCGTGGGCCTCCGGGCAGGCAGAGCCGACACCACCAATCCCGACCTCCTCGAGCACATCACCACAGAACATCCACCGGCCCCGCCCGGCCCGGACCACCCCCACCACCCGACAGGGTCATCGACGACCCGAGACAGGAGCACCCCATGACCACGTTCACCCGCCGCCAGTTCGGCGGCTTCGCCGGCATCCTCGCCGCGGCCGCCGTCGCCGGCCCCGTCCTCACCGCCTGCTCCGGCACCGGCGGCCAGAAGGGGCAGGGCAAGGTCGTCTGGTCCACGTGGGGCACCCCCGACGACCTCAAGAGCTTCGACCGCTTCCAGGAGCAGTTCAAGGCCGACCACGCCGAGATCGAGCTGGTCTTCCAGCCCACGGCGTCGTACTCCGAGTACCACTCCAAGCTGCTCACGCAGCTCAGCTCGGGCACCGCGCCGGACGTGTTCTACATCGGCGACGACCGCGTCGCCTCCATCATCCGCAACAACGTGCTGATGCCCGTCGACGGCGCCTCGGTCAAGGAGGGCGACTTCGCCGAGAACGTCCTCGACATCGCCCGCTGGGAGGGCAAGCTCTACGCGCTGCCCAACGACGTCAACCCCGACACCCTCTGGTACGACAAGGAGGCCCTCAAGGCCGCCGGCATCACCGACGACCCCGCCACGCTCGCCGAGAACGACGAGTGGACCACCGAGGCCTTCTTCGACATGACCTCCAAGCTGGCCGCAGCCGGCCTGACCGGCGCCGTGTACTGGAACTACTGGGCCACGCACGACGGCTTCATGACCACCAACGGCGGCAAGGTCTACGACGGCGACGGCAAGTACGTTGCGCACACCGACGCCAACTCCGTCGCCGCCATGGACGCCTACGCCCAGCGCTTCCAGTCCGGTGAGCTCAAGCTCGCCGACCTCCTCCCCGAGGGCGCCGGCTCGGAGACGCTCCTCGTCACTCACAAGCTGGGCTTCCTCGCCGCAGGCCGCTACACCATCGGCGCCATCCGCGGCGCGGGCGTCGACGAGACGCTGTACGACGTCGTCCGCTGGCCCACGCAGGACGGCAAGGCCGCGCCCACCGGCGTCGCCGCTTCCTACCTGGCCATCAACGCCAAGGCCGCAGACCCCGAGGCCGCGCTCACGTTCTTCTCCGCGTTCCTCGACGCCGACGGGCAGCGCCTGCGCCTCGAGGGCCAGGGCAACGCCGTCCCGTCCATCAAGGGCACCGACGCGCTGGTCACCGACGGCGGCTACCCCGCGCACGCCCAGACCATGCTCGACATGCGCGACATGGGCTACTCGAACTACGCCACCGAGGCGGCCGTGCCGGACCTCAGCAACCAGATCTCGGTGGAGTACATGCAGCCGCTGTACGAGGGCAAGAAGGACGCGCAGACCGCCCTCAACGAGGTGGCCGCCCTGGTCGAGGAGAAGACCAAGGCATGACCACGACAGCTGTGACCGGGGCGGGGCACCCCCCGTCCCGGCGCGGCTGGCGGGACAAGGACAAGTACTGGGGCATGTTCTTCGTGGCGCCCCAGGCGCTGGGCATGCTCCTGTTCACCCTGATCCCGTTCGCCGCCGCGTTCCTCCTGGCGTTCACGGAGTGGAACGGCTTCGGCGTGCCCGAGTTCATCGGCTTCGAGAACTTCCGGGACCAGCTGACCAGCCCGCTGCTCGGCCGCGCCATCGTCAACACGCTGGTCATCGCCGTCGTCACGGTGCCGATCGGCCTGTTCCTCGCCATCATCGGCGCCACGGTGCTCAACAAGATCCGGGGGCGCGCGTTCTACCTCGTGCTGTTCTTCGCCCCCGTGGTGACGAGCGCCGTCGCCATCGCCCTGATCTGGCAGCAGTTGCTGCGCGCCGACGGCGTGATCAGCGGCTTCCTCACCAACACCTTCGACATCCCACCCATCGACTGGCTGGGCCACCCCTGGCTGGCGCTCCTGGCCGTGTGCCTCGTGACGATCTGGTCCTCGCTGGGCCTCAACATCGTGATCTTCATGGCGGGGCTGCAGTCGATCTCGCCATCGGTGCTCGAGGCGGCCGCCATCGACGGCGCCGGCCCCGTCGCCCGGTTCTTCAAGGTGACGCTGCCGCTGCTGAGCCCCATCGTGTTCTACCAGTCGGTGGTCGCGTTCATCTCGTCGCTGCAGACGTTCGACCTGGTGTTCGTGCTCGTCAACAACGCCGGCCCCGACAACGGCACCCGCACGATCGTCTACCACATCTACGACCTCGGCTTCGCGAAGTCGCAGTTCGGCCTCTCCAGCGCCGCCTCCATCGTCCTGCTGGGCCTGACCCTGGTGATCACCGCGATCCAGTTCGGCGCCCAGAAGAAGTTCGTCCACTACGAGGGCTGAGCCATGACCGTCACCACCGCCCCTGTCCCCACCGCCGGCGCACCCGCAGCGCCGTCGACGCCGGAGCGCCGCCGTCGGACCCGCCTCGGGTGGGTGAAGCACCCGCTGGTGTTCGCCGTCGCGCTGCTGATGGTCGCGCCGTTCCTGTGGATGCTGCTGACCTCCTTCAAGGGCCTGCCCCAGCTGCTGCAGGACCCGCTGTCGGTGCTGCCCGACCCCTGGGTGTGGACCAACTTCGGCGACGCCTTGACCGCGCTGCCGTTCGGGCGCGCCTACATCAACTCGATCTACATCACCGTGCTGGTGGTGTTCGGCACGTTGCTCACGGCCTCGATGGCCGCCTACGGCTTCGCGCGCATCCCCTTCCGGGGCTCGAAGGTGCTGTTCTGGGTGTTCCTGGCGATGCAGATGGTGCCCAAGCAGGTCACGCTCGTGCCGTTCTACTTCCTGATGGCGCAGTTCGGCTGGGTGGACTCGCACCTTGCGCTGATCATCCCGGCGATCATGGTCAATCCGTTCGGCGTCTTCCTCGCGCGCCAGTTCATCCAGTCGGTTCCCGTGGAGCTGGAGGAGGCCGCGATGATCGACGGTGCGTCACGCTGGCGCATCTACTGGACGGTCATCCTGCCCGCCATCCGCCCGGGGCTGGGCGCGTTGGCGATCATCGTCGCGCTCGACGCCTGGAACAACTTCCTGCTGCCGCTGGTGCTGCTGAACTCGACGGAGCTGTTCACCGTGCCGCTGTTGCTGTCGCAGTTCCAGGGCCAGTACGGCGGCATGAACTACGGCCTCGTCATGGCCGCCACGGCGCTCTCGACCGTGCCGATGCTGATCGCGTTCGTGATCGGGCAGCGGCAGATCATCGAGTCGTTGGCGACGTCGGGCCTCGGCGGCCGCTGACGTCGCAGACCCGAGCCCGCGACACGCTGGTTGAGCCCGCGACACGCTGGTTGAGCCCGCGACACGCTGGTTGAGCCCGCGACACGCTGGTTGAGCCCGCGAGTTCTACGAGCGGTGTCGAAACCGCCAAGGATTCCCGACCACACCGACCAAGGAGCCCCATGACCGCCGACCTCGGGCAGGACCTCGCCCACTGGTTCGACCTCGACCACGTGCCGTACACCGTGCGTGGCTCCCGTCTGTTCGTGCGCCGCGCCGACGACGGGCTCACCGTGTTCCGAGCCGCCTATGAGCGGTCGTTGGCAGACAGCGTGGCCGTGACCGGCCTCCAGGTGGTCGACGACGAGGGCAGGCCGGCGGAGGTCGAACGCGTGGATCCGTGGCGCATCACGTTCCGCGGTGGCGCGCATCTCTACGTCTCCGCCGGCGACGAGGTGGTGGTGAGCCTGCCGCCGGGATTCACGGTCGAGGGCGCGGTCAACCGCAAGGAGACCACCCTCCGGATCGCCCGGCCGCCTGCGGAGGGCCCTGACCCCGTAGCGGCGGAGCTCCGCCGGTGGATGGCGAAGTGCCCCACCGTCGACGAGCGGTATCGCGACGTCACCCGCTTCTGCTGGTGGGTGTTGGGAGCCAACACCCTCACGCTCGACGCGCCCGCCGGGCTGCGCCGCGCCGTCGTGCCGTCGAAGATCGGCTACGTCGGGCTCTGGCAGTGGGACGCGTACTTCATGGCGATCGGGCTCCGCCACGGTGATGTGGACCTCGCCGCCGAACAGCTGCGCATCGCGTTGGCCTACCCGTCTCCGGACGGGCAGCTGCCCGACGTGGTGCACGAGGAGGGCATCCTCGCCTCGTCCGACGACCTGCCCCCCGGCGACCTTGAGAACCTCCGCCGCATGGGCTCGCCCAGCCTCGCGCACTCCCGCGTCCCGCTCACGAAGCCGCCGCTGACCGCGCTCGCCGTGCAGCTCCTGGCGGAACAGGCCGGCCCGGGCGTCGTCGACGAGTTCCTCGACACCATCCTCGCGGCCCAGGAGTGGTGGTACTCCGCCTCCGCCCCGGCTGGGAACCCGGCCTACCTGCACCCCTACTCGTCCGGGCTGGATGACTCACCGATCTTCGACCACGAGGCCATCCTCGTCTCGCCAGACCTCACCAGCTACCTCGTCCTTGCAGACCACCTCCTGGCCGGTTGGCTCGAGGAACGCGGCCGCCACCCGGACGCCGCCCGCTGTCGCGCCCGCGCGGAGGCGTCGGTCGAGCGGCTCGCCGCCTCCTGGGACGACTCCCGCGGCTTCTTCCCCAGCATCGGCGAGCACGGCGACCCCGTCGCCTCGGAGACCATCGTGTCCCTCATTCCCGTGCTGGTCGAGGGGCTCCCGGAGCGTCTGCTCGACGGCGTGCTCGCGGCCATCCGCGACCCGCGGCGCTTCGCCACCACGCACCCGCTGCCGACCGTCGCCGTCCGCGATGCCGACTTCTCCCCCACCGCCATGTGGCGCGGGCCCGTCTGGGTCAACACGAACTGGCTGGTGGCCACGGGGCTGCGCGCCCGCGGTCAGGTGGCCGAGGCGGAGCGCATCGAGCGCGCCACGCTGGCGCTGGTCGCCGAGCACGGGCCCAACGAGTACTTCCGCCCCGACACGGGCGCCAAGCCGCCGCGCGCCACCACGGTCTTCGGCTGGTCGGCCGCCCTCACCGTGGATCTGGCGGTGCGCCTGTCGCAGGCGTGAATCTTTTCCCTACGCAAACAGAGTGACCGATGTGGATAATCCACATCGGTCACTCTGTTTTGGTAGAGATAATTCTCAGCCGGCGACCGTCGGGTCGGCCTGCTCGGCCGGAGCCACGTAGTCACCACGCAGCATCTGCTCTGCCGTGGGCTCGAGCTCGGCCTCAGCAGCTGCGGCATCGGTGGCCTTGAGGCGCTTGATGTAGCGCTCGTACCAGATGATGGCCAGGCCGAGGAACACCACGACACCGCCCACGTTGTAGGTCAGCGTCAGCCACAGCGGCTGGCCGGTGGGGGTGGTGCCGGCGATGAACACGAACGCGAACACCACGAGGAGGAAGGTGGCCACGCCCAGGCCTAAGCCGCGCTTGCCCATGCGGAAGTCGCGGGCGACGTGGTCGTACTTGCGGCGCAGCACCCAGTAGGCCAGCAGGATCAGCAGCGGTGGGAGCAGCGCCGTGGCGGCGGTCATGTTGATCACGATGCCCAGCAGGTCGTTGATGTTGCCGGAGCCGAGCGCCGGGATGATCAGGATCGGCACGACGATGGCGAACTGCAGCCATGCGGCGCGGAAGGGGATGCCCTCCTCGTTGAGCTCGACGAGCTTGCCGCCGAAGATGCCCGCGGGGATCTCGGAGAAGAAGATCTTCACCGGGGTGGAGGTCCACATCAGCAGCGACCCGAGGGTGGCGGCCAGCAGGATGAGGCCCACGCCGCGGTTGACGAGGTCGGCCGACAGCCCGAAGTGCTCGCCGACGGCGCCCATCACCACGAACAGGCCGTTGGAGTAGTCGAGGGTGCCGACGGGGACGAACACGTTCATCAGCAGCGAGGCGACGGCGTACAGCAGGCCGATCACGATGCCGGCGATGACGATGGTGCGGACGAAGGCCTTGACGCCACCGCGGAGGTCGTTGAGGAACACGGCCGACGACTCGGCGCCGCCGACGCCCTGGATGATCCATGCCAAGGTGCCGAAGAAGCCCCAGGCGACGGCGAACGACGACAGGTCAGGAGCCATGCTCGACACCGAGGTCGGGGTGGCGGGCTCGACGCCGCCGAACAGCGCGGCGAGCGACAGCAGGATGAACGCTGCGGTCAGCACGAGCACGAGGGTGGCGCCGATCGAGGTGACCGAGCCGATCCACTTGGCGCCCTTGGTGGAGACGAAGGTGGCGATCGCGAAGATGACGATCGACAGCACGGTGATCCACACCTGCGACAGCTGCTTCTCCTCGCCGTAGAACAGGTAGGAGGAGAACACGAGGATCAGCGGCAGCAGCGAGGCGAAGTAGAACAGGTTCACGAACCAGTAGCAGAACGCCGTGAGGAACGCCCAGCGGCCGCCCATCGACGTCTTGACCCACTGGTAGACGCCGGATTCGGAGTTCTTGTTCAGCGCCACGAACTCGGCGATGACCAGCGTGAACGGGATGAAGTACAGCAGCGTGGCGAAGAAGAACGCCGGGGCCGACGCCAGGCCGATCGCCACGTTGTTGTTGATGACGTTGCGGATGTTGAACACCGCCGCCACCGTCATGGTGAGCAACGCGAACATGCCGATCCGCGCGCGGTTGGTAGTGGTCATGATGACTCTTTCGAACGTAGGTCCACGGGGCTAAGCCCCAACGGGGTCACAGGGCCGGAGCCCCAAGGGGGTTTTGGGGCGGAGCCCCAACGGGGGTTTTGGGGCGGAGCCCCAACGGGGGTTTTGGGGCGGAGCCCCAACGGGGGCTTTGGGGCGGAGCCCCAACGGGGGTTTTGGGGCGGAGCCCCAACGGGGGTTTTGGGGCGGAGCCCCAACGGGGGGTTCACGGGGGGCGGAGCCCCAACGGGGGTTTTGGGGCGGAGCCCCAACGGGGGCTTTGGGGCGGAGCCCCAACGGGGGCTTTGGGGCGGAGCCCCAACGGGGGCTTTGGGGCGGAGCCCCAACGGGGGCTTTGGGGCGGAGCCCCAACGGGGGCTTTGGGGCGGAGCCCCAACGGGGGGTTCACGGGGGGCGGAGCCCCCCGTGCGCTACTTGTTGTGGAAGGTGGCACCCTCGACCGAGACGTGCAGCAGCACCGCTTCGGCGTCAGGCGTGGGAAGGATGCGGAAGGCCTCGTCGATGTCGACGACGAGTACCGCGCCCTTCGGGACGGTGACGATCTGGGCGTCGCCGCTGTAGGGCTGGCGATCGGTCAGATCTGAGTAGTCGCCTTCCTCGGTGAGGTCGGCCTTGGGGGCGACGGCGACGTCCACGTCGCCGTCGAGCGCCGCGACCACGCCGTGGTAGCGGCGCCGCCCGACGAGCTCGTCGGTGGTGAGCTCGGCGGTACGGTCCTTGCGGTAGGTGAGCGAGTCGACGATGGAGTAGGCGACCCCACTCTGAAGCGTCGGCGCGCTCTCGAGCGCCTGGATGGTGCGGCGCCACTTCTTGTGGCCGTCCATGATTTCCACCATCAGGTCGCGGTCGGTGAACAGGCGCATGTCAGTTCTCCTCGGTGGGTCGCAGGGTGAACTCGAAGGTGAACGCCTCGAAGCGGGTGCGGTAGGAGTCGAGCACCTCGGAGCCCCAGGAGTTGGAGCCGAGGCCCATCACCTGGTCGTTGAGGTTCAGCGTGACGTTGTCGCGGCGCACCAGGTCGGTGCGGTGCTGGGCGTCGTCGATGTCCTGCGCGGTGTGGTTCCACGCGGAGAAGTGGAACGGCGCCTGCTCGACGGGGCGGCTGACGTGCAGGCCGGTGCCGGCCTCGTCGGTGATGGTCATCCAGCGCACGTCACCCCGGTTGCCGTAGTCCTGCGGGTACACGTACGGCGTCTCCATGGCGTCGACGGTGGACTTCCAGAAGCCGATGGTGTTGGCGGCCTTGGAGTCGGGGTAGTTCTCGCCCGGGCCGTGGCCGAACCACGACACCTGCTGCAACTCGCCCGGCACCTCGAGGCTCACCCCGATGCGCGGGATGATGTCGCTGTAGTCGCCGTAGGGCTCGCCGGTGACGGCGACGGTGGCCACGCCGTCGGCCTGGACGCGCCAGGTGACGCGGCACTGCATGCCGAAGTCGAGCACGGGTGGCGCGACGCGCACTTCGTGTTCGACGACGAGTGCGTCGCCGTCGCGACGCCAGGCCACGTTGCGGGCCGAGCTCTGCATGATCTCGATGTGCCGCGGGGTCCAGTGCTCGTCGGACTCCTGCTGGTGGTTGTCGATCAGCGGCTTCCAGAACCCGACGCGCAGCGGTGCGGCCACGAGGCTGCGGCCGCGGGCCTGCCAGGAGAGGAGGCTGCCTTCCACCTTGTCGAAGACCAGTTCGCCGTCGCCCGTGGTGACGGTGAGCGTGAACTCGTCCTCGGCGGTCGCGAGCTGCCCGGCGGCCGCGGGGGCCTCGGGGAGCGCGTCGACGACGGCCAGCTGGTGGACGCCGAGCTCGCGGCCGGCATCGGCCCAGGAGTACGCCTGGGTGGAGAGCACGCGGGCGACCGACGCGGCGGGCGCGCCGTCGCCGAGCTCCAGCGGGAGGTCCGTGGTCCAGGTCTCGCCGGGGCCGACGGGGGCCGGGGAGATCGTGATCGGCTCTGCCGCGACGCCGTCGACGGTGGTCTCGATGCGGATCTCGACGTCGGCGAGGTCGGTGAACCAGCGCCGGTTCTGCACGCTCAGCACGCCGTCGTCCCAGGTGACGAGCACGGGGCAGATGACCTGCTTGTACTCGGTGAGGCCGGGGCTGGGCTGCTGCCAAGGGAAGACGAGGCCGTCGATGCAGAAGTTCTTGTTGTTCGGGTAGTCGCCGAAGTCGCCGCCGTAGGCGTAGAACTGGTCCTCAGTCGAGGCGCCCTCAGGCGTGCGGCTGCGGTCGAGAAGGCCGTGGTCGGCCCACTCCCAGATGAAGTGCCCCTGGATGGAATCCCACCGGTTGAACACCTCCTGGTACTCCGAGAGGCCGCCGGGGCCGTTGCCCATCGAGTGCCCGTATTCGCAGTTGATGCGGGGCTTCGGGTGCGGGTGCTCGCCGAAGTCGTTCATCTGCTGCACGCGCGAGTACATGGTCGAGATGACGTCGACCACCTCGCCGTTGCGGTCCTCCTCGTAGTGCACTGGGCGGGTGGGGTCGAGCTCCTTGGCGCGGTGGTACATCGCGCGGATGTTGCAGCCGAACTCCGACTCGTTGCCGAGGCTCCAGATCAACACCGACGCGTGGTTGCGCTGCGCGAGGACGTGGCGCTCGATGCGGTCGACGTAGGGCGCCTCCCAGGCGGGGTCGTCGGTGACGCGGGCCAAGTCGTCGACGTTGGCGAAGCCGTGCGACTCGAGGTCGGTCTCCGCGATCAGCATGAGGCCGAGCTCGTCGGCCATCTCGTAGAAGCGCGGGTCGTTGGGGTAGTGGGCGGTGCGCACGGCGTTGATGTTGTGCCGCTTCATGAGCTCGAGGTCACGGCGCGCGCGGTCCATCGAGATGGCGCGGCCCTTCTCGGGGTCGTGGTCGTGCCGGTTGACGCCGTGCATCTTGAAGTACGCGCCGTTGAGGTGCATCAGCCCGCCGTCGATGGTGATCTCGCGGAGGCCGAGGCGGTGCGGGACGTACTCGCTGACGCCGTCGTCGCCCATGACGGTGAGCGTCATGTCGTAGAGGTGGGGCGTCTCGGGGTTCCAGAGGCGGGCGTCGTCGACGGTGACCGTGACGGTGTCGCCTGGCTGGAGGGAGGCGGCTGCGACGGTGGTGTCGCCGTCGGCGATCCTCCAGTCGATGCTGCGAGCGCCGTCGGCCTCCACGGTGAGGGTGACCTCGGCGGAGTCGCCGACGACGTGGGTGCGGACGAAGAAGTCGGTGAGGCGGGCGGCGGGGCGGGTGACCAAGTACAGGTCGCGGAAGATGCCCGAGGCCCACCACATGTCCTGGTCCTCGATGTAGGTGGCGTCGCTGTACTGCAGCACCTTGATGGCGAAGAGGTTGTCGCCGTCGACGATGTGGCCGGTGATGTCGAACTCGGCGGTGAGGCGTGAGCCCTTCGTCATGCCGACGAAGTCGCCGTTGAGGAAGATCTCGGCGTAGGACTCGACGCCGTCGAGCTTGAGGATGACCTGCTCGCCCGGCTGGGGGCGGGTCAGCTGCACGACGCGCTGGTAGGCGCCGGTGGGGGTGTCGGCGGGCACGCGGGGCTGCTCGATGGGGAACGGGTACCCCTCGTCGGTGTACTGCAGCGCCCCGTAGCCGTCGAGCTGCCACATGTGGGGGACGGTGACCGTGTTCCAGTCGCCCTGGTGGGAGCCGGTGAACGCGGCGGGCACGCGCAGCGGGTTGTCGAACAGGCGGAACTGCCACTCGCCGGACAGGCTGACGAAGCCGCGGGAGTTCGCGCGGTCACGCGTGGCGGCGGCGTCCTCGGTGGCGTAGCCGAAGAAGTAGGCGCGGGCCCCCAGCCGGTTGCGCCCCGTGAGGGAGGGGTTCTCCCAGTCACGTACGTCGGTCATGGACTCGTGTCTCCTTTGCTCTGAGTCCCGGCCCACTCCCCCATGGAATGAAACCGGTTACATCCACATAATGTACATGAGCTTCCTGGAAATCGTGCATCCGGGGTCCGAAAAATGAAACCGGTTTCCTTCCGTGGTGTCGATCAGCCTCGAAGGGGTGCGACAATGGGGCACCACGCCTTGGAGGGAGGAGCGGACTTGGACTCGATCAAGCGCGCCACGATCAGCGACGTCGCCCGAGTGGCAGGGGTGTCGCGTGCCACCGCCTCCAGGGCACTCAACGACTCCGACGCGGTGACCGCCGCCACCAAGGAGAAGGTGCGGGCCGCCGTCCGGGAGACCGGCTTCGTGATGAACAAGATGGGCCGGGCGTTGGCGGTGGGCCGTTCCGAGACCATCGCCGTGCTGGTCACCGAGCCGCTCGACGAGTTCTTCAGCGACCCCACGTTCCTCACCGTCCTGCGCGGCATCACCGAGGGCCTGGCGGAGACGTCGACGATGCCGGTGCTGCTGCAGGCCTGGTCCGACGCGGAACACCTCAGGGCGCTGCGCCACATCGAGCGGCGCGCGGTGGACGCGGTGATCTCGATCTCCCCCTACGTCGGCGGCGACATGCTCGAGGCGCTGCGCGAGGGCACGCTGCCCGTCGTGCTGTGCGGCCAGGTCGAGGGGCAGCCGTACCTGGGCGTGTTCTCGAGCGTCTACGCCGACGACGTCGCCGGCGCACAGCTGGCCGGGGCCCGCATGCGGGAGCGCGGCCGCCGTCGGATCGCAGTGATCAACGGCCCGCAGGACAACCCCGCGGCAGTCGACCGGTTGGTGGGCTACCGGGACTCGCTCGGCGACGCCTTCACCCCGGAGCTGACGGTGTGGACCGGCTGGGACGAGGGCTCGGGCTTCGAGAGCATGCGCGCGCTGCTGGAGCGGGAGCCGGGGATCGACGGCGTGCTGGCCGCGTCCGACCGAATCGCCGCCGGCGTGCTCCAGGCGCTGTCCGTCTCGGGCCGCTCGGTGCCGGGCGACGTGTCGGTGATCGGCTTCGACGACCACGCCCTCGCCGCCAGCGCCACCCCGCCGTTGACGACGGTGCGGCAGCCGATGAACCAGCAGGGTCGACTGGCGGCCGAGTTGGCGATGGACATGATCGAGGGCAAGGAGCCCCGCACCGTGGTGCTCGACATGGAGTTGGTCGAGCGCGCCTCCGTGTGAGCGCTGGTTGAGCCGCGAGCCGTCATGCTGGTTGAGCCGCGAGCCGTCACGCTGGTTGAGCCGCGAGCTCTGCGAGCGTGTCGAAACCCCGCGAGCCCGCACGCTGGTTGAGCCGCGAGCTCTGCGAGCGTGTCGAAACCCCGCGAGCCCTGCGAGCGTGTCGAGACCCCGCCAGCCGCGTCGCACTGATTGAGCCGCGTCACGCTGGTTGAGCCGCGAGCTCTGCGAGCGTGTCGAAACCCCGCGAGCCCTGCGAGCGTGTCGAAACCCCGCAAGCCCTCCGGACACCCCACACCCGCGCCTGCCCCAGCGACTACGCTGAACACATGAACTTAGGCGACCCTAACTCCCTCAGCAGCGTGGCCTCCGTCACCACGGAGCGCCCTGGTCGGTACGGGAAGCAGCTCGTCAGCCACATGTCGCGCAGGTGGGGCGGTGACTGGTCTGCCGACACCGAGTCCGGCTGGATCCAGCTCGGCGAGACCGGCCGCGCGGAGATCACCGCGGAGACCGACACGCTCGTCATGCAGGTCTTCGCCCCGGACGCCGAGACCATCACGCGGCTCGAGGGCGCCGTCGGCCGCCACCTGGTGCGGTTCGGCGCGAAGGACGAGCTCACCGTCGCCTGGACCCGTGACGACGACATCCCGGGCACGCAGCAGCGCTGGGACGACCCGGAGCCCGAGCACGACCGCGAACACCGCCCAGGCGGCCCGTCCGTGTCGTAGCGTCGACCCATGGGCAAGATCGTCTTCGACACCGCAACGAGCCTCAACGGCTGGATCGCCGATGAGCGCAACTCCCTCGACTGGCTGTTCGCCGTCGACGGCGGGGAGCAGCCCGACGAAGGCCTGATGCCCAGCAACGCGACGGTGCTCGTGGAGGGCTCCACCACCTACGAGTGGGTCCTGGAACACGACGACGTCCTCGCGCACCCAGAGGAGTGGCAGGACTTCCACGGCTCCCGGCCGGTGTTCGTGTTCACGACGCGTGACCTGCCCGTGCCCGACGGCGCCGACGTCCGGCTGGTCTCCGGGAGGGTGACCGACCACATCGACGACATCCGCGCCGCTGCCGGTGACGGCGACATCTGGGTGGTGGGCGGCGGCGACCTCGCCGGCCAGTTCCTCGACGCCGGGCTCCTCGACGAGATCGCGCTCTCCGTCGCCCCGGTGGCCCTGACCGGAGGGGCGCCGTTGCTGCCCCGCAGGCTGGAGTCTGACCGCCTGCGGCTGCTCTCGGCCACCGCCCATGGCCAGTTCGCCCGCTTGGTCTACGCCGTCTCCTGAGGGCGCCCCGCGACGAAGGAGCCAGGCACGACGAAGGGCCGTTCCCTGAGCGTGCCCAGCGACGAAGGAGCCAGGCACGACGAAGGGCCGTTCCCTGAGCGTGCCCAACGACGAAGGAGCCAGGCACAACGAAGGGCTCAACCCAACCGCCAGCCGCGCACCGCTTCCGGCTGCTGGCAGGATGTACCCATGAGCCAGCCAGCCATTGACCCCACCCTCACCCTGTGGTCCACCGAGCAGCGCGACGGCCTGCCGTTGCTCGTCCTCCTCCACGGCTTCGGGTCAGATGAGCGCGACCTGTTCAGCCTCCTCCCCTACCTCCCCACCGGCATCGCCGTCGCCTCGTTGGCGGCCCCCGGCTCACCGCCTGCCCCGATGCCGGGCCGCGCCTGGTTCCCCATGGGCACCCTCGGCAACACTCACGAGGCCATCGAGGATGCGGCTTCGGCGGTGCGGCGGTGGGTCGACGACCACGCCGGCACCGCGTCGTCGGTGGCCCTGCTCGGTTTCTCGCAGGGCGCCTCCGTCGCGCTTCAGGCGCTGCGCCAGGAGCCGCAACGCTTCGACGCCGTGCTGGCGCTGAGCGGCGTGGTCTCACCGTACGAGTCCGACGGCGATGCCGCGCTCGCCGATCGGCGTCCGCCCGTCTTCTGGGGCCGCGGCACGCTGGACACGATCTTCGCCGACGAGCTGATCGACCACACCGCCGAGTGGCTCCCGCAGCACTCCACCGCGACGGTCCACCTGTACCCCGGCCTGGGCCACGGCATCTCGCAGGAGGAGCTGGGCCACATGGTGGAGTTCATCGAAGCCTGGCGCGACACCGCCGCCTGAGCCAACGGCCCGCCCCCTGAGGCAACGGCCCGCCTCCTGGGCCGGAGGCCGGGCTGCGGGCGGACCGCTTCGGTAGATCGCGGGCCCTGCCCCGGGCGCGGCCCGCCCCCGGGCGTCGACGGCGGCCCGGGCATTGTTGAGTTGTGCAGCGAAGCGGCTGCACAACTTCACTCTGCCTGGTTCACCGTGCCGGGGCGAGTCCCAGCGGTGAGCCCGCCCGGCGACCCGTCGTCCGCAGCTCGGCCCAGCAACAAGCCCAGCGGGGTGCCGCGCCACCCCTCACTCAGGTCGCAGCACCCCTCACTCGGGTCGCAGCACCGCGAACGGGTCCGTCACCACGAGTTCCCTGTCCACGAACCGGAACACCCTCGCGGGCCTGCCGCCCTTCGCACCCGGCGACGTCATCTCCCCCGTCGACTCCAGCTGACCGCGCCGCGTCAGCACCCGCTGCAGGTTCGTCGGCGCGACGTCGTGGCCCAGCGCCGCGACGTACACGCTGCGCAACTCCGCAATGGTGAACTCGGCCGGCATCAGCGCGAACCCGACGTTCGTGTAGGACAGTTTCGCCCGCAGTCTGCGCACCGCGTGCTCCACGACCACCCGGTGGTCGAACGCCATCTCCGGCACGCCGTCGACGGGCACCCATGCCGCGTTGTCCGGCAGCTCCGGCTCCTCGCCTGCCGAGACCAGCCCCAGGTAGCTGGTGCCGATGGTCCGCTGGGCCGGGTCCCGCGACGGGTCCGAACTGGTGCCCAACTGCTCGAGGTGCGCCAAGCCGGCGACGTCGACCTTCGCCGCCAGGTGCCGCAGCACCGATTCTTCGAGCGTCTCGCCCGGCTCGACCGGCCCCGACGGCAGCGCGGGCACGCCTGCGAACGGCGCCGATCGTCGCACCGCCGTCAGCACGCACAGCCTCGCGTCGACCCCCTCGCCGCGCACCTGCAGCACCGCACCGATCGCCTCGTGGCGGTACAACGCGACCCCTGCGGAGTCGCGGATTTGGCTGCGGGTCATGGCTGCATGCTACAGTGACGCAAGTTTCCGCCTGCGAGACGAAAACCCACCGAAGGGATACCGCCATGACGCTCACCCTGAACCCCACCTGGGAGCAGTGGACCGCCGACGAAGTCACGCAATGGCAGGAACGCGTCCACCGATTGGCCGCTGAGCGCAACGCGGTGATCCTCGCGCACAACTACCAGGCGGGCATCATCCAGGACGTCGCGCACCACGTCGGCGACTCCCTCGCCCTCAGCCGACTCGCCGCCACCGCGGACGCCGAGACCATCGTGTTCGCCGGCGTGCACTTCATGGCCGAGACCGCCAAGATCCTCTCCCCCGCCAAGCGCGTCCTCATCCCGGACCAGAACGCGGGCTGCTCGCTCGCCGACACCATCAACGCCGACCAACTGCGCGCCTGGAAGGCCGAACACCCCGACGCCGTCGTCGTCTCCTACGTCAACACCACCGCCGAGGTGAAGGCGCTGACGGACATCTGCTGCACCTCGTCCAACGCCGTCGACGTCGTGCGCAGCGTGCCGGAGGACCGCGAGATCCTGTTCCTGCCGGACCAGTTCCTGGGCGCGCACGTGCGACGCGCCACCGGCCGCAAGAACATCCAGGTGTGGCTCGGCGAGTGCCACGTGCACGCCGACATCTCCCCGTCGAACCTCATCGACGCCGTGCGCAGCAACCCGGACGCCGGCCTGTACGTGCACCCCGAGTGCGGTTGCACCACCTCGGCCCTGTGGCTGGCGGAGTCCGGCGAGCTGCCGGAGGGCCGCACGCACGTGCTGTCGACCGGCGGCATGCTGGACATGGCCCGCACCGAAACCCGTAGCCAGGTGCTGGTAGCCACCGAGATCGGCATGCTGCACCAGCTGCGCAAGGCAAACCCGACGACCGACTTCCGCCCGGTGAACGCCCAGGCCTCGTGCCCCTACATGAAGCTGATCACGCCGGAGAAGCTCGAGGCCTGCCTGGGCGACCCGTCCACGACGGCGGCGTACGAGGTCGACGTGGCGCCGGAGGTCGCCGCCAAGGCCCGCCGCGCCGTCGAGCGGATGATCGCGATCGGCAACCCCGGCTCGGGCGAGTGATGCGCGCACGGGTCGTTGTGGTGGGCACCGGCGCTGCTGGCCTGTCCACGCTGCTCCACCTCGCTGCGGCCGGCGTCGACACCATCGCGATCACACGCGCCCACGCCACCGACTCCTCCACAGCCTGGGCCCAGGGCGGTCTCGCCGCGGTGTGGGATGACGCCGACTCCCTCGCGGCCCATGTCGACGACACCCTGACCGCCGGCGTCGGTCTCTGCGACGAGGGCGCGGTGCGCGAGCTCGTCGCCTCGGCCCCCGGTGCCATCCGCCGCCTCATCGAGCTGGGCGCGACGTTCGACCTCGCCCCCCATGGTGGCCTGGACCTCCACCTCGAGGGCGGCCACTCGCATCGTCGGATCATCCACGCAGACGGCGACGCCACCGGGGCGGAGATCGAGCGTACCCTCTGGGCCGCCCTGTCCCGCGCGTTGGCCGGCAGTTCCGTGCGCATCCTGGAGGACACCCGTCTGGTCGACGTCATGACCGAGGGTTCCCGGGCGGTTGGCATCCGAGCCCTTGCCGACGGGGAGTTCGACATCCACGCTGACGCGGTGGTGCTCGCGACCGGCGGCCTCGGCCAGTTGTGGCCGGTCACGTCGAACCCGTCCGTCGCAACCGGCGACGGCGTGGCCGCCGCCCTGCGGGCAGGCGCCGAGATCCGCGACCTCGAGTTCGTCCAGTTCCATCCCACCGTCCTCGCCGACGACGGGGCCGCGGCCCGCGGCGTGCTGATCAGCGAGGCGGTGCGGGGTGAGGGGGCGTTCCTCGTGGACTCCCGCGGCCACCGGATCATGGCCGGCGTGCACCCGCTGGAGGACCTCGCCCCGCGCGACGTCGTCTCCGCGGCGATCATCGCGCATCTCGACGCCACGGGCCAGCCCCACGCGTTCCTCGACGCCACGCACTTCGGTGCGGCCAAGTGGGAGACCCACTTCCCCGGCATCCTGCAGCTCTGCCGCGAGCGCGGAGTCGACCCGGTCACCCAGCCCATCCCCGTGCACCCCGCGGCCCACTACTCCTGCGGCGGTGTGGCGGCGACCCTCGACGGCGTCACGAGCCTCGAAGGCCTCTTCGCCGTCGGCGAGGTCGCGGCGACGGGCGTGCACGGCGCCAATCGCCTGGCTTCGAACTCGCTCACCGAGGCCCTCGTGATGGGCGACAGGCTCGGCCGTCTCCTTGCCGCGCCGCTGGGTCCTGCTCCGAGCCCTCTGGCCGACCTCGACCCCCCGCTGGTCGAGCCCAGCTCCGCCACGCTGCTCGAGCCCGACTCCCCCACGCCGGTTGAGCCCGACTCCCCCACGCTGGTTGAGCCCGATTCGCGCAGCGAATCGGCGTCGAAACCCCCAAGCGTTCACGCTCGGCGCAACCGCCCACTCATCGACCCACAGGCAATGCCAGGCATCAAGGCGGCAATGCAGCAGCACGCGTTCGTTGCCCGCACTGCCGACGGCTTGAGCACCCTCCTCGCGAACCTCGCCGCCGCTCCCACCGCCGACACCCTCACCCCAGACTCGCTCACCGCGACCAACCTCCACCTCCTCGCGACAGCGATCGCGACGGCAGCCCTGGCCCGGCAGGAGTCCCGCGGCGCGCACCGGCGAGCTGACTTCCCCGGTCGCGCCGACCCCCATCGGCTCGTCCTCACCCTCACCGACGCCGGCCTCACCTGCACCGCCCTCCCACTGCCCTCCGCTGAAAGGACCGCCGCATGACCGCCCGGCCCCTCCCCATCTCCGCCCCCGCAGAGGAACTGCAGCGAATCGTCGACATCGCGCTCGACGAGGATCTCCGCTTCGGCCCCGACGTCACCACGCTCACCACGGTGCCCGCCGAGGCACACGGCACCGCCGAGGTCGTGAGTCGCGATGTGGGCGTGATCTCCGGGATCGACGCGGCCTTGGCCTCCCTCCGTTCCCTGGCCAGCCGGCTCGGCACGACCGCGACTGCCGAGGTCGTGGCACCCGATGGCTCCCACGTGCGCCCGGGCGACGTGGTGCTGCGCATCGAAGGCCCCGTCCAGACCCTTCTCACGGCCGAGCGCACGTTGCTGAACTTCCTCGGCCAGCTGTCGGGCGTGGCCACCGCCACGTCGAAGTGGGTCGAGGCGGTTGCGGGCACCGCCGCGCGGATCCGCGACACCCGCAAGACCGTCCCCGGTCTCCGCACGCTGCAGAAGGCGGCGGTCGTGCACGGCGGCGGGGTGAACCACCGCATGGCGCTGGGTGACGCCGCCCTCATCAAGGACAACCACGTAGCGGCGGCCGGGTCGGTCGAGGCTGCATTCCGCGCGGTGAAGCGGGCTGCGCCGCACATCCCGGTGGAGGTCGAGTGCGACACGCTCGACCAGGTCCGCGAGGCAGTCTCGGTGGGCGCCGAGCTTGTGCTCCTCGACAACATGACCCCCGACACCATGCGCGAGGCGGTCGCCCTCTGTCGCCCGGCCGGTGCGCAGACCGAAGCCAGTGGCGGGCTCACCCTCGGCTCGGCAAAGGCAGTGGCCGCCACAGGCGTCGACTTCATCTCGATCGGCGCGCTGACCCATTCGTCGCACGTCCTCGACCTCGGCCTGGACCTCCGCACCACACGTTGAAGCGGAGATCGGGCGGTTCGCCAGGCACCACGGAAGAACATCTCTACCTCAGATGGCCCCGGATGTGGATTATCCACATCGCTTGCTCTGATTCGGTAGCGATAAGTTCTCCACAGCCTGCCAGACCCATGATGATTGGGCCGGGTGACCAGCCAACCATGGGGGCATGGACGCCAACATCTTCACGCTCGACGACCTCCACGCCATGGGCCTCCGCCGCGCGGACATCGAGGACCGGCTGGCCGACGGCAAACTCATTCGCCTACGGCGCGGGTGGTACGCAGCTGACGGAGCCAACGCCAATGTCGTGGCGGCGCTGCGCACCGGCGCTCACCTGGGGTGCCTGTCAGGCTGCGAGGCCCACGGCCTGTGGGTTCCGAAGCATCAGGGCATCCATGCGGCCTACGGCCGTGGCACCACGCCGCGCTCGAAAACTGGGCTGATCCTGCATCCGTACAAGGCGAAGCAGCCGGGCTCGGCCATCTGGCCGGTGGAGGACTGCCTCGCCCAGGTCATCGAGCGCCATGACGTGGAGACGATCCTGGTGGTCGTCGAATCCGGCGTGGACAAGAAGCTGATCACCCAGGACATGGCTGAAGCCATGGTCAAGTCCACTCCGCACGGCGACCTCCGGCGCTGGCTGGGCGTGGCCCGGTCGGGGAGCGAGACGCGGGTGCGCTTGTTCTTCCAACGCCGCAATGTCCCTGTGCGGCCCTTGGTCAACGTCCCCGGCGTTGGAGAGGTGGACCTCCTCGTGGGAGACCACCTCCTGTTCGAGTGCGACAGCCGCCGGTTCCACGGCAGCCCCGAGCAGCAGGAGGTCGACAGCGTGCGCGACCTCAACGCCGGAATGGCCGATTACCGCTACATCCGCCTCACGACCAAACAGATCTGGACGGGCTGGGACGAGACGCAGGTGGGCCTGTCAGCCGTACTCCGGAAGCGCCGACACATCCACCGGGTACGTCCCAGCACTGCGAAGACCGAGGCTGGCCGTGCCCGGGCACGACTGCTCGCCGAGCAGCTCGCGCAACGCCGCCGCGTCCACTCCATCGGGATGGATGAGGACCTGGCCGACGTCCTGTGAGGCGCCGCGAGAATTTATCCCTACCCAGAACGGGGCCTCGATGTGGATTATCCACATTGGCTGCTCTGATCCGGTAGCGATAATTCGGGCTGGTCAGGCAACGCTCCCGCCAACGGCGCCCCCAAGGGGCAAAATGGGGCAATGGCAGTCCTGATCGACCCTCCGCGCTGGCCCGCCCACGGCACGGTCTTTGCGCATCTGGTCTCTGACACCTCGCTCGAGGAACTGCACGCCCTCGCGCTCCGCGCGGAGTTGCCGCCCCGCGCGTTCGACCATGACCACTACGACGTGCCGGCCTCCCGCTACGACGACCTCGTGGCCCTGGGCGCGACGCCCGTCGGCGAGATGGACCTCATCCGGGCGCTCACGGCCAGCGGGCTGCGCGTGCGGAAGCCGCAGAAGTCGCCCACCCGCAACGAGTCCCACGCCATCGCCCATCGCTCGTGGTCGTACCTCGGGCTCCCGGAGACCATCCGGGACGACCTCCTCGCCCGCTGGCAGCAGCCCCACCGCCACTACCACGACGTCCGCCACCTTGCGCAGGTCCTCCTGGCATTGGGCGAACTCGCGTGCACCGACCGCGTCGTCATCCTCGCTGCCTGGTTCCACGACGCCATCTACGACGGGGCCCCCGGTCGGGATGAGGAGGCGTCGGCCGCCCTTGCCGAGGACTCGCTGGCCGGGCTCCTTCCCGATGATGACGTCGCCGCGGTCGGTCGACTGATCCGCATGACCGCCACCCATTCACCCACGGATGAACGCGAGGCCATCCTCTCCGACGCCGACCTCAGCGTGTTGGGCCAGATCCCCGGCCGGTATCACGTCTACGTGCGCGACGTCCGGCTCGACTACGCCCACGTCGACGACGACGCCTGGCGCAACGGTCGCTCGCAGGTGCTCCGACAGCTGCTTGCGAAGGAACCGCTCTTCCACACCGAAATGGCCCGCGATCTCTGGGAAACCCAGGCCCGGGCCAACCTCGAAGACGAACTGCGGAGCCTCACCACCGGCCTTTTCTCCGGCCCGGAAACGAGGCCAGAGCCATGAGCACCGGGCCGCCGCACAGCGACCCCCTCGAAGGCCCGCAGCCGCCGCGCCCCCGTCGCGCGCTCCCTGATCCGGCCGAATCGGAACCCACCGCAGTGCTGCCCGCCGCGTCCGAGCCAGCGTCCACCCCGCAACGCGCTACCCCCGACGACCCCCACTATGACGAACCGGCCACCGGCGCCCCCCGCCAACGCCTCACCGTCGCGCTCGCCGTCCTCGCCCTGATCGTCGTCGCTGGAGGCATCCTCGCAGTGCTGCTCCTCGACGAGGACGAGCCCTCCGCCACGCCGGCTCCCGCTCCGGCCAGCACGGCCGCTACCGTGGCGACATCGGCCGCCCCCGAGGCCGACGAGGCCTCGCCCAGCGACAGCCCGGCGGCAGCACCGTCCGACGAAGCCTCGCCGGAGCCATCCGAACCCCCGGCCGCCCGGCCCTCTCCCACCGAGTCCAGCGTCGATGCGGCGCCTGAAGCCACCGAGACAGCCGAGGCCCAAGCCCAACCGCAGTCGCTGACCGAAGCCGATCTGCCGGTGGAAGTGATCGGCTACACGCTCACCGAGGCCGATGGGACCTTCGCCTACCAGCAGGGCGAACAGGTCATCCCCCTCCTGGCGCTGGGCATCCCCACTGCAGATCCGGAGTGGCAGGCCATGCTGTTCCCCGACCCGGAGCAGCTTTCGGATGACGTCCTGTGCGCCGTCGACCACAACGGCGCGCAGAGCTGCCTGATCGAGGATCCCCGCTTCGGTGTCATCACGGTGGGCAACGGCGTGAGCAGCGACATCGCCGACTTGACGCTCGCCATCGCCGAGCATCTCCGGCAGGGCGCCTGACCGCCCGCCGGGCCGTCCTCTCGCTTGGCGAGCGGGGAGATCGAGTCGCGGGACGCCGTCATGCGCACGCGGCTGCGCACTACGCTCGCAGCATGGCCGACACCCCGACGCCCGAAGCGCTCGACGCCCTCCTCGCCCCGCTCGCGGCCGAGGACGAGGCACTGATCGCCGCCCGCACCTCCATCGAAGTCACCCGCCCTGGCATCGAGGTCTCGCCGTCCGCCGGCCGCCTCCTCAACATCCTTGCCGCCGCAGCGGGCGCGAAGCGGGTGCTCGAGTTTGGGACCTTGGCCGGCTACTCGACGATCTGGCTGGCCCGGGCGGTCGGGCCGACGGGGCGCGTCGTCAGCTTGGAACTCGAGCGCCGCAACGCCGAGACCGCCCGCCGCAACTTCGAGGCGGCCGGGGTCAGCGCGTGGGTCGACATCATGTGTGGGCCTGCCGCCAAGACATCGGCGCGGCTGACGGAACTGCAGGTGACCCCCTTCGACTTCGTCTTCATCGACGCCGACAAGGCAACGCTGCCCACCTATCTCGAGCGGTCAATGGCGCTCACCAAGCCGGGGTCGCTCATCGTCATCGACAACGTGGTGCGTGCCGGGAAGGTGCTCCACCCGGACGACGATGACGCCCGCGGCGTCCGTGCCGCGCTCCAGATGGCCTCCGACGATCCCCGCCTGGTCGTCACGGCGATTCAGACGGTGGGCACCAAGGGGTGGGACGGCTTCGCGCTGCTGCGTCGCGTCGACTTCTGACCTGAACGCAAAGCTCCCCGACGAGCGACCTGATGTGCTGGTCGACGCCGGGGAGCGCGCGTGATTGACCATCCGAGACCCTGAGGTGCCGTCGCGGGAGGGACGACGTCGTGTTCAAGGCTCAGAAGGGGCGGTTGCGTTCGAGGAGCTGCAGGTAGTGCAGTTCTCGGGCCTCGCGGTCCAGGTATTCCTGGTTGACGAGGCGGTCGTCCTCAGAGCGGTCGAAGCGGACGCTCCAGATGAGCATCCAGAGACCGATCCGCATGGCGATGCGCTCGAGGAGGCCGAGCCGAGGAGAACGCTCGAGGAGGCGCTCTTCAAGTACTGGTATTCGTTCCAATTGCAGGGAGTGCATGTGATGGTTTCATTTCTAAGTGGGCGCGCTGAATTGAGCGCGCGAAAAGGGCATGCCAAATGACATGAATAATTGGGTGAACGCAGCCGGTAATGGCGACGGCGCGACGGCAACCCTCAGAGAAAGAGGGTGTCAGAAGGTGATTGAACGCCTCAGGCGTTCAGGGGCAACGCGACGGAGCCAGCCCCGTTGGCATTGGGCAGCAGGTGCGCGGCGGTGATCTTCAACATTGGGGCCTCTCCTTTCAGTGCGTATCCAAAGAGAAGGCTAGGCCCAATCAGCGCGACCGGGGGTGTCAAATGGTCTGTGTAAGAGGTCAAGACGATCTGAAGGAGATTGATTGTGACCATGACCACCAACGACGACAAGCCGGTCAATGAGGCGCGCCAGTTACGCCGTGAGTTGATCGATGATGAGCTTCTCGATGCGATGCTGGCCTCGACCAGCGACCGCGGGATCTCGCTGACCGGGGAGGGCGGGTTCCTGCCCGAGTTGATTAAGTCCGTCCTGGAGCGCGGGATGAGCGCGGAGCTGACCTCGCATCTGGGATACGAGAAGAACGACCCGGCCGGGCGGGGATCGGGCAACTCACGTAACGGCACCACCTCCAAGACCGTCGATACCGAGGTCGGACCGGTCGAGTTGGATCGGCCCCGGGACCGTAACTCCACGTTCGTGTCCAGGCTGGTGCCCAACGGGCAACGGCGCCTGGGTGGCCTTGAGGACATGATCATCAGCTTGTATGCCGGTGGGATGACGATCCGTGAGATCCAGCATCACCTCGCGGCGACGCTGGGCACCGACTTGTCCCACGAGACCATCTCGAATGTGACCGAAGCAGTGATGGACGAGGTCGCCGCGTGGCAGAACAGGCCACTGGAGGCGTTCTACCCGGTGATCTACCTCGACGCGCTCGTGGTCAAGGTCCGCGACCAGAACCGTGTCGTGAACCGCCATGCCCACATCGCGGTGGGGGTCGACCTCGACGGCATCAAACACGTGCTCGGGATCTGGGTCCAAGCATCCGAGGGGGCGAAATTCTGGGCGTCGGTGTGTGCACAGCTGGCCAACCGCGGAGTCCAGGACGTGCTGATCGTGTGCTGCGACGGGCTCACCGGTTTCCCCGAAGCGATCGAGGCGACCTGGGGTGATGCGCTGGTCCAGACCTGCGTGGTCCACCTGATCCGCGCGTCCATGCGCTACGTGTCGTACTGCGACCGCAAGGCCGTCGCCGCGATGCTCAAGCCGATCTACACCGCCATCGATGAAAACGATGCGCTCATGGCGTTGACCGCGTTCGCCGACTCAACCCTGGGCCGCAAGTACCCGGCAGCGGTCAAGAGCTGGGAAGACGCCTGGGACCGGTTCATCCCATTCCTCGATTTCGGGCCCGCGATCAGGAAGGTGATCTACACCACCAACTCGATCGAGTCGTTGAACTACCAGATGCGCAAGATCATCAAGAACCGCGGCCAGTTCCCCAACGACCAAGCCGTAGTCAAACTGCTCTGGCTAGCCATCCGCAACATCGAAGACAAACGAGCACGAGAACGCGCGAAAGAAGCCGGCCGACCCAAGGGCCAACCCCGCAACGCGCCAGCCAAACTCGTCGAAGGCTCCACCATCCAAGGCTGGACCAAAGCCCTCAACGAACTCGCCCTGCGCTACCCCGAAAGATTCCCCCAAACCATCTAAAACAGACCACTTACACAGACAACTTGACAAGCTCGCGCGACCTGTCAACACCGAATGGAAATGAGTTTGGAAACAGTTCTGAACGCATCCAATTCGCGACCTGATGGCCAGCCATCGGGCCTCGTCAACGGCCGGTGTTGACCGCCTGGTACTCCCCAACCAGATACTCCGAACTCCGCGACAACGTGAACGGCAACGTCCCACTCCGCCCAGCACCACTCCACTCCACATCCCAATGAGACGTCGCAGTCACCGTGTAGGTCCCCATCGCCTCATAGACGTGCCCGCAATCCGGCGACGCCACATTCCTCCCGCCCTGCGTCCGGGTCGCCGACCACGGCGTCCCCTTCCCACAGGTCAGCACAGTGCCGTCACCCATGTCCCACTCCACACGATCCACCTCGGCCCGCAACGTCACCGTCACACCGAAGCCCGAATCCGACGCTGTCACCGGGCCCCACTGCTTCTCCGACGGCGACTCCGCCCACATCCAGTTCTGCCACCCCACGAAACTCAACCGCACGTCATTGTCGCCGCGCGGGAACATCCCCAACTCGACCGCCTCCAAGTCCAGCCGCGCGAGCAAACGCAACGCCACCTCCCGCGGATCCACCTCCACCACACCCGGCGCAACAGGCAACCACCGCGTGACAGACAGCCCAGCATCAGGCACCAGATTTCCGGTGGCCCGGGTGCACACGTAGATCGCTCCGGTGGTTCGTCTCTCCCAAGCAGGATCGGACAATGGGGGTTGCGGGTCCGCCCTGCGGCACCAAGCAGACACGATGTCGCTCCAAGCTCCGAGAGCGGTTTGGCATTCAATGGGTTTCCCGCGCCACGTGCACGCTCGCGCCTCCGCGGGAGCGTTCCGTGACTGCCCATCCGCCCGATCCTTAACGTGCGGACCAGAGGAGTCGTCCACCGTTCCTGACGCATCGATGCCCGCCACGCATCGCCCGCTAAGCGGGTCTTTGACACCGCCCGCGCACATCACTTCTGGAGGCGCCAAGGGATCAGGGGCTGCGGTGGCCTGCGTATTCCCTGAGAGAAGAAGAAGCGCCAAGAGGAGCGATGTCAGCCGGCTCAGCATGGCTCCTCCGACGACTGAATGCTCTCAACGCGCCATACATCGTCGCGACCACGCACCAGATGGGCCATCTCACGGTATGTGCCGGTCCGCTCAATGATCTCGCCCGTAGTAGCCACTCGTAACGTCACGTCTTCCATGTCGAGGCAGTACCCAACTGAAGACGTCAAGAGACCTTCCGAGTTCTCCTCGGTGAGCTGCACGGAGACCTTACGGAACTTCCGACCTCCGACATACTCCAGGTCCTGCTCACGCAGAGCGTCGAGCCTGTCGAGGATGACCGTCGCCTCATGCCCCGTAGTCACAGTCTGGGTCTCAGTGAGATCACCGTGGTCATACGGTGCCATCGCGTACTTCTCGTACACCCGCTGGTACTCCTGCCAACCTGCGATGATGGCCGCCGTCTCCGGATCCTCCGTCGGCAGTCCCCCCGGGTACGACTCGAAGGCCGTGGGCGACGGGCTCGCGCTCGGCGTCGGCGACACCCTCGGTGACTCGCGCACCGACGGAGCCACACTCGGCGACACCATCGTCGTCGACACCTCCGGCCCCGGCGACTCCACCGCCTCAGCCGTGCACCCCATAAGAAGACCAACAACAGCAACCACGACGAACGACAGCCTCACCAGCACTCCGATCAACGAACCCGGCACCATCCAAACACCGCCCACGGGTCACTTCCGCCGGGCCCATCATGAACTGTGGATAACGCCTCGAGCACCGCGTCCCCGGCCGCACCTCAACGGCCGGTGTTGACCGCCTGGTACTCCCCAACCAGATACTCCGAACTGCGCGACAACGTGAACGGCAACGTCCCACTGCGGCCAGCACCGCTCCACTGCACATCCCAATGAGACGTCGCAGTCACCGTGTAGCTCCCCATCGCCTCATAGACGTGCCCGCAATCCGGCGACGCCACATTCCTCCCGCCCTGCGTCCGGGTCGCAGACCACGGCGTCCCCTTCCCACAGGTCAGCACGGTGCCATCGCCCATGTCCCACTCCACACGATCCACCTCGGCCCGCAACCGCACCATCACACCGGAGCCCGAATCCGACGCCGTCACCGGGCCCCACTGCCTCTGCGACGGCGACTCCGCCCACATCCAGTTCTGCCACCCCACAAAGCTCAGCCGCACGTCATTGTCGCCGCGGGGGAACATCCCCAACTCGACCGCCTCCAGATCCAGCCGCGCAAGCAACCGCAAGGCGACTGCCCGCGGATCCACCTCCACCACACCCGGCGCAACCGGCAACCACCGCGTAGAAACCATCCCCGGATCTGGGACCAGATCCCCGGCGGGTCTCACGCAGAGATACACAGCGCCCGTGGTCTTACCCTCCCACGCAGGGTCAGATGCTGGAGGCTGCGGTTCCGACCGTCGGCACCAAGACGAAGCCAGGTCGCTCCACACTCCCAGGCTTGTTACGCAGTCGATGGCCTTTCCCTGCCATGTGCACGCACGGGCACTCCCGGGCGCTGCTCTCTCCTCCCTGGGGCGCTCAATTGATGCCCCCTCTCCGGTTTGGGATCCGCCCAGCTGGAGCCACTCCAAGCACGTACCCGTGAGCCCACGGCGCACGCAACTCGCTTCTGGTTCGGCATTGGCAGGGGGCGCCGGCACCGAGACGAACAACAGCGCAACAACCACCGCAAGCGAGAGCCTCAGCACGTACGCTCCTGGTCATTCCTGACCTGAGCTACCCGCCAGACTCCATCGGCACCCTCGACCAATGTTGTCGTCTCGGGATAAGTCGGAGTCAGACCGGAAGTGTCCTGCTGGGTGCCTTCGTAGGAAACGACTTCCATGTTGCTTCGGTCTACACAGTACTCAAGGGTCGCCTGCCTCAGTCCTTCGGCGTTCAGCTGTATCGTCCCGATCTCAACATCGCGGAATGCAAAGTTGCCAATCACCCGGACCTTCTCCTCGCGGTAGGCCGACAAGAGGTCCAAGATGATCACCTTCTCGTTGCCTGTCGTGACGTTCTGGGTCTCGGTGAAGTCAGTGAAGCCCATTGGATCCGCGCTGTACTTCTCGAGCACGCGCAGATAGTCCTGCCAACCTGCGATGAGAGCCGAGGAGGCCGCGTCCTCCGTCGGCAGCTTGCCCGGGAACGACTCTGCTGGCGTGGGCGAGGGACTCGGCGTCGGCGACACCCTCGCCGACTCACTCACCGACGGACTCTCGCTGGGCATCGTCGTCGACACCTCCGGCCCCGGCGACTCCACCGCCTCAGCCGTGCACCCAACAAGAAGACCAACAACAGCAACCACGACGAACGACAGCCTCACCAGCACTCCGATCAACGAACCCGGCACCAT
>NZ_BAABLV010000015.1:0-4625 GCF_039544535.1 Tessaracoccus lubricantis
GTCAGCACAGTGCCGTCACCCATGTCCCACTCCACACGATCCACCTCGGCCCGCAACGTCACCGTCACACCGGAGCCCGAATCCGACGCCGTCACCGGGCCCCATTGCTTCTCCGAGGGCGACTCCGCCCACATCCAGTTCTGCCACCCCACGAAGCTCAACCGCACGTCATTGTCGCCACGCGGGAACATCCCCAACTCAACCGCCTCCAAATCCAGCCGCGCCAACAACCGCAACGCCACCTCCCGCGGATCCACCTCCACCACACCCGGCGCAACCGGCAACCACCTCATTACGGTGAGTGACGCATCCGGAACGAGTTCCCCTCCCGGCCTCGTGCAGATGTAGATGGAGCCCTCCGTCCGCATCTCCCATATGGGGTCTGACTTTGGAGGTTGCGGTTCAGCCCTTCTGCACCATGAGGATGCAAAAGAACTCCACACCCCCAATGGCGTCACACACTCGATCGCACGGCCTTGCCACATGCACTGTCGCGGACCTGCACCCGCTTCTTTGCTCGGTGAGCTGGGAACCGCTCGAGGGCCTCTGCCCGGTTCCGTGGCACTGTCGTCACCAAAGCGCAGCACGCAGACCCCGGCCCGGCGGTCGTACTCGTGGCCGACAGCACACGTGGGCAGAGGCGACTCCGCGTAAGCCTCATGGGCGCCCAGGATGAGAATCGTCAGGAGGGCGGCTGCGAACCGATTCAGCATTCTTCGTCCGAGGAGGTGATTCCCTCTACGCGCCACACGTCGTCCAGTCCCTGCCGCATGTAGGCGACTTCCTCGAAGCGACCGCTGCGAGCCACGAGATCACCGGTGGCTACGTCGCGGACCTGGAGTTGATTGAGGTCGAGGCAGTACTCAATGGTGGCCGTGCTGGTCCCATCAGGCTCATCTGTGGGAGGGCCCACTGCTAGGTCGTGGAAGGCGACGCCCCCTACTAGTTCGAGGCCGTTCTCGCGAAACCCTGCAATACGGTCAAGGATCACGACTGATTCATGCCCAGTTGTGACGTACTGCGTCTCCGTGAAATCCGAGTACTCATTTGGTGCCATCGCGAACTTCTCGTACACCCGCTGGTACTCCTGCCAACCCGCAACGATGGCCGCCGACTCGGGATCCTCCGTCGGCAGCACCCCGGGATACGACTCGAACGCCGTGGGCGAGGGGCTCGGACTCGGCGTCGGCGACACCCTCGGCGACTCGCGCACCGACGGAGACACGCTCGGGGACACCGTCGTCGACACCTCCGGCCCAGGCGACTCCACCGCCTCAGCCGTACACCCCACAAGAAGACCAACAACAGCAACGACGACGAACGACAGCCTCACCAGCACTCCGATCAACGAACCCGCCCCCAACTAAACAACGCGCCGGGGTCACGCCCCGCGCCGCGAGCGGGCCTGTGGACAACCACGTCAAGCCGACGCCACCCCACCCGCGGGCGGCGCCGTCGAACTCAGAACGGACGCATCCCCGTCATTGACGCGTACCCGCGCTCCCGGGCCTCGCGGTCCAGGTGCTCCTGGTTCTCCAGCCGCTCGTCCTCAGGGCTGTGTTCCTCCTCGATCCGGTGGAACCGCATGCTCCACAACAGCATCCACAGACCCGTCCGCATGGCTATGCGGTCTGCCAGGCCCAACCGTCGGGTAGCGCTCCGGATGATCTGCTGTTCCATCTGGGGCAGCCGTTCGATGTGCAGAGTGTTCATCTGTTGTTTCCATTTCTTTCGGGCATGCCGAACGACGCCCACGCGGGCGTCGGTCATTGCGTCGATCACAGGCCATCAGGCGGCGCAGCGCCGCGGGACACAACCCTCATGGAGGGTTCAGAAACAGGGAACGCGCGGGGCGTTCAGATGATCAGGCAGCGAGCCGCTTCCAAGGGGCACCCCCACTGCCTAGCCTCGAGGTCTATCGACCGAGCCCATCTAAGCAAGCCGTCGGCTCACCACAAACCCGGCAGGAAAACGTGTGGAAAACTCACGGCGAATAGCGGTACGCGGCGGCATCCAGCCCCCACATGACGGAGACGACGGTGAGCGTCAGCGCCACGGGCACCATCACCCAAGCCGAGCATCTGGCGAACAACCTGGCCAGCGGCAGCCACATCACGAACCACGGCATCAGCATCCGCGCCTTCGAGTGGTAGTCCTCCTGCTGCATCAGCACCAGCACCAGCCCGAGCAGCAGCAGCATGACGGCCAGCCAGTGCTCCCTCATGTAGATCATCACGAGCAGCAGCACCACAGCCAACGCGATCGCGATCGCCGGCGTGATCAGCCCGGTGAACGACGTGCCCTCATAGCCGGGCGTGAGCACGTTCCACGTCTTCACCAAGTTGGGCCACGGGGAACCGGCCACGCTGTTCCAGTCGCGCCGGATGTCCAGGTAGCCGGTGATGGAGCCCGTCCGGTACGCCACGTACAGCCAGAACAGCGCGAACCCCGCCGAGCCGAGGGCAGCCGCGCCCAACCGCTCGAGGCACAGCCGGGCGCGCCAGCCGCGCTGCCCACGGTTGCCGACGACACCGGCCAGCCACCACAGCCACAACACCCCGATGTACACCAGCGCCGACGCCTGCGTCAGGCCCGCCAGCAGGCCCATGAAACCGGCCAGCCACCGCCGACGGGTCAGCATCGCCCACAGCCCCCACGCGACGAACGCCGTGAACCACCCCTCGGCGTATCCCATCACCTGGACGTGCGAGCGCGGCGCCACCGCCCAGCAGAACGCCAGCCAGAATCCGACGGCGGCGGACCCGAGCTCCGCGCCCACCCGGTGGATGCCGACCACCGCCACCACGGACCCCAGCCACGCCATGACCAGCACCGCCCAGGCAGACGGCACGCCCAGTGCCATCGGGATGCGCGCCAGGCCGGGCAGCAGCGGGAAGAACGCGAGGTTGCTCCGACTCGCCACCCCGTAGCCCTCGTCGACCACCGTGAGATACCACCCGGCGTCGAACGCCGTCAGCTTCGCCAACGGGAAGGAGCCCACCACCACGGCGAGGGTGGCCAGGAACAACCCCTTCACGGTCAGATAAGCCCCCACACTCCCCACCGCTGATCTCCACACGCCCAGCACCCTACCCGCCGGCGCCGACGACAATGCGGCCGACGGTGGCCTAGGCTGGCCCCAACCTTGGGGAGGTGCACCACCGTGGGACGTCGACACCGGTTCGCGCTATTCGTCCTTGCCGTCGGCGTGCTCGAGGCGATCACCATCCCCGTCGTCGCCTCTGGCGGATCGCCCAACCTGTCGTCGGCCCTCTCCGGCTCCGTGGTGGCCGCGGGTGCCGCGGCCCTCTGGCTGACCAGGATGAGCTGGCCCACCGCGACCGCCCTCACGTGGCTGTGGCTGTCGGCCGCAGTGGCGTACCTGTTGTTCACCGGCGAGCCGCGGCCGAGCCTCATCCTCGTCCCTGCCGCCCTCTGGTTCGGGGCGCTCTGGGCGGCGCGGCTCCTCATTCCCGCGGGCGTGGTCAGCCACTTTGTTCAGGGGGCCGGCACCTCGTCGCGCCGCGGGTAGGACGCCTGGGCCCCCCGTCGGGTCACCGACACCCCAGCCACCTGCACCGCAAACCTCGCAGCCTCGACCAAGCCCGCTCCCTCGGCGAGCCGCACCGCCAACGCGCCGACGAACGCGTCGCCCGCGCCGGTCGAATCCACCGCCTCCACGACGGCGGCCGGCACGTGCACCGGTTCGCCGTCCGACTCGGCCACCCACGCGCCCGCCGACCCCAGGGTCACGACGACCGACCGGGCGCCGCGCGCCAGCAACCCCCGCGCCAACGCCGCACCGTCGTCGGACTCCTGCCCCAGCAGGAACGCGGCCTCCGACTCGTTGACGATCAACGGGTCGCACTCCTCCAACAGCTGGTCCGGGAGTTCGCGGGCGGGTGCCGCGTTGAGCACGAACCGGGCCTGCGGCGCATGCCACACGGCCTCCACCACCGACTCCAGCGCGATCTCCAGCTGCGCCACCACGACGGCGGCCCCGGCCAACAGC
The DNA here is from genome assembly GCF_039544535.1 of Tessaracoccus lubricantis. Taxonomy (NCBI): domain Bacteria; kingdom Bacillati; phylum Actinomycetota; class Actinomycetes; order Propionibacteriales; family Propionibacteriaceae; genus Tessaracoccus; species Tessaracoccus lubricantis. The sequence goes on from NZ_BAABLV010000015.1 coordinate 4,013, forward strand.
CCAGCCCGGGTCGCCACGAACTCCGGCGTCACCGACCGGTTCGCACCCGGCGCCACGATGATCGAGTTCTCCCCATCAGGGGTCAGCATGATGATCGCCACGCCCGTCGGCGCCGACATCCGCGACAGCCCTGCCAGTTCCACCCCCGCACCGGCCAGCGACCCGATGAGCAGGTCGCCCGACGAGTCTGTGCCCACGCACCCGAGGAACGCCACCGCCCCACCCACCAGCCCGGCCGCCACCGCCTGGTTGGCGCCCTTGCCGCCCGGGGTGAACACCAGGTCCGAGCCGAGGATCGTCTCGCCGCCGACAGGTCGGTGGTCGATCTCGACGACATGGTCGACGTTCGCCGACCCCACCACCACCACGTTGGCACCACCCACGGCCAGTCACCCCTCACGCTCAGCCGCACCGTTGCGACGCGTCAACAGTAACGGTCCCAGCCTTCGCCCAGAGCGGAACCCCGTGGCAATTGACCGCAACCCAGCCGATGCTCGGCATCCCGACCTAGGCTCGACACATCACCTCCTGAGAAGGGTTTCCCGGCTCTTCGTACCTGAGCGTGGGGTGAGCGGGGATCCGATGGCGGGCGTGTCGGCGGGGTGAAGGGGGT
>NZ_BAABLV010000016.1:0-58983 GCF_039544535.1 Tessaracoccus lubricantis
CAGAAGGCATTTCGCCTGTAACGCCGCACACAAACACCCCACCACCACCGGTGGATCAAGGCTCAGGGACCGCGCACGCGTCACGGTCAGCGCTTCTCGATCACCTCGATGATCGCCGGGCGCAGCTGCGCGGGGGAGATCACGCGGTCCACCGAGCCCACCTCGACGGCGCGGTGGATGGAGTGCACGCCGTCGAACTCGCCGGCGACCTCGGAGATCTTCTCCGCCCGCACCGCTGCCCGCGCGTCGGCCAGTTCCAGCTGCAGCGCGGCCCGGTCCTGCGGCGCGGCGCCCTGCAAGCGACCCTCGAGCTCCCGGACCCGGGCGTCGGCGGCGGTGCGCTTGGCCACGTCACCGGCGAACACGACGGCGGCTGCGGGCGCGCCGCCCAGCACCGAGGCGAAGGACCCCTCGATGGCCAGCACCGTCATGTTCTCGTTGAGCTGCTTGGAGAACACCACGAACGCGCCGCCGTGGTACCGCGAGATCACCACGAAGACGATGGGGCCCTCGAAGTTGACGATGGCCCGGCCGATCTCCGCGCCGTACTCGAGCTGCAGGTTGCGCATCGACTCAGGCGAGCCGTCGAAGCCCGACAGGTTCGCCAACACCACCATCGGGCGGTTGCCCGACGCCGCGTTGATGGCGCGCGCCGCCTTCTTCGACGAGCGCGGGAACAGCGTGCCCGCGGTGAACGTGTCGGGGCCGTCGGTGGGCGGGAAGCCCGCACGGGCCACCGGCTTCGACTCGATGCCCAGCACGCTGACGGAGTGGCCGCCGATGCGCGCGTCCATCACGACGGCGGTCTCGGCCTCCGCCATGCCGGCCCAGCGCTCCACGCGCGGGTGGTCCTGGTCGCACACCGACGCGATCACCGCGCGGATGTCGAACGGCTTCTTGCGGTCCGGGTTGTGCTCGGCGGAGAAGATCTGCCCCACCGTCGCGAAGTCCGAACCGTCGGCCTGGTGCGGGAAGTCCGAGATGTCGCGATCCGACGGGTCGGTCGTCTCGGCGCGTCGAGGGCCGGTCTCGCCCGGCGCCACGTAGGTGTGGTCGTAGTGCGACAGCAGGATGCCCATCGCCGCGCCCAGGTTCGGTGCCCAGTACTGCGCCTGGCCGTTGGGGCCCATGACGCGGTCGTAGCCGCCGATGCCGAAGTTGTCCTCCGCCGACACACCGCCGGAGAAGTCCAGCGACTGCTTGCCGGTGAGCACCATCGCCGAATCCGGCGTCATCACGAGGATGCCCTTGGTGTGCATCAGCATGGTGGCCTCGGCGTTCCAGTAGGGCTGCGCGCCCACGTTGATGCCGGCCACGACGATGTTGATCTCGCCGCCCGCCTGCGTGAACTCCACGATGCGGCGCAGCGCCGCGGCCACCCAGTCCATGTTCTCGGTGCCCGACTCCATCGAGATGCGGGCGCCGGACGAGAGCGTGAACCACTCGACGGGCACGCCCATCTCCTCGGCGAGGTCGATGGCGGCGATGATCCGGGCGCACTCGGGCTCGGCGACTGCGCCCAAGCCCTTCGTCGGGTCGCCCGACAGCACGATGCGCGTGATGCCCTCGGGGTGCAGTTCGGTCGGCGTGGTGACGCGGGCGCAGATGATGCCGGCCTTGTTGCGGCCGGGTTCGCGGTCGACGTCCACCAGGCGGGCGTTGGCGTCGAGGTCCATCTCGACGAGCGAGCCGCCCTCTCCTGCCAGGCTGCCGGTGAGCTCGTAGGGGTACACCAGGCCACGACGGCGGGCGCGCAGCACCTTGCCCGCGTAGTCGTCGAGGGGCTTGAGCGGCTCCGACGGCGGCGGGGTCACCGTCGTCGTGACGCCCGCGCCCGGCTTGGCATGGAACCGCACCGCCAGGGGTTGGAGCTCGTGGGGCGCGCCGTCGCCGTCGCGGACGACGAAGCGGCCGTGGCACAGCACCTCCTCGATCCCGGCGCCGTCGGACAACGGCGTGATGCGGTCCTGCAGCGGCTTGATGTCGTCGGCGGTGAGGTCCACCGGCGGCCAGACGTAGACCCACACGTGGTTCATGTCGAGCTTCGACCCGGCCGAGCCGCGCGCCGAACGGGTGCGGCGGATGGCCTCCAGGCAGTTCGACACCGCGCGCTCGGCGTGCGGCAGGCCGATGAGGTGGCCCTCCGCGTCGCGCACCACGCCCAGCTGGCGAACCTGGGCGATGGCGATGAGCCGGCGGTCGTCCGGGTTGGACTTGGCCACGGCCTCGTACAGCAGCACGTCGTCGGGCGCGGGGAGGCGCGTGGTGTCGAACTCGCGGAGTCGCCACAGGTCCAGGCGGCGCCCGGTCATCGGGTGGAGTGCGCGGACATGCGTGTTCTCCCGCAGGGTGCGCACGCCGTCGACGTCCCCGAAGGTGAACGCCCGGTACTCGACGGTGCCGTCCGCCAGGCAGACGCCCACGGCGACGCGCTGGGTGGCGGGGTCCCACGTCCAGGCGTTGAGGAGGTCTGCGAGCTCGACGCCGATGCCCTCCTCGTCGGGGGTCTCCGGCCAGGCCACGTACAGCTCCGCCACGGCGTCGTACCCCTCGGGGCGGATGGCGAACTGCTCGCCGACGACGCGCTCCAGCGAACCGTCGACCAGCTCGTCGCGCGTGCCGACCGTGGTGACGAAGCGCCGCGGCCGGCCCTCGAGGAAGTAGTCGGCGATGACCACGGCGCGGCCGTCGATGGCGAAGCGGTGGATGTTGCCCAGGTCGTAGTCGGCGTAGTACTTGTGCAGCAGCACCTCGAGCATGGGCTCGTGGGCCGGCACGCCCTGCGCCAGGCGGGTGGCGAGGTAGTTGGCCGTCCACTCGTGCACGCCGGCCAGCTTGGCCACGCGCTCCTCGTAGTCGGCGGCCTGCGGGTTGGCGATCAGCGCCTCCAGCTCGGCGCCGAAGCCGGCCAGGATGGAGGCCCGCTCGGCGTCGACCTGCGGCTGGTCGAACCACCGGAAGCGCACCGAGCGCGCCATGTCGCCGACGGCGGGGAAGCGCAGCTGGGTGGCGCGCAGCAGCCGTTCGAGGTCTGCGCGCGCGGAGGCGGCGCGGTCGGCGTCGGGAGCCGGTTCGGCGATCCAGCGGTCGAGGATGCCCATGACGATCGAGATGTCGGCGGCCTGGCGCTTCTGCGCCAGGAAGATGCGGAACACGGCCTGCTCCAGGGCCGGCAGCCGGTCCAGGGAGTCGACGCCGTAGTGGCCCAGTACGCGGCCGAGGCGCTCCACGAACTGGCCGGGGAGGCCGGCGCGCTCGGCGTCGAGCGTGGTGAGGTAGCGGTGGAAGTGTTCCCTGTCGGAGTGGACGCGCAGCTCGGTGTTGTCCTGCTCGCCGACGGGACGGTTGCGGGAGAGTTCGGCCAGGTCGGCGAACAGCGCGATGAGCTCGATCTCGCCGGGGAGGGTGTCGATGCCCTGCCCGCGGGCCTCGTCGCGGGCGGCCAGGTAGGCCTTGAGCGTCGTGGCGGCCGGGTCGACGTCGTAGCCCATCAGCACGGCCGAGAGCTCGTTGCGGAGCTTCTCGAGGCGCTCGGCGACGTCGACGTCCTTGGGCGCGTCGGGGAGCTCGACGGAGGTGGTCTCGTCGACGGCGACCTCGCCGTTGCCGTTGCCGAGGGGCTCCAACCGCACGAGCGGCGCCATGGATTCGACCTGCGAACCCGTCATGACGTGGAGTTCCTTGACGCGCGCCGCGAACGGGGCCGGGATGACCGTCTCCATCTTCATCGACTCGAGCACGACGACCGGTGCCCCGGCCTCGACCTCGCTGCCCACCGTCACCGGCGTGGCGACCACCAGCGCGGGCGCGGGGGAGCGCAGGACGCCGCCCTCGTCGCGGGAGACGCGGTGGGTGACGCCGTCGACCTCGATGAGGTGGACCGGCCCGTGGGTGGCGCTGACGATGCGGAACCGCTCGCCGTTGACCGTGATCCGGCCGTGCACCTCGTCGAGCTTCTCGACGGTGGCGTCGGCCGTGCTGCCGTCGACCGTGACCCGGTAGCGGTTGGGCCCCGTCGCGTAGGCGGTGACGGAGTGGACGACGCCGCGCAGCTTCAGGTCGACGGTGAGGCCGGACTTGTGCTGGGTCTGCGGGCGGCCGCCGTGCGCCGTGCTCAGCAGGCGCTCGGTCTCGACGTGGGTGTTGTCGTCGTAGGCCTCGATGGCGGCGGCGACCAGGGCGATGCCGGCGTGTTCGTCGGCGACGAGGCCGCCGTCGGCGCGGACGCGGTCGATCCAGCCCGTGTCGGCCCACTCGACGGCGGCGGCGCGCCGGCCGCCCACCTCGGCGCCGGTCACCTCGGGCTGCGCGAGGAGCTCGAGGATGAAGCTCTTGTTGGTGGCGCCGCCCTCGATGACGACGGTGGTCTCCGCCATGGCGCGGCGGAGTCGGCCCAGCGCCTCGGTGCGGTTGCGGCCGAACGCGATGATCTTGGCGATCATGGAGTCGAAGTCGGCCGGGATGGAGTCGCCCTCCGCCACGCCGGTGTCGACGCGGATGCCAGGCCCGGCGGGCAGGTCGAGGCGGGTGATGAGGCCCGGCGACGGCGCGAAGTCGCGGTCGGGGTCCTCCGCGTTGAGGCGGGCCTCGACGGCGTGGCCGAACTCGGTCGGCCTGTCCTCGAGCTTGTGCCCTGCGGCGACGCAGATCTGCGCCTTGACCAGGTCGAAGTCGTTGGTGGCCTCGGTGATGGGGTGCTCCACCTGGAGGCGGGTGTTGACCTCGAGGAACGCGAACAGCTTCTCGCCCGGGTGGTAGAGGAATTCGACGGTGCCGGCGCCCTTGTAGCCGACGGCCAACGCCAGCCGCTCTGCCGATGCCTTGAGCCCGTCGTTCTGCTCCGCGCCCAGCAGCGGGGAGGCCGACTCCTCGATGACCTTCTGGTTGCGGCGCTGCACGGTGCAGTCGCGCACGCCGACCGCCCAGGCGGTGTCGCCGTCGGAGATGAGCTGGACCTCGACGTGGCGGGCGCCGGTGACGAGCTTCTCGAGGAACACGACGCCGGAGCCGAACGCGCGCTCGGCCTCGTCGCGGGTGCGCTGGTAGGCGTCGGCCAGGTCGGCGCCGGAGTCGACGCGACGGATGCCGCGGCCGCCGCCGCCGGCGGTCGCCTTGAGCATGAGGGGGTAGCCGATGGAGTCGGCGGCGGCCAGGGCATCGTCGAGCGTGTCGACGCCGCCCCGCGACCACGGCGCCACGGGCACGCCCACCTCTTCGGCGATGAGCTTCGAGCCGATCTTGTCGCCGAGCTTGCGCATGGCGTCGCCGGAGGGGCCGATGAACGTGATGCCCATGGACTCGACGAGGTCTGCGAACGCCGGGTCCTCGGCGACGAAGCCCCAGCCGACCCACACCGCGTCGGCCCGCGCCTCGGTCAGGACGCGGGCGAGCAGCTGGTGGTTGAGGTAGGGGCGCTGCGACGCGGGGCCCAGCGGGTAGGCCTCGTCGGCCTCGCGAGCGAACATCGCGGAGCGCTCGGCGTCGGTGTAGAGCGCGATGGTGACGATGGGGTCCCGGTCCGGGTGTTCCGCATTCAGGTCGCGCACGGCGTGGATGAGCCGCATGGCGGCCTCGCCACGGTTGACGATGGCGATGCGTCGGAACATTCGGACCTCCTGGCACGACGGACGGCCCCCGGCTGGGGGTTGGCGTCAATCTGTCAGGTTTGCGGGCCGTTTGGGAAACGACACGACCACCTTTCCGTCGGTTTTTCCGCCACACCCGGGCGTTGACCAAACCTTGCCGTCGAACTTTGTGCGAACCCGACAGCGGCCGCCAAAAGCCGTGCGCTATGGAGGCCGCTGGGAGCGGGGCGATGTCCGACGGCGGATTTGACAATTCCGTACAATCGTGGACCGGATGCGGGTTAGGGTGAGACACCCTGTCGCACAGGCCCGCCGGGGCTGACCTGGCGACTTCGATGCCAGCCCCACGTCTGCATTTCGCGTTGTCGCGCAATTGGTCCAAGTAACTAGTGCAAACCGCGAAACACCGCTAGTGTCCCGTTCAACATCGCACGGCAGCCCTATGTGCAGCCCCATACCAGAGGGTGGATACAGATGAGTCTGATCAACAACAACCCCGACCTCCAGCCGAGCAAGGCGGAGCTGGTCATCTCCAAAGGCTGGGTCCAGGGCGTGGCCCTGGTGTTCGTCTTCGGCTTCTTCGTCATGGGCTTCCTGGCCTACCGCACCTACACCGACGGGATGCCCATCCCGCAGCAGGTGGTGAGCGAGTCCGGCGACGTGGTGTTCACCGAGGAGGAGATCACCTCCGGGCAGCAGATCTTCCTCCGACGGGGCCTGCAGCAGTACGGGTCGATCATGGGGCACGGCGCCTACCTCGGGCCCGACTACACGGCCGAGTACCTCCGCCTGGCGAGCGAGCACGTCAGTGAGCAACTGCGCGCCAGCGGTGAGCAGGACCCGACGGCGGCCACCGTCGAGCACATGCGCGAGAACAGGTACGACGAGGCCAGCGGAGTCCTCGTCTTCACGCCCGAGCAGGTCAGCGCATTCGAGATGCTCAAGGGCCACTACGCCGAGTTCTTCGGCGAGGAGACCACGAAGAACGGCCTGCTGCCCTCGGTGATCACCGATCCGCAGGAGATCCACGACCTCACGGCCTTCTTCGGTTGGACCGCGTGGGCCAGCGCCGCGGAGCGCCCCGGCCACGACTACTCGTACTCGAACAACTGGCCGGCCGAACCCCGCGTCGACAACAAGCCCACCGCCGACATCCTCGTGTGGTCCGCCATGTCGCTGATCGCCCTCCTCGCCGGGCTCGGCGCGCTGTTCGGCGTCTACGGCCGCTGGAGCAAGAAGATCGGCTGGCAGTCGGCGGAGACCCCGGCGCTCCGGTTCCTGCAGCCGGGCACGGTGGGCATCACCAAGGCCCAGAAGGCCACCGCCTGGTTCTTCCTCGTGGTCTCCGTGCTGTTCCTGGCGCAGTCCACGCTGGGCGCGGCCGTCGAACACTACCGCGCCGAGATCGACAGCTTCTTCGGCATCGACCTGGCCCAGGTCCTCCCCTACAACCTCGCCCGCACCTGGCACCTTCAACTGTCGCTGCTCTGGACCGCCGCCGCCTTCCTCGCCGCGGCCATCTTCCTGGCCCCGATCATCTCCGGCCGCGAACCGAAGCGTCAGCACTGGCTGGCCTACGGGCTGCTCGGCGCCCTGTTCGTCGTCGTCGCGGGCACGCTCGGCGGCACCGCCGTGTCCACCTTCGGCCCCGACTGGGCGAAGGGCTCGATCTTCTTCGACCAGCAATGGGAGTACCTCGACCTGCCCAGGTTCTGGCAGATCCTGCTCGTGGTGGGCCTGTTCATCTGGATCATCATCATCTACCGCGCGATCCGCTCGCGCCTGAGGTCCGAGTCGAAGTTCAACATGCCGTGGCTGTTCTTCTACTCCGGCCTGGCCATCCCCGCCTTCTACGCGGTGGGCCTGTTGGCCACCAACGGCACGCACCTCACCGTCGCCGAGTTCTGGCGCTTCTGGGTGGTCCACCTCTGGGTGGAGGACTTCCTCGAACTGTTCACCACCGTGATGGTGGCCTACATCTTCGTCATGCTCGGCGTGGTGCGGCGCAAGATCGCCATCCAGATCATCTTCATGGACGTCATCCTCTACTCGGTGGGCGGCGTCATCGGCACCATGCACCACCTGTACTTCTCCGGCACCCCCGTGGAGCACATGGCGCTGGGCGCGTTCTTCTCGGCGCTCGAGGTCATCCCGCTGACGTTCCTGACGGTGGAGGCCTGGGCCTTCCTGCAGTTGGGTTCCAAGCAGGAGTCGCGCAGCAGCGCACCCTTCCCGCACCGCTGGGCCGTCATGTTCCTGGTGGCGGTGGGCTTCTGGAACTTCGTGGGCGCCGGCGTCTTCGGCTTCCTGATCAACCTGCCCATCGTCTCGTACTACCAGATCGGCACGGCGCTGACCGCCAACCATGCGCACGGCTCGATGATGGGCGTCTACGGCATGCTCGCCGTCGGCATGGCACTGTTCGCGCTGCGCTACATCATCAAGCCGGAGAAGTGGTCCGACAAGATGGCCAAGATCTCCTTCTGGTGCCTCAACATCGGCTTGGCGTGGATGGTGTTCGCGACGCTGCTGCCGCTGGGCGTGCTGCAGCTGTGGCACTCGGTCAACGACGGCTACTACGAGGCCCGCACGCTGGGCTACATCGCCGAACCCGGCAACGTGATCCTCGAATGGCTCCGGATGCCCGGCGACGTGGTCTTCCTGATCGGCGGCATCCTGCCGTTCGTGTACCTCGCCTGGTTGGGCGTGCGGCACGCCATCCCTGCGACGGTGACCGTGATGGAGCCCGAGACGCTCTTCGTCCTCGAGCACGAGGAGGCGCGCGAGGACCGCACCGGCGTGCCCGCCTCGATGGGCACCGCGGTCGACGGCGACGACACGCTGCCGCCCAGCCGCAGCAGGTACGCCTCGGACCGACGGCCCCCGGTGGACCCGGAGGACCAGCCGTGATCGACATCGAGCTCAGCGCCTGGCTGGGCGCCGCCTACGGCGTGGTCCTGTTGCTGGTGTCCTACGGCATCGACCACATGGCCCGGCGGGCCCAGACCAAGGTGGAGACCCACCGCAACGGCGGCTTCACCTACCACAAGAGCCACGACGCGTGGCTCTGCCCGGAGGACCAGTGGCTCTTTCCCCGCTCGTTCGACCCGGACAACCGAGTCATGCGCTACCGGGGGGTCCCGCTGGTGTGCAACTCGTGCCCCGTCAAGGACAACTGCACCGAGTCCGACGACGGGCGGGAGATGAGCCGGGCGGTGGACCCGTGGCCGGCGTCGGAGTCGGCCCGGTTCCACCGGGGCATCGCGTGCTCGATCACGGTCCTGGCCTTCCTCTGGCCCGCGCTCACCACGTTGGTGGTGGAGCACTGGACCAGCCAGGTGCTGACCATGGTGACCGCGTCCCTGATCGCACTGGGGTCCATCCCGCTGTGGGCGTTCCTCAAGCGGACGCCCGCAGACCCCCTCGGCGCCGTCGTGCGCACGGCGGACCAGACCGCCGCAGACCGTGAGGCCGCAGCCGCGGCGCTCGCCCGCCTACGCAGCAGCTATGCGTCAGATAGGAGAACTGACAATGCCCACTGAAGCCGTACTGGGGCTCCTCGCCTTCCTCCTCGTGGTGGCGTTCCTCTTCGCCTCCCTGCGGATCGTGCGCGAGTACGAACGGGTGGTCGCGTTCCGCATCGGCCGCCTGCGTGGTGCGCTCGGCCCGGGCCTGGTCTTCCGCCTCCCGTTCCTCGACAAGCTGATCAAGGTCGACCTCCGGACCGTCACGTTGACCATTCCGCCGCAAGAGGTCATCACCCGCGACAACGTCACGGCCCGCGTCAACGCCGTCGTGATGTTCCGCGTGACGGACCCCGTCCTGTCCGTGATGTCGGTGGAGAACCATGCCATCGCCACGTCGCAGTTCGCCCAGACCACGTTGCGCTCGGTCGTGGGCCGCGCGGAGCTCGACACGCTGCTGGCGCACCGCGCGGACCTCAACGAGGACCTCGCCCGCTCGATCGCGACCCAGACCAAGGAATGGGGCGTGGAGGCCTCCGTCGTCGAGATCAAGGACGTCGAGATCCCCGAGATGATGCAGCGCGCCATGGCCCGCGAGGCTGAGGCGGAACGCGAGCGCCGGGCCAAGGTCATCAGCGCCCACGGCGAACTGCAGGCGTCCGTCGAACTGCGCGACGCGGCCCTCACCCTGAGCGAGGCGCCTGCCTCGCTGCAACTGCGCTACCTCCAGACCCTGCTGGAGCTGGGCGCCGACCAGAACTCCACCGTCGTGTTCCCGCTGCCGATGGACATCGTCGGGCCGCTGGTCCAGGCCGTGCAGAAGTTCACGGGGGAAGACGAGGCCCCCACCCAGCCCCGGAAGCCCGGGCTGGCCGTAGTCGACCGACCCCTGGAAGGGTGAGAACAGATGAGTGAATCACACGACGCCCGCGCCGGCCGGCCCATCCGGCTGGCACCTGTCGCGCCCGGCTTCTGGGCGACGACGCTGGGGGTGGCGTTGGCCGCCCTGGCGCCGCTGTTCGGCTTCCTCGTCGGCGTGATGAGCCAAAGCCCCACGGACGACGTGATCCTGAGCCCGCTCTACGTCGGGCTCTTCACAGGTGTCATCCTGGGCGGCATCGGGGTGGCCGTCGCAGTGGCCGGCGGCGTGCGCCTGTGGCGCCACCTGCACCGCGAGGACGTCGCCGGACCCGTCGTGACCGAGGCAACCGAGGGAGGTGCGGCATGAGCTCCGAAGCAGAGCAGCCGTTCGACGTCGAGAAGTATGAGGCGGAGCACAAGAAGCCCAGTGAGGTGGAGAGCGCAGTGCTGACCATCCTCCTCTTCGCGTCCATGGTGGTGTTCACCGTGGGCTGCGTGATGCTGGACTGGTTCAAGTGAGCCGCTTGGCACTCACTGCGTTGACGGGGAAGATGTGACCATGACAGAGACCACCACGGCCACGCCGGCCGTCGCGGCAGCTGGTTTCCGCTCCGACGGCGCCGCCGACCGCTTCATGCGCCGGCTGCTCGGCATCCGGGGGCCCGCGCGGACGTCGTCGTCGGAGGCGGCGCACCGCGCCTTCCGGGTCTCGGTGGTCATCTCCGGCGTGCGGTGCCTCATCACCTACCTCTTGGTGCCGGTGCTCGTGCCCATGCTCAGCCTCGCCGGCTGGGTGGCGGCGCCCATCGGCATCGTGCTGTGCGTCTACGCCGTGATCAACGGAGTCGTCAGCATGCGCCGCTTCTGGGGGTCGGACCACCGGCAGCGGTGGATGTACACGATCTTCATGGCCGTGGTGTTCGTGGTGCTGGGCATCGCCATGGTCTCGGACATCAGCCGCCTGGTGGCCGTGTGATGCCGACCGGAGCCGGCGAGCCCGTCGTCGACGACCACCGCGACGCTGACGAGGGGAACCCCAACGACCTGCGCAGCTCGATGGTGACCCTGCTGCTGTTCGTGGCGATGGTCGTGTTCCTGCTCGGCTGCACGGTGTGGGGCTGGTTCGGCTAGCCCGCTCGGCGGCTGACGGCCCGCACGCTGGGCCGTGACGTCGCAGACTGCGACGGTGCGGCCAGGCGCTCTGGGTACGCCTTTTCCCCAGCCGACGGGTGGGCGTGGCGTAGGCTCGCCGTGTGAGCAGGTGCTACGTCGGCGTCTCCGGCTGGCGCTACAAGGGCTGGCGCGGCGACTTCTACCCGGCCGGCCTCCGCCAGCGCGACGAGCTGCGCCACGTCGCCGGGAAGATGAACTCGGCGGAGATCAACGGCTCGTTCTACTCGCTCCAGCGCCCCACGTCCTACGCCAGGTGGGCCGAGGAGACGCCGCCCGAGTTCAGGTTCGCCGTGAAGGGCGGGCGCTACATCACCCACATGCTGCAACTGCGCGGCATCGACACCGCGCTGGCGAACTTCTTCGCCTCGGGCGTCCTCGCGCTGGGCCAGCGGCTCGGGCCCGTGTTGTGGCAGCTGCCGCCGAGGATGGCCTTCGACCCCACCAAGATGCGCGACTTCCTCGCCCTCCTGCCCCGCACCCACGCCGAGATCGCCGCCCTGGGCGCCCGCCACGGCGACAAGCTCGCGCCCGACCGGGTGCTGCTGGAGGTGGCGCCGGACGTGGACCCGTCGACGGTGGTGCGCCACGCCGTCGAGCCCCGTCACGACAGCTTCAACTCGCCAGAGGCACACGCGCTGTTCGCGGAACACGACGTGTGCATGGTGATCGCCGACAGCGCCGGCACCTGGCCCGTGATGCGCGACGCCACCAGCGACTTCCGCTACGTGCGCCTGCACGGCGAGCAGGAGCTGTACGCGAGCGCCTACACCGATGGGTCGCTGGACCGGTGGGCCGAGCAGTGCCGCGCATGGCTCGCGCTCGACCTCGACGTCCACGTGTACTTCGACAACGACATCCACGGCCACGCGCCGCACGACGCCGTGCGGCTGCTGGAGCGGCTCAGCGCAGGGTGAGCGACTGGGCGTGCTGCACCACCCTGCCGTCGCCGAGCTCGCCCTGTCGCGCCGGCCGGCCCTCGGCGATTGCGCCACAAGTTGCCGGGCTCGCGCTGGGCGTCGCCATCGTTGTCCACAAGATGGGCCCACCCTCCAGCCTTTGGGGAGGGGGTGGCCCATCGTGGGGACACATATTGCGCGGGGGACTTGTCCACAGATTTCGTTCTCCATGAAGGGCCAGCGGGTGCGCTGGCCATTGATGGAGGCATGCATCCTGACATCGAGGCCATCCTCAGCGAACAACTGATCATCTCCGTCCGCCAACACCCCAAGCTGACCACTTCGATCCGGTACCACGCGCGCAGGGGCCAACTGCGGCACGTGCTCGGCGGCTTCTACTCAACCCCTGAGGCTGCCGATTCCTTCGAGGTCAGGGTGGCGGCCGCCCGCGCAGTGGACCCCAACGGCGTCTTCGTTCGGGAAACTGCGGCCCGGCTGACCCACTGGCCCGAGCTCGATGTTGGCCAGATCCATGTGGCCGGCGCACGGCGACACCAGGTCAAGGGGTACCGCTTCGAACGGCGCACCATCGCCCCCGAGCTCGTGACGTGGAACGGGCACCACTACCTCTCCGCTCCGGCACTGACCGTGCTCGATCTCGCAGCTGCCTCGGGCGCTGCCATCATCAGCGATGCCCTGAGGCGTGGGGTGGTCACGATCGAGGATCTCGAGGAGGCGCTGCGGCTGAACAGCTGGCGGCCGGGAGTCCAGCAACTGGCGCAACTGGTGCGGGAATCGCGCGACCAGCCGTGGTCCGAGCTGGAACGGGAGGCCCATGTCCTCCTTCGTGCCGCCCACTTCCAGGATTGGGTCGCCAACCATCCCGTCCTCATCAAGGGCTGTCTCTACTTCATCGACCTTGCCGTGCCCGACCTCAAGCTGGCGGTGGAGGTGGATGGGTGGCAGGTGCACCGCACCTTCGACGCCTTCGTCAATGACCGCATCAAGTGGAACAACCTCACGTTGGAGGGCTGGACCGTGCTGCACTTCACCGCCGGCACCGTGGCGGACCTCGTCCCCCAGTTGCAGGAAGCGGTTGCGATGCTGAAGAACAGGTAGGGCACCTGCGGCGGGCTCATCACCGAGCACGCCACCGATGTCCTCAAGACGGGCTCACCCCCTGCTCCTTCTGGGGAGGTGGCTCCATCTCGCGGACATCCATGGCGTTGGCCCACCGGAGCCGTTCCTTGACGGTCAGAACTGATGGCGAGGGACGCGTGTGCACGCCGGGATCGGCCAGCACGGAGTGCGCAGTCGGCTCAGCGCAGGGTGAGCGACTGGGCGCGCTGCACCACCCTGCCGTCGCCGAGTTCGCCCTGTCGCGCCGGCCGGCCGCGGTAGGCCTCGATGAGCGCTACGACGGCCCGAGGGTCAGAGTCGATGCTGCTCACGCCCACCTGGAGCTGGTCCTTGTCGGCGGGGATCAGGAGCCGGGGGCCCTTGATCTCGGGGGCACCACTCAACTGTGACCACGGCACGCGCACCTCCTTTCCCATGCTGCCCACCGTCGTCACGTGGCTGGGCGACAACACCAGCCCGGGCGGGTTGCGGTACGCGAAGTAGCCCTCGGCGATGCCCCAGCCGACGACGAGGGCGAGCATGACGGAGAAGGTCATGCCGCCGTCGTCGTGGAGGTAGCCGGCCAAGCGCAGGACGATGTCGACCAGTACCACCACACCGGCCAGCGCAGTCAGCAGCAGGGGCACGAGCCGCGACGAGGGTGCGGGGCCCAGGCGGGTGCTTCCGCGGCTCAGGTCGAGGCGGAGCTTGCCGGAGCGGCCGCGCCGGTTGAGGTACTGCGCGACGAAGATGGCGGCCAGGGCCAGCGCGAGGGCCAGCGACGAGGTGACCAGCCACGGAAGCTCGTAGACGATGCCGAGCACCACCGCCACGACGGCGAAGACGGGGAAGAGGACGACGCCGATCAGCGCGGAACCGGGGAACACGGGTTCCTCCGGCGCGTTCACCTCGACGACGGTGCGGGTGTCTTCCATGGGTCCTCCGGTGGTGGGGCTCCCAGCATCCTACGGCCGCTCAGTCGTCGTCGCCGTCGTCGTCCCCGTGGTCGTCGTCATCCCAGTCGTCGTCGCGGTCGTCGCGGTCGTCGTCCCAGTCGTCGTCATCGTCGTCGTACACCGGCACGGAGGTGGTCTTCTTCACCGTGGCGGCGGCCTTCTTCGTCGGCTTGGCGGCGACGGCCGCAGAAGCCTGGGTGGCCGGCGCCGACGCGGCTGCCGGGGCCGGTGCGGGCGACTGCGTCTGCTCGTCGTCGCAGATGAGGTCGTCGTCGAGGTCGTCGCACAGGTCGGTGCCGGTGATCACCACGGTCTCGGTGACGGTGGGGGTGGCCGGCGGTGTGGCCGTGGGGCTCGCCTCGGGGGAGGGGCTCTGCGTCGGCGCCGTCACGATGATCGGCTCCATGTCCGGCGAGGGCGACTGCGCGGCCGTCGTGACGGCCGGCGTCGGCTTGGGCGCGGCGACGGAGGCCAGCAGCCCGCCGCCCACCGCTGCGACGCCGAACGCCGCCGCGACGAGCCAGGTGGTGGAGGTCTTGAGAGCCATGTGAGTTCTCCTTCGTGGCTTGTCCGATGCCGCCATCACACTGCCCGCAGATGAGGCCAACCCCGGTGGATTCGTGAGAGGTCTCTCATGCGTGGCACCCGGTGAGAAACCTCTCAGAAACCCCTCATGACGGCCTCAGCGGTGGGGCCTTGGATCGGTGCCATGAACATCTCGGCCCACCTGCTCGTCGCCGTCGCCCTCGTGGCCACGGCCTTCATCGTCGTCCTCGCCGAAGCCACGCTGCGCCGCCGGGTGCGCGGCTTCCGCACCCTGCAACTGTTCGTGATCGTCTCCGGGCTCATCCTCGTGCCCGCCAACGTCGTCTCCGCGCTCGACGCGGGCCGCACCGCCGCCCAGCTCGCGTGCCTGGTGGCGGGCGTCGCCGCGTTCGTGGCGCAGTTCGGCCTGGCGGCCCTGTCGTGGCTCCCCGTTGACAGGGTGCAGCGCCCGCGCCGCATCCTGGCCGTCGGCGCCCATCCGGACGACCTCGAGCTGGCCGCCGGCGGCACCCTCGCACGCCTCGCCGACGCCGGCCACGAGGTGCACGCGCTCATCATGAGCGACGGCGCGGTCGGCGGTGACCCCACGGCCCGGCCGGGGGAGGCCTACGCCGGCGCGGCGTTCCTGCGGCTCACCGACTGCGAGGTGCTCGGCCTGCCAGACACCGAACTCGCCTCCCACGACTGCACCATGGTCCAGGCCATCGAGGCCAAGATCGTCTCGCTCAACCCCGACCTGATCTTCACCCACTCCAGCAACGACCAGCACCAGGACCACGAGGCGGTGCACTGGGCCACCATGCGCGCCGGCCGCCGGCACCCGGCGATCCTCTGCTACGAGTCGCCGTCGGTGACCCGGGCGTTCTCGCCCCAGGTGTTCGTCGACATCGCCGACTACGTCGACGCCAAGGCCAGCGCGGTGGCGGCGCACCACGACCAGGCCGACAAGCCGTACATGAACGCCCAGTCGCTGGCCGGCACGGCCACCTTCCGCGGCGCGCAGGGCAAGCTGCCGATGGCCGAGGGCTTCGAGGCCGTGCGCATCAACGGCTTCGCGGGGGTGCTGTGATGCGCGTCCTCGTCACCGGCGCCAGCGGCCCCGCCGGCCGCACCCTGCTCGACCAGCTCCGCGCCCGTGGGATCTGGGCCATCGGCACCGACCTGCTCCCGCGACGCCGCCGTGGCGACGTCGAGATCCTCCGCTCGCTGCCGGCCCTGGACCCCGGCTATGTCGCGCAACTGCGCGCCATGGTCGAGGCGCTCGACGTCGACCTGGTGCTGCCGACGGTGCAGGAGGAGCTGCCGATCGTGGCCGCGGTGGGCCTGCCGCAGGCGGTGATCGGGCCCAGCGCCGCCGTCGACGTGGCACATGACAAGTGGCTGACCGCGCTGGTGCTCAGCCAGGGCGGGGTCGCCGTGCCCCGCACGGTGTGTGGCGGTGCGCTGTCCGCCGCGCTGATCGACTGGGTGGGCCGGCCGTTCGTCACCAAGCCGCGCGTCTCGCGCGGTGGGCGGGGCGTCGTCGTGCACCGCTCTTGGCCACCCACCGTTCTCCTCGACGACGACCAGCTGCTCGCCGAGTTCCTCCCCGGCGCGGAGTACGCACCCAACGTCTTCATCGCCGACGACCCGGCCGACGACGTCGTGGTGGTGCTGCGCAAGACCGGCCTGAAGGGCGGCGAGGTGGGCAACGCGACGGGCGTGGCCCGCGTGGAGTTCCCCCGCGTCGGCGTGCTCGCCGTCGACGCTGCGCGGGCGCTGGGGCTGCACGGCCCGGCCGACGTCGACATCCGGCTGCGCGCCGACGGCACCCCCTGCGTGATCGAGGTCAACGCCCGCTTCGGCGCCAACAGCGCCGCCGCCCCCGAGGTGCTCGACGCGGTGCTGGCGGCCGCCCGCAAGGCGGTGCCAGCGTGACCCCGCTGACCACGGTCCTGCTCATGGTGGCCATTCCCGGCCTCATCATGGGCGCTTTCAACTGGGCGCTCCATCCGCTCGCGGTGCTGTTCGAGTTCCGCCAGAAGACGCCGCCCGCGCTGCCGGTGCGGCCGCGGGTGAGCGTCGTGATCCCCGCGTACAACGAGTCGGTGGTGCTGGCCGGCTGCCTCGACTCCGTCCTGGCCTCCGGCTACCCCGACCTTGAGCTCCTGCTCGTCGACGACGGGTCCAGCGACGACACGCTCCAGATCATGCGCCGCTACGAGGCCGACGCGCGGGTCACGGTGATCAGCAAGGCCAACGGCGGCAAGGGCTCGGCGCTCAACGCCGGCATCGCGCGGGCCACCGGCGATGTGTTCGTGTTCGCCGACGCCGACGGCGTGTTCACCCCCCACACCATCCCCAGGCTGCTGGAGGGCTTCCGGCACGACAAGGTGGGCGCCGTGTGCGGCAACGACCTGCCGATCAACGTGGAGTCGCCGCTCACCGCGCTGCTCGCGCTGATGACGCACGTCGGCACCGGCATGACGCGCCGGGCGCTGGCCCTCGTCGGGATCCTGCCGATCGTGGCGGGCAACTCGGGCGCGTTCCGGGCCGACGTCGTGCGCGAGCTGGGCGGCTTCCGGGAGGACACCGTCGGCGAGGACCTGGAACTCACCTGGCGGGTGCAGTTCAGCGGCTACGACGTGGAGTTCGCGCCGCACGCGAAGGTGCTCGCGGAGGTTCCCTCGACGCTGAAGGGCCTGTGGAAGCAGCGGGTGCGCTGGCAACGCGGCCTGATCCAGACCGCGCGGATCCACAGGGCACGGTTCGAGCAGTGGCCGTCGCGCCCGGTGGATGCGTACCTGCCGCTGAACCTGCTCTCCATGCTGGCGTTGCCGGTGCTCCAACTGGCGGCGCTGGTGTTGTCGGTGGTGGCGATTGCGGTGGGCGACCTGCGGTTCGACGGGCTGCTGGGGATGCTGATGTGGGCCGGGCTGGGCCTCGCCCTGGGCGTGAGCGTGCTGGCCCTGATCCTGGACCGTGACTGGCGCGACTTCCGCCTCCTGGTGTTCCTCCCGCTGTGGGTCCCGTTCTCCGTGATGATGTCGTGCGTGACCGTGGCGGCGCTGTGGCACGAGGCGCGCGGCACGGAGGCGCGCTGGAACAAGCTGCAGCGCACCGGGGTGCGGACCATGGTGGGCCGGGCCGGGCTGGCCAGCGGTACCGGAACGCCGTGAGCACGGGCTCTGGAAGGATGGGCCCATGACCGCGCAGCCCGATCTCGTCGCCAGGGTGACGCTGCGGTCGCGGCTGATCATCACCATGGTGCTGCTGGCGGTGTTGGCGCTGCTGGCCTCGGGTGCCATCGTGGCGGTGCTGCAGCACCGCAGCATCCACGGCTCGGTCGACGACCAGCTGCTGCGAACCAGGGACGAGCTGCGGGTGCTCGCCGAGCAGGGCATCGACCCCGAGACCGGCCAGGCGTTCGCTGGCCCGTCCGAGCTGCTGCACACGTTCCTGGCGCGCACGGTGATCGGCGCTGCGGAGGGTGAGCTCGCCGTCGTGGACGGGCAGGTGCTGTGGGTGGCGTCGGAGGACGTGCCCCTGCGGCCCGAGGACGACCCGGACCTGGTGGACCACGTGATGCCCCTGGCGGCGGGCGACGAGATCGTCGTCGACACCGTCCGCACCGACACCTCGCACTACCGGGTGCTGGTGGCGCCGGTGCAGTACCCGCAGTCGACGGGGGCGCTGGTGCACGTGTTCGACCTCGACCTCACGGAGGCGGAGCTGCGCCGCACGATGACGCTGTACGCCGCGGTCGCCGTCGGCACGGTGGTGCTGTTGGTGCTGGTGGCGTGGATCGCGGTGGGCCGGCTGTTGCGCCCCATCGAGGAGCTGCGGAAGGCGGCCGACTCGATCGACGAACGTGACCTCACCACCCGCGTGCCGGTGCGCGGCAGGGACGACCTGGCGGCGTTGTCGGCGACGATCAACCGCATGCTGGACCGCGTGCAGCGCTCCGTGGAGGGGCAACGTCAGCTGCTCGACGACGTCGGCCACGAGCTGCGCACCCCCATCACGGTGGTGCGCGGGCACATGGAACTGGTGGACGCGGAGGACCCCGTCGACGTGCGGGACACGCGCGCCCTGGTGCTCGACGAACTCGACCGCATGGGCGTGCTCGTCGGCGACATGTTGATGCTGGCGAAGGCCACCGAATCCGACTTCGTGCAGCCGAGGTGGTTCGACATCGCCGCATTGACGGACCAGGTGCTGGAGAAGGCCCGCGCGTTGGGCAACCGGAGGTGGCGGCTGGAACGCATCGCGTCGACGGAGGCGTTCCTCGACCCCGGCCGCATGACACAGGCCTGGCTGCAGCTGGCGGCCAACGCGGTGAAGTACTCCGAGCCGGGCACCGCCGTGACGCTCGGGTCCGCGCTGGAGCGTGGCGAGGTGCTGATGTGGGTGCGCGACGAGGGCATCGGCATCGAGCCCGACCAACTCGCACTGGTGCGCGAACGCTTCGGCCGCACCAAGGCCGGCGCGGCGCACGCGCAGGGCGCGGGGCTGGGGCTGAGCATCGTCGAGTCGATCATGGCCGCGCACGGCGGCCGCCTGGACATCGAGTCGACGGTGGGTGAGGGCTCCACGTTCACCCTCGTGCTGCCGCTCGGGCCGGTGGACCCGGCAGACCTGGAACCCACCCTGAAGATGGAGGCCATATGAGCACGATCCTGATCATCGAGGACGAGGCGCGCATCGCCGGCTTCATCGCCAAGGGGTTGAAGGCCGCGGGCTTCACCTCGCACACCACCGCGTCGGGCTCCGAGGGTGCCACGCTGGCGGTGCACGGCAACTTCGACCTGGTGGTCCTCGACGTCGGGCTCTCCGACATCGACGGCTTCGAGGTGCTGGAGCGGATCCGCGGGCAGGGGGTCGCCGTGCCGGTGATCATGTTGACGGCCCGGTCCTCCGTCGCAGACCGCGTCGCGGGCCTCGAGGGCGGCGCGGACGACTACATGCCCAAGCCGTTCTCCTTCGAGGAGCTGCTGGCACGGATCCGGCTCCGGCTGCGGACGGAGTCGTCACAGCAGGCCGGGCAGGGCGTGACGCAGCTGGCGCACAACGGACTGGTGCTGGACTTCCGCACACGGAAGGCGCAGGTCGACGGCGAGTGGGTGGACCTGTCGGCACGCGAGTTCACGCTGGCGGAGACGTTCCTGCGCAACCCGGGACAGGTGCTGAGCCGCGAACAGTTGCTGAGCAACGTGTGGGGGTTCGACTTCGACCCGGGCAGCAACGTCGTCGACGTGTACGTGCGCTACCTGCGGGGCAAGTTGGGCAAGGAACGCTTCGAGACCGTGCGGGGGATGGGCTACCGGTTGGTGTGACGCTCAGTCGTCATCGTCGACCTCGCCGTCGTCGTCGTCATCGTCGTCGTCATCGGTGGTCTGGGTGGGCGCAGGGCGCACCGGTGGCGCGGGCTTGACGGGTTTCGGCGCCACCGTCGTCGGCGAGGCGGGCGGGGGCGTGACCGGCGTGGCCGTGGTCGGCGTGGGGCTGGCGCCGGCGGTGCCCGAGGGCGGCGCGCTGGGCGCCTCGACGGTGGGGCTGGGCGTGGGGCTGGGTTCCGCCGTCGTGGGCGACGGCACGGCGGTGACCACGATCGCCGGTTCGTTCAGGGGCCTGGCCGGCGGCGCGGCGAGCGCGACGACCAGCCAGCCCACGAGCAGGCCGGCTGCCACGGCCAGGGCCACCAGCCCCACCGTCGCCTTCCGTCTGCCGTCCATGCGCGCGCCTCCTCCCCCTAGTGAAGGGGGTCAACATGAGGCGGGGCAAATGCGAGGATGAGAGGTCTCTCATCTCCCGCTGGTTGAGCCGGTCGTACCCGAGGTACGAGGGTCGCGACCGTGTCGAAACCCGGTGAGCGTCACAGCACGCCCAACCACCCCGGCGAGTGTCACGGCACGCCCAAGCACGCCACCCGGCGACCCCCAGCCGTCGGCTCAGAGGCCCTCGCGCTTCGGGATGGTCAGCACCAGCGGCTTGTTGACCTCGGCGAAGAAGTCGTTGCCCTTGTCGTCGACCACGATGAACGCCGGGAAGTCCTCCACGTCGATCTTCCAGATGGCCTCCATGCCGAGCTCCTCGTACTCGACGACCTCCACGTGCTTGATGCAGTCCTGCGCCAGCCGGGCGGCGGGGCCGCCGATGGAGCCCAGGTAGAACCCGCCGTGGGTGTCGCACGCGTCGGTGACGGCCTGCGAGCGGTTGCCCTTCGCGAGCATCACCATGGAGCCTCCGGCGGCCTGGAACTGGTCGACGTAGGAGTCCATCCGGCCCGCCGTCGTGGGCCCGAACGAGCCCGACGCCATGCCCTCGGGCGTCTTCGCGGGGCCGGCGTAGTAGACGGGGTGGTCCTTGAGGTACTGCGGCATGTCCTCGCCGGCGTCGAGGCGCTCCTTGATCTTGGCGTGCGCGATGTCGCGGGCCACGATCAGCGGGCCCGTCAGCGACAGGCGCGTCTTGACCGGATGCTTGGACAGCTCGGCGAGCACCTCGGGCATCGGGCGGTTGAGGTCGATGCGCACGACGGCGCCCTTGCCGGTGCCGGCCACGCCGTCGGTTGCCTCGTCGAGGTCCTCGTCGACGTGGTCGGGCATGAAGCGCGCCGGCTCCATCTCCAACTGCTCGATGAACACGCCCTCGGGCGTGATCTTGCCCAGGCACTGGCGGTCCGCGGAGCAGGACACCGCGATCGCCACCGGCAGCGAGGCGCCATGGCGCGGCAGGCGGATGACGCGCACGTCGTGGCAGAAGTACTTGCCGCCGAACTGGGCGCCGATGCCCATCCTGCGGGTCAGCTCCAGCACCTCCTGCTCGAGTTCGACGTCGCGGAAGCCGTGCGCCTCGATGGAGCCCGTCGTCGGAAGGGTGTCGAGGTACTTGGCGGAGGCGTACTTGGCCGTCTTCAGCGCGAACTCGGCGGAGGTGCCGCCGACGACGATGGCCAGGTGGTACGGCGGGCAGGCCGCGGTGCCCAGCGAGCGCAGCTTCTCGTCGAGGAACGTCATCATCGAGGCGGGGTTCAGGATGGCCTTGGTCTCCTGGTACAGGTAGCTCTTGTTCGCCGAGCCACCCCCCTTGGCCATGAAGAGGAACTTGTAGGAGTTCTCGTGCCCGGCGGCGGTGTCGGCGTACAGCTCGATCTGGGCGGGCAGGTTGGAGCCGGTGTTGCGCTCGTCCCACATGGTCAGGGGCGCGTTCTGCGAGTAGCGGAGGTTGAGCTTGGTGTAGGCGTTGAAGACGCCCAGCGACAGGGGGCGCTCGTCGGTGCCCTCGGTGAGCACCTGCTGGCCGCGCTTGCCCATGACGATGGCAGTGCCGGTGTCCTGGCACATGGGCAGCACGCCGCCGGCGGCGATGTTGGCGTTCTTGAGGAGGTCGAGCGCCACGAACTTGTCGTTGGCGGAGGCCTCGGGGTCGTCCATGATGGTGCGCAGCTGCTGCAGGTGGGCCGGGCGCAGGTAGTGCGCGATGTCGTGCATCGCGGTCTCGGCCAGCAGCGTCAGCGCCTCGGGCGACACCTTCAGGAACTGCCGGCCCTCGGGCCCCTCGACCACCTCGACACCCTCCGTCGTGAGGAGTCGGTACGGGGTCTGGTCGACCCCGATGGGCAACATGTCTGCGTAGCGAAACTCCGGCATCGGACCTCCTGGTAAGCGTTCGATTCAGTCTCCCACGCGGGATTTCGTGGGTTAGCGTGGGGGCATGTTGTCACTCGACGGGAAGCGTGCCCTGGTCACGGGCGCCAGCAAGGGCATCGGATTCGCCGCGGCGAAGTTGCTGCGCCAGATGGGCGCGGAGGTGACCATCGCCGCCCGGATGGAGGAGGACCTGCGCGCGGCGGCAGAGGAGATCGGGGCTGCCTGGGTGGTGGCGGACGTGGCCACGGTCGACGGCGTGCGCGCCGCCGTCGAGGCCGCCGGCGAGGTGGACATCCTGGTGTCGAACGCGGGCGGCCCACCGCCGGGGCTGCCGTCCGAGGTGACGGGGGAGGCCTGGCAGGCGGGGTTCGAGACGACGTTCCTGTCGACGGCGCGGCTGGTCGACGCGGTGCTGCCGGGCATGAGGGCCCACGGCTGGGGGCGGATCATCGCGATCACGTCGCTGACCGTGGGGCGGCCCTCGCTCACGCTGCCGGTGAGCAATGCGATGCGGGCCGCAGTGACCAACCACCTGCGGACGCTGGCGCTGGAGGTGGGCGCCGACGGCGTCACGTGCAACACGGTGGCGCCCGGCTACACCGCCACCGATCGGCTCAAGCGGCTGCACGCCGACCCCGAGGCTGCTGACTCCATCCGACGGAAGATCCCGGCCCGTCGGTTCGGCGAGCCCGAGGAGGTCGCCGCCGCGGTGGCGTTCCTCGCGTCGGAGGAGGCGGCCTACATCACCGGCCAGGAGCTCCTCGTCGACGGCGGCTTCAGCATCTGATCCCACGCCACTTCCGCCTCGCCGCCTGGCCGCGACGTCGCAGACTTGCCGTGACGTCGCAGACCTGCCGTGACGTCGCAGACCTGCCGTGACGTCGCAGACCTGCCGTGACGTCGCAGACCTGCCGTGGCCTCGCAGACAGTCCTCTGTCTGCGACGACGGCCGAGGTCTGCGACGACGGGGCCAAGTCTGCGACATGGCGAGGCACGGCACCGGTGCGGGAACCGAGCCGAAACTGCCCGATCCCGGCAGCTCGACTTATCGCTACCGAAAGGAGGGGGTCGATGTGGATTATCCACACCGGCCCCCCTTCCGCGGTAGAGATAGTCACACGGGCCTACGCTGGGCGCATGGACGAGCACCTCACAGAGCGCCAGAGGGCAGCGCGGATCCGTGCGGAACTGGGCGCCAGCCACGCACGCAACGAGGCGGCCCGCGCGCAGGTGCTCATCGACGAGTTCCTGGCCGCCGCCAAGGAGAAGGGCCTCGAGCCCCGGCCGCTGAAGGCTGTCACGCTCGACGGGCACACCGTCAAGACCGACAAGGTGGGCTGGTACCTGCGCACCAACCACTCCATCGCCATCGACAGTGAGGGCAACTACTACTCACTCACCGTGCCGGGCGGCTTCATGTCCCGCTTCCGGGGCGTGAAGCTGGAACCGCAGCTCGCGCCGCTGGTGATCGGCCGCGGCGGCCGCGACGGCGAGACCGGGGACCTCAAGGAGTTCCTCGCCTGGGTACTCGACGGCCGCATCCCGCAGGACTAGCCCCGTCTGCGGCGCGACGACCGCGGGACCACCCCCAAGCAGAGTGAAGTTGTGCACCAGCATCGCTGCACAACTCAACAATGCCCGGGGCGCCGTCGAACCACTGGTTGGGCAGAGTGAAGGTGTGCATCCGCATCGCTGCACAACTTCACTCTGCCCGAAGCCGGCCACGGGCCGGGCTCCGGCGTGCCTACACCCGCCTCCGCGGCGGACCGTGCCGGCGAACCTCGACCCGGGCAGCGCGCGGTGCCCAAGGAGCCGCCGGACGAACACGTAAGCTCGGCGGCGTGAGCAGACGCATCTGGTGGAGCACCTGGCCCGGCGCGTTGGGGCTCGGGCTGCTGTCGCTGCTGCTGGTCGCGCCCGGCACGGTCGCCGGCCTGATCGTACTGCTCATCCCCGACACAGGCGGCGCCGGAGTCGACTTCTCCGTCGACACCGTGCCGCTCTGGCAGCAGGTCTTCGCCTGGGTCGCCATCGCAGCGGCCGTCGTCCTGCCGTTCCTCACCGCCCTCTGGGCCCGCCGCGCCTGGCTGGGCTACGTGCTCCTCTCCCTCGGCCTGAGCCTCGTCGTCGGCGTCATCGGGCTCGGCCTGTTCGGCATTGTCTGACCACTCCACGCGTGAGCGACAATGGACGCATGGGTTTGCTGGATTTCCTCGGGAAGCGCTCCGACGACGGGCTGAGCATCGATGAGACGCTCCTCGCGCTGAGCAGGGGCGCCGTCCTCATCGACGTGCGCTCGCAGCACGAGTACGAGGCCGGCCACGCGCCGGGCGCCCGGCCCGTCGAGCCCGCCGCGCTCCACGACAACCCGGTCGACGCCATCCACGGCGACGATCCCCTCGCAGACCGCGACGCCGCCGTCGTCGTCATGTGCGACACGGGCCTGCGCTCCTCCTTCATCGCCGCGATGCTCCGCGACAAGGGCCTGCTCGCCGAATCCGTCGGGGGCGGGCTGCGCGCCTGGGCCAAGGACGGCAACCCCGTGCTCCCCGGCCCCTACCGCGGCCGGCGATGAAGCGCGCGCTCGGGCTGCTCGCGGGCCTCGCCGCCGGCGCCCTCGTCTCGGCTGGCACCGCGTCCTACCTGAAGGGCCGCCGCGACATCATGCGCCACGTCGCCGACTACGGCGTCCACTGGGGCGAACGAGTCGACGGCGGGGCCGGCGCGCTGCGCTACGTCGCGCTGGGTGACTCCGCAGCCCAGGGCGTCGGGGCGACGCACGTCAGCAGGGGCTACGTGCCGAGGATCGGGGCCAAGCTCGCGGAGGCGACCGGCCGTGAGGTCATCATCACCAACCTGTCGGTCAGCGGCGCCACCAGCGCAGACGTGGTCCGCGACCAGCTGCCCCTCTTCAGGGACCTGCCGTTCACGCCCGACCTCGTCACGCTCGACATCGGCGGCAACGACGTCGTGTTCCCCGGCCACACGCCGTCGTCGTTCGAGGCGAACATGGACGTCATCCTCGAGGCGCTGCCCACGGGCGCGTTCATCGCCGACGTGCCGTGGTTCATGGTGCCCGTGCTCGGCCGCCAGTCACAGCAGATGGCGGGCCGGGCGTCGATCCTCATCGAGCAGCACCACCATCACCTCGTGCCGCTGCACCGCGGCACCCGGGAGGCCGGCTTCTGGCGCTACCACCGCTACACCGCGGGGGACTGGTTCCACCCCAACGACCTCGGCTACGAGGAGTGGGCCGAGGCGTTCTGGGCGGTGATCGAGGCCAGTGGTGTCGTCGAGACGCTGCGCGCACCCGACGGCGGGGTCAGCGAGGGCTGACCGCCTGGGGGGTTTCGACCGCGCTGGCTCCTTCGTCGCTGGCGCGGCTCAACCAGCGTGGGGGTCGTTCGCCGCTGGTGTGGCTCAACCGACGGCGGTCCTTCGGCGCTGGCGCGGCGCACCCGACGGCGGGGTCGGGGAGGGCTGACCGTCTGGGGGGTTTCGACCGCGCTGGCTCCTTCGTCGCTGGCGCGGCTCAACCAGCGTGGGGGTCGTTCGCCGCTTGTGTGGCTCAACCGACGGCGGTCCTTCGTCGCTGGCGCGGCGCACCCGACGGCGGGGTCGGGGAGGGCTGACCGTCTGGGGGGTTTCGACCGCGCTGGCTCCTTCGTCGCTGGCGCGGCTCAACCAGCGTCCGGTCCTTCGTCGCTGGCGCGGCTCAACCAGCGTCCGGTCCTTCGTCGCTGGCGCGGCTCAACCAGCGTGGGGCCTTCGTCGCTGGCGCGGCTCAACCAGCGTGGGGTCCTTCGGCGCTGGTGTGGCTCATCCGACGGTGGTCTTCGGCGCCGGCGCGGCTCGACCGACGTCGGGTTTGGGCGCGGGAGCCCGCAGCCGGTAGTCTGTCCCATTGACTGGCCCCAGGTCAGTCATGCCCTCCTGCCGCGGGATGGACCCGCGGCCGTCAGTCCGAAGGAGGTGGGGCTGAAGCATGCGCAAGTACGAGGTTATGGTGCTCATCGATTCTGATGTCGACGAGCGTCAGGTCCCCGCGCTGGTCGAGAAGCATCTCGAGGTCATCACCCAGGGTGGTGGCACCGTCGACAACCAGGACATCTGGGGACGTCGTCGGCTCGCATACGACATCAACAAGAAGTCCGAGGCCATCTACGCCGTGCTGCACGTCACTGCGGAGCCTGCGACCGTTGCCGAGATGGATCGTCTCATGACCATCGACGAGCGGATCGTGCGCACCAAGGTGCTGCGTCGCGAGGACTGAGTTTTCCACAGCGAAGAAACTGAGCGAAAAATGTCGCCGCCACCGGCCAAAGTGGTGGGCGGATAGATTTCACTCAGACCTCGACGACGAGGCCCAAGCCGCGTCGTCACAAGTCCGAAGTTATCGGAGGCATCAGAGAACATGGCAGGCGAAACCCAGATCACGGTGATCGGCAACCTCACCGCAGATCCCGAGCTCCGCTTCACGCCCAACGGCGCAGCGGTGGCAAACTTCCGGATCGCGTCGACCCCCCGGGTGTTCGACCGTCAGTCCAACGAGTGGCGGGACGGCGAAGCGCTGTTCCTGAACTGCTCGGTGTGGCGCCAGTACGCCGAGAATGTGGCCGAGACCCTGCGCAAGGGCATGCAGGTCATCATTCAGGGCCGCCTGAAGTCGCGCACGTACGATGACCGTGAGGGCGTCAAGCGCACCGTGTTCGAGATCGATGTCGACGAGGTCGGACCCACCCTCCGCTTCGCCACGGCAACCGTCAACCGCTCCGGCGGTGGAGGCGGCGGCGGTGGCGGCCAGTGGCAGGGCAACCAGGGCGGTGGCAACACCGGCGGTGGTCAGGGTGGCCCGCAGGGCGATCCGTGGGCCAGCTCCGGCAACACCGGCGGCAACCGCGGCGGGAATGACCCGTGGGCGCAGTCGCAGCCGGACGAACCGCCGTTCTGATCCAGCGCGTGAAGGTGAGGGGTCGAACCCTCAGCTGACGCATGAAGAAAAGCATCCATGTTGACTGACCCCTGAGGGGGTCCACGGGGTTTCCCGTGTGGGACATTCCGTCGCAAGACGGGCTTTCAGTACTAGAAGGAGAGCACCACAATGGCCGGTCCACAGCGCAAGTCTGTGAACAAGAAGAAGATCATGCCGGTGAAGACGACGCGCGTCGCCAACATCGACTACAAGGACATCAACACGCTCAAGAAGTTCATCTCTGAGCGTGGCAAGATCCGCGCCCGTCGCGTCACTGGCCTCTCGGTCCAGGACCAGCGCAAGGTCGCCCTCGCCGTGAAGAACGCGCGTGAGGTTGCCCTGCTGCCGTACGCGTCGACCGCCCGCTGATCGGAAGGGTTGAAGACATCATGATGAAGCTCATTCTGACCAGCACCGTTGACAAGCTCGGCATCGCCGGCGACGTCGTCGAGGTGAAGGACGGCTACGGCCGCAACTTCCTCCTGCCCCAGGGCAAGGCGATCCGCTGGACCCGCGGCACCGAGAAGCAGATCGAGGGCATCAAGCGCGCCCGCGACGCCCGCGAGGTGCGTGGCGTGGAGCACGCCCAGGAACTGCGCAGCCAGATCGAGGGCCTCAAGGTCACCGTCGCTGCCCGCGCCTCCGAGGCCGGTCACCTGTTCGGTTCCGTGACCGCTGCGGATCTCGCCCTGGCCGTCAAGAAGGCCGGTGGCCCCACCGTCGACAAGCGCACCGTTTCGTTCCCGAAGCCGGTGAAGTCGGTCGGTACCCACACCGCCGCCATCAAGCTGCACCAGGCCGTCACCGCGCACGTCCCGTTCGAGGTCGTCGCCCAGTGATCGCCTGATCGCACACGCGTGAGAGCCCCGGCTTCGGCCGGGGCTCTTCGCTTGTCGTCACTTCGGGGGCGTCGCGAGCCAGTCGTCGACCTCGGCCCGCCACCGCCGCTTGTCGTCGGCCGGCGCGAAGCTCGCGTCGATCGACGACTTCGCCAGCCGGGCCAGGGCCGCGTCATCCAGCTCGTGGGTCTCCCGGGCGGTCACGTACTGGTCGGTGAGCCGTGAGAGGAACAGCAGCGGGTCGTCGGCGCCCAGCGCCACGGCGGCTCCGGCGTCGAGGAGGTCGCGCAACGGCACGTCGTGGTGCTCCCGGTAGACGCCCAGCTGCACGTTCGACGCGGGGCACACCTCGAACGCGATCCCCTCGTCCACCATTCGCCTGAGCAGGTCCGGGTCCTCGACGACGCGGACGCCGTGGCCCACGCGCGTGGGCCGCAGGTGCTCGACGACCTCGGCGAGGTGGTCTGCGCCCCGCAGCTCGCCTCCGTGCGGCACGCCCGGCAGCCCGGCCCGGCGCGCGATGCGGAAGGCGCCCTCCCACTCGTGGGTGCGGCCCTCGCGCTCGTTGTTGTTCAGCCCGAACGCGCACACCTCGCCGGCTCCCTGGCCGGCGTGCCTGGCCGCGATCCGGGCCAGCGTCCTGGCGTCGAGCGGGTGCCGGATCCGGGAGGCGGCCACGACGATGCCGACCTGCACGCCAGACTCCGCCGACGCCAGCCTCGCCTCGTCGCAGACGATCTCCAGCGCCTCCTGCAGCCCTCCCACCGAGGACGCGTACGACGTCGGGTCCACCTGCAACTCCAGCCGTCGTGAGCCTTCCGCCGCGTCCTCGCCGGCGGCGTTGCGGACCACGGCGCGCAGCGCGGCCTCACCGCGGACGGCTGCCCGGGCCACGTCGTAGAGGCGCTGGAAGCGGTTCCAGCCGCGCTTGTCGTAGGGCACGTCGAGCGCCACGCCGTCGACCAGCTTCGCGGGCAGTTCCATCTCCCGCGCCTCCGCCAGCCGCTTCAGGGCCGGGACGCTGAGCGACCCGGTGAAGTGGAGGTGCAGGTGGGCCTTGGGCAGGGCTGCGAGATCCCGCCCTCGCCGAACCTCCTGCACCATGCGCCGATCGTAGTGAACCCGGCCAAGCGCCGGGGCGTCCCGCATGGTTGTAGCCTTGACCCCCATGAGCGCCCGATTCCTCACCACCTGGCCCTGCCAGGATGCCTGCGGCACGATCAAGACCGACGAACGGGTCGAGGGCGCCCCCGTCTACCGCTGCCCAGGCTGTGACAGCACGTGGATCGAGCTGAACGAGCGCACCGGGCAGGCAAAGGCCGCCGCGGATACCCGCGGCGGCCAGCCTGACGTCAGCGGAGCTCAGGGCCCCCGAACATGACGATGTTGTTGAACACCCACTCGTTGCGCTGGCTGAACGCGTAGCCCCCGGTGGCCTTCGCGGTGGCCGAGTAGACCGTCACGTAGGTGTAGGAGCGGCAGCCGTTGCGGCCGGTGCGCGCGGTGTCGCACTCGGTGCGCCACTTGCGGCCGTCCGTCGTGGCCGTCCACTCGTTGGTGGACCCCAACGGGTTGGTGCCCCATGCCTCCCGCGTCATGTACGGCAGGTAGGTGAGGTTGTTGAACGTCCAGCCGCTCTTGCGCACGAACTGGCCGCCCTCGATCACCACGACGGTGGCCCAGATGTCGGTGCGGCAGCGTTCGGTCTGCGAGTACGGCTCACAGGTGGTGTTCCAGTCGCGGCCGTTGAGGCCCTTGTGCACGCCGGGCAGCGTGTAGGGGGCGGTGCGCTCGAACTTCGGCTTGGCCGGGCTGGTCGGCGGCGTGGCAGGCGTCGTCGGCTTGGTGGGGGTCGGCGACGGCGAGCTTGTCGGCGTGTCCGGGGTCACCCGGCCATTGACCGTGTCGCTCACCACTGCCGGGAAGAACGGCGCGTCCACCGTCGCCTCCACCGCAAACGGCGTGCCGGCCTTGGCGGTGCCGCGGATGACCGACTCCCAGTCCAGCACCAGGGTGTGGCCGGCGGGGAGGGAACCGTCCCACGTCAGCACGCCGTCGACGATGGCGCCCTGGGGCACCTCCATGCCCTGCTCGGGGCCGTCCCAGACCTCGAACTCGAACATCGACACGCCGTACTTCAGGCCGTTGACGGCGGGGGTGCGCTCGATGGCCTGCATCCGCACGAACTTCACGGGCTCGGTGGTGGTGAGCGTCTCGCGGGAGATGCTCTGGACCGTCGCCCGGAGCTCGGCCGTGGCGTCGGTCCAGGTCACGCCGTCGGTGGAGGTCTGCAGCTTGTACCGCGCGGCAGCCAGCTCCCAACGGATGGTCACGTGGTCCACGACGGTGGGCTCGGGCAGTTGGACGGCGATCCAGGCAGAGTCGGACTCGTTGGAGGAGTAGCGGGTCGACACGTCGCCGTCCACGGCCAGGGCGGGGCCCCACCGATCCGGGACTTCCTGGCCGGAGGCGCGCACCGTGGCGCCGAGCGCCAGGTTGGTGCCCGGGGCCTCCACGACCGCGCCGGCGTCGTCGAGCAGGGTCGTGGTCAGCCCCTGCACGTCGGCGACTGCAGCCAACTCGGCGAGGTCTGCCCGCACGTCAACGGGGGCCGCAGCGGCGCCGTCGTTGCTCAGAGTCACGACGGTGGGCTCGACGTTCAGGCCCAGGCCGTGCGCCAGGTCGAGGGCGACCAACTCGTCGACCAGCAGTTCCGCCTCGTCGACGAGGGAGCCGTGGGTGGCGATGATCCGCGTGGTGGGGGAGACGAAGAAGGCCGCACCGGCCGACGGCGTGAACTCCTGCACCTCGGGCACGACGGCGGTCAGACCTTCGCCGGACAGGCTGCGGTCAGCGGCTCCCGCGTCGACGGGGAGCAGGGCGCTGAACGCCAGGGAGAAGGCGGCGGCGGTGGCGAGTAGTCGTTTCATGGCATTCATTCGTCGTTGAACTGGTCGTCCGGGATGGTTCAGGGAAGTCCGGCCCCGGACGGGGCGCTCGCCGATGGCGCCATGGGCATCATGGCACCGAGGATGCAGCAAGTGGCCTTGCTGCGGCCACTTGCGAAGTCCGACTGCGCGCTCCGCCGTCGTCCTCGCGTCGGCTCATCGAGAGCCCCGCGAGGTTCAGGCGTCGGCGAAGCCGTTGGGGTTCTGGGACTGCCAGCGGTAGGTGTCGGCGCAGGCGTCGGCCACCGTCTTGGCGGCACGCCACCCGAGCTCGGCGTGGGCCTTGTCCACGTTCGCGTAGCTCTCCGCGACGTCACCGGGGCGGCGCGCCACGACCTGGTACGGGATCTCCTGGCCGGCCGCGGCCTCGAACGCGTGGACGATCTCCAGCACCGACGACGGCTGGCCTGTGCCCAGGTTCCACACGTGGTAGCCGGCGTGGTCCGTGAGGTAGTCGAGCGCGGCGAGGTGGCCGGCGGCGAGGTCGACGACGTGGATGTAGTCGCGGCGGCCGGTGCCGTCAGGGGTGGCGTAGTCGTCGCCGAAGACCATCAGCTTGTCGCGGCGGCCGGCGGCGACCTGCGCGACGAACGGCAGCAGGTTGTTCGGGATGCCCTTCGGGTCCTCGCCGATGCGGCCCGACTCGTGCGCGCCGATGGGGTTGAAGTAGCGCAGGACCGCCACCGACAGCTCGGGGTTGGCCGCTGCGGCGTCCTCGAGGATCTGCTCCAGCATGTGCTTGGTGCGGCCGTACGGGTTGGTGGCGCCGGTGGGGGCGTCCTCGGTGAACGGGGGCTCGGACTCCTCGCCGTAGACGGTGGCGGAGCTCGAGAAGACGATGCGGGTGCAGCCGTGCTTGGCCATCGTCTCGACCAGCGTGATGGTGGAGCCGATGTTCTCGCGGTAGTACGTGAGCGGGATCTCGGTGGATTCGCCCACGGCCTTCCAGCCGGCGAAGTGGATCACCGAATCGGGGCGGAAGTCGGCGAAGGCCTTGTCGAGCGCGGCCTCGTCGCGCACGTTGGCCTCGACGAACTGGGCCTCGCGCCCCGCGAGCTCTGCCACGCGGCGCAGGGACTCCTCGGAGCTGTTGGACAGGTCGTCGACGACCAGGACGTCGTGACCGGCCTGAAGAAGGGCGAGAGTGGTGTGGGAGCCGATGTAGCCGGCGCCGCCGGTGACGAGCACGCGCATGGGTGGGGTTCCTCCTCTGGTTCACCACCACTCTAGACCTGCTCATCCGGAGCTGAGCGATCAGGTGCGCAGCGTGCGCGAATCGCTCAGTCGCAGTGGGCCGCTCAGCACTCGATGAAGGCGACGGCGAGGCCGCCCTCCGAGGTCTCCTTGTACTTGCTGAGCATGTCGCGGCCGGTGTCGCGCATGGTGCGGATGGCCTGGTCCAGGGTCACGCGGTGCCTGCCGTCCCCGCTCAGCGCCAGCTGGGCCGCGTTGATCGCCTTGACCGACGCCATCGCGTTGCGCTCGATGCACGGCACCTGCACCAGCCCGCCGATCGGGTCGCAGGTCAGCCCGAGGTTGTGCTCGAGGCCCACCTCGGCGGCGTTCTCCACCTGCGCCGGCGAACCGCCCATCACCTGGGCCAGTCCCGCGGCGGCCATCGCGCAGGCCGAGCCCACCTCGCCCTGGCAGCCCACCTCCGCCCCGGAGATGGACGCGTTCATCTTCAGCAGCACCCCGACGGCGGTGGCGGCCAGCAGAAAGTCCACCACGTCGTCGTCCCCGGCGCCCTGCTGGAAGCGCATGTAGTACTGCAACACGGCGGGGATGATGCCGGCGGCCCCGTTCGTCGGTGCGGTCACGACGCACCCGCCCGCTGCGTTCTCCTCGTTGACGGCCAGGGCGTAGAGGTTGACCCAGTCCATGGCGGAGAACGTGCGGGTGATGAGGTTGGGCGTCTCCTGTGACTTCAGGTGCCGGTACAGCTCCGGGGCCCGCCGTCGGACCATGAGTCCGCCGGGGAGGTGGCCCTCCTGCCGCACCCCGCGCCCGATGCACGCCTGCATGGCGCCCCAGATCTCGAGCAGCGCGGCTCGGGTGTCCTCCGCCGGCCGCCAGGCCAACTCGTTGCGGGCCACCAACCGGGCCACCGTCAGGTCGTGCCGCGAGCACAGTGCGAGCAGTTCCTCGGAGGTGGTGAACGGGAACTCGACCTCGACGTCCGCCACGCCCGTCTCCCCCGCGGCGGCCTGGGCCTCGTCGACGACGAACCCGCCCCCGATGGAGTAGTAGGTGGTCGACAGCAGCGTGCCGCCGTCGCCGTCGAGTGCCGTGATCGTCAGTGCGTTGGGGTGCCAGGGCTTGGATTCGCGGTTGAACAGCAGGTCGGTGGACCACTCGAAGGCAAGCGTGCGCCCGCCGAATTCCAGCCCGCCGCCGCGTACCACGTCGTCGACGGCGGCCTTCATCTCGTCTGGGTCCACCCGCTGTGGTTCGAACCCGAGCAGCCCGGCGACGACGGCGCGGTCGGTCCCGTGGCCCAGCCCGGTCGCCGCGAGGGAACCGTAGAGGTCGACGCGAACCCGGGCCACGTCGTCGGCGTGCGGGCCGGCCACGACCTGGGCCCGGAAGAGGGCGCCCGCGCGCATGGGGCCCATGGTGTGGGACGACGACGGCCCCACCCCGATCTTGAACAGGTCAAGCGCGCTGATGGCCATGGACCGACGATACCCGTCACCGCATCCGATTGCTCACGGAGGGCCTCAGCGGGCACCCCCGTAGGCCGGGCGACGGCCGGGCAGGGAGGTGCGGATGCGGATGGGGTGGCCGCGCTCGATGTGGAGGCGCAGCCCGTCGTGCACCATGAACCAGGCCAGCACGCCGATGGCTGCCAGCCCGGTAGCCACGGAAGCCGTCAGCACCGAGGCGCGCGGGCCGAGCACCTCACCCAGCCAGCCGATCAGCGGCGCACCCAGCGGCGTGCCGCCGGCGAAGATCGCCATGTAGACCGACATCACCCGACCCCGGAACTCCGGGGCCGTGGCCAGCTGCACGGCCGCGTTCGCCGTCGTCATCACGGTCAGCGCGAAGAAGCCCGACGGGATCAGCAGCAGCGCGTAGACGAGGTAGGTCGGCGCGAACGTCAGCGCGAACGTGCTCAACGCGAACCCGGTCAACGCCAGCATCACCGTGCGCAGCGTCGGGGTGGTGCGCCTCGTCGCGACGAGGGCGCCGCCCAGGGTGCCGATGGCCATGATCGTGCCCAGCAGGCCGAACTCGCGGGCGCCGGAGTGGAAGACCTCGGTGGCCATCGTGGCGTTGAAGATCTGGAAGTTCATCCCGAAGGTGCCCAGCATGAACACGATCACCATCACCACGATGATGTCGGGGCGCCCGGCCAGGTAGCGCAGGCCGTCCCGTGCGGCGCCCCTCGCCTCGACGTGCGGCGCGGGGTGCAGCTCGTCTGCCCGCATCAACCACAGGGCGCCGATGAACGCGAAGAAACTCAGCCCGTTGATCAGCAGCGTGGGGCCAACGCCGACGGCGGCCACCAGCACGCCGGCCAGGCCCGGGCCGACGAGGCGCGCCCCGTTGAACGACGTGGAATTGAGCCCCACGGCGTTCGGGAGGAGCCGCGTGGGCACCATCTCCGAGACGAAGGACTGGCGCGCCGGGTTGTCGAACGCCGTGACCGCGCCCGTGAACAGTGCGAAGACGTAGACGTGCCACAGCTGCACCGTCCCGGTGGCCACCAGGGCCCACAGCGCAAGCGCGGAGGCGGCCAGCGCCAACTGGCTGACGACGAGCACCCGGCGCTTGTCGAACCGGTCCACGACGGCGCCCGCATAGGGGGCCAGCACCGGGATGGCCAGGAACTGCAACGCCGTCACGATGCCGAGCGCGGTGCTCGAGTTCTCGGTCAGCTCCGTGAGCACCAGCCAGTCCTGGCCGATGCGCTGGATCCACGTGCCGAGGTTGCTCACCAGGGCGCCGAGGAAGAAGAAGCGGTAGTTGCGCACCGCGAAGGACGCGAACATCTTCCAGCGGGTCTCAGGCATGCGACACCTCCAGCAGGAGGTCGGCGGCCTTTCTCAGCAGGGCCAGCTTGTCGTCGTCCAGGGAGTCGATGTGCGCGAGCATCCACATGTCGCGGTGCGCGATGGTCTGCTGCACCACGTCGTCGCCGGCCCGGGTGGACTGGATCAACACCTGGCGGCCGTCGTGCGGATGGGGCTGCTTCTCGACGAGGCCCCGCTCGCACAGCGCGTTGAGCGTGCGCGTCATCGACGGCGTGCTGACGCGGTCGTGTTCGGCGAGCTGGGTGGGGGTCTGGGGGCCGACGCGGTTCACCCGGGCCAGCACGGAGAAGAGGTGCGGCGCCAGTTCGCTGGTGGACTCGAACCGGACCCGGCGCGCGATGCGCTGGCAGGCGAGTCGGAGGTCGTTGGCGAGGGCGGGTTTGTCGAGGGGCTGGTCGGCGCTGCCTGGCGCGGTGGGGGTGGGATTCGTCACGGTTTCCTTTCGCGGGCCGGACGTTACCCTAGCTCATTACCTCAGCTAATCAAAATTGCATCATCCCTTGTCCGAAACGAAAGACGCTGGTGGCCCTGCGCTCGGATGAGGGCAGGGCCACCAGCGTGGCTTGGTGTGAGGGTGCCTAGGCGGACTGGTCCTCGGCGTTCGGCGCGGGCTGGTGGCTGAAGCTCGGCGGCTCGTCGCCACCGGCCTCCTCGTCGGCCTCCGCCATGGCGGCGGTCTCGTGCACCTTGCCCTTCGAGTGGTGCGTGGGGGCGTAGACGACGTACAGCTGAAGGGGCTCCTCGCCGGTGTTGATCACGTCGTGCCACGTGCCGCACGGCACCTGGATGGACCAGCCGTCCTCGACCTCCTGCTCGTAGTCGAGGTTGTCCTTGCTGGGCCCCATGACGCACTTGCCCTTGCCGGCGTCGATGCGGAGGAACTGGTCCGTCTCGGGGTGCATCTCCAGCCCGATGGACTCGCCCACCGGGATGGACATGAGCGTGACCTGGAAGTACTTCCCGGACCAGGCGACGGTGCGGTAGTTGGTGTTCTCGCGGGTGGCGGTCTCGATGTCGAACGTGTTGGGCTTGGGCCCGTTGTCGGTGATCTTCATGTTTCCTCCTACCCACGTCAGACTAGCCGTCCGGGCCGCCCACGTAGTCTGGGAAGCATGAAGCCGCTCGCCCGCTTGCGCTCGTTGCTGGGCCGCACCCTGCGCTCGCGCGTGGCGGGCGAGGACGCCGACGCGAAGGCCAAGCTGATCTGGGGCGCCGAGGGCCAGCGCTGGCACACCCCCGACGACGTCATCTGGCACGTCAACGGCGACGCGGCGATGTACGTCGGCGGCATCCGCGCCCTCCTTGTGCAGGCGCTGCATCCGGCGGCGATGGCCGGCGTGGCCGGGCACTCCGGGTACCGGTCGGATCCGTGGGGCCGCCTGCAACGCACCTCCGAGTTCATTGCCATGACCACCTACGGACCCATCCCGTCCGCGGAGGCGCTCATCGACCGCATCCGGGCCGTGCACGAACGCGTGCGCGGCAAGACCGATGACGGCACGCCCTACCGCGCCTCCGACCCCCACCTCCTGGCATGGGTGCACATCGCCGAGACGCAGAGCTTCCTGGCGGCCTTCCAGCACTACGGCGACCGCCGCCTCACGCCGGAGGAGACCGACGAGTACGTGGCGCAGGCCGCCCCCGTCGGCGAGATGCTCGGCGCCGTGGACCTGCCCCGCACGGAGGCGGAGCTGCTGGCCGCCATCGAGGGGTTCCGGCCCGAGCTGCGCGCGTCCGCAGCCGCGCTCGACACCGTCGACTTCCTGCTCAGGACCCCGCCCGTGCCCTGGCCCGCGCGGCCGGGCTACTGGATGCTGGCCGCCGGCGCCATCGCGACGCTGCCCGCATGGGCCCGCCGCGAGCTGAAGCTGCCGTCGGGCCGCTGGTTCGACGTGCTGGTGGGCCGCCCGCTGGGGCGGTTCTCGACGGCGATCGTGCGCTGGGCGCTCACGCCCGAGAGTCGCCGCGACCGCCTGGGCGCGCCGCCCCGCGCGTGAAGCCCCGGAGGATCTCCCCGACGACGGCCGCCGGGTCTTCGGCGCCCATCACCGCCCGCACCACGGCGACTCCTGCCACCCCGGTGCCCGCCAGTGCCTCGGCGTCCGCCGGCTGCACGTCGCCGATCGCGACGATGGGCAGCCGGGTGGCGGCCACCATCGGCGGGTATCCCTCGAGGCCCACCGGCTGGCGGCCGGAGTCCTTCGTGGGGGTGCGGCGGAAGGGGCCCGAACCGAGGTAGTCGACGACTCCGGCCAGCTCGTCCGCGGCCCGCACCATTGCCAGCGTCCCGGTGGTCAGGCCGATGACGGCGTCCGGCCCCAGCAGCGCACGCGCCGCGGCGGGCGGCAGGTCGTCCTGCCCCAGGTGCACGCCGTGCACCCACGGCGACTCCTGCATCGCGGCGAACGCGACGTCCGCCCGGTCGTTGACCACCACCCTCGACGCCGGGTTGGCCCGGTGCACCGCGCGGCCCACCTCCAGCGTCAGGCGCAGCAGCTCGCGCGCCGGCAGGAACTTCTCGCGCACCTGGACGACGCCGGCCCCGGCGCCTGCCGCCGCGGCCACCTTGGCCACCACGTCCGGCCCGTGGCCGGTGGTGACCACGTAACAGCGCAGGTCGATCATGCCAGGGCCCTCTCCTCGACGGCGTGGGGGTCGACGGCGGCCAGCGCGTCCAGCAGCGCCACCTTGAACGAGCCGGGCCCGGCTGCCGCGCCAGCCGCGTCCTCTGCGGCGACGCACAGCCACGCCGTCGCCGCGTGCGCCGCCTCGAACGGGTCCGCGACGGCGGCGCAGGCCGCGGTGAGCGCGCCCAGCGTGCAGCCGGTGCCGGTGACCCGCGTGAGCAGCGGGTGCCCGGCCGTCACCGCGACGCTGCGCTCACCGTCGGTGATGAGGTCGCGGGCCCCGGAGACCGCGACGACCGCGTGCGTGGCCAGGGCCAGCAGGTGGGCCGAGTGGGCGGCCTGTTCCGGGACGTGGACGGTGTCGGCGCCGCGCCCGCCCGTCCCGGCCCCGGCGAGGTTGAGGATCTCCGAGGCGTTGCCGCGGATCACGGCGGGCCGGTGCGTCAGGAGGTGGCGGGCCAGTGGGGTGCGGACGGGGGCGAGCCCCACCGCCGTGGGGTCCAACACCCAGGGCGTGCCCAGCTCGCGAGCCCGCGCCGCCGTCGCCGGGATGCCCGCTGCGCCATCTGTGGAGAGCGTGCCGAGGTTGACGAGCAGCGCGTCGGCGGCCTGAACCATGA
This sequence comes from Tessaracoccus lubricantis, assembly GCF_039544535.1. Taxonomy (NCBI): domain Bacteria; kingdom Bacillati; phylum Actinomycetota; class Actinomycetes; order Propionibacteriales; family Propionibacteriaceae; genus Tessaracoccus; species Tessaracoccus lubricantis. Next base: position 38,275 of record NZ_BAABLV010000016.1, read on the forward strand.
CGGGGGCCTCCTCGAGCGTCTCGGTCATCATCGGCCGTGCGCCGGCGGCCAGGACCGCGTCGGCGACGAAGTTGAGCGACACCGCCGCGCTCAGGCAGTGCACCAGCGGCGCCCGCTCGCGCACCGCCGCGATCACGTCGGCGATCATGGCCGCCCCTGACGCGAGGACACGGCCTCGAGGTCGTCGTCGATGTCCGCCGGCCGCAGCGCCGGGCCGAGCGCGCCGCACACCGCCACCAGCGTGCCGCCCAGCACCATGAGGGCGAGCACGGCGGTGTCGCGGCCGAGCCAGCCCTCGAGGGTGGGCAGGTAGAACGGGTACAGCGCAGGGATGACGATCGACAGGCTGTAGGCGGTGCCGTAGCCGGTGGCGCGCACGGCGGTGGGGAAGCGCTCCGACAGGTAGGCGCCGATCGGGCCGTACGCGGTGACCGTCAGCACCTGGAGCGCGACGGCGCACGCCGCGACCAGCCACACGGCGGGGCCGCTCATGATGGCCAGCCACAGCAGCGGCGCCGACACCGCGGCCACCACGCCCCAGATGATGAAGAACCGGCGACGCCCGAGCAGCGTCGACAGGTGCCCGGTGACGCCCATCACGATGGCCTGCCCGACGGCGGCGCAGCCCATCACGACGCTGACGCTGGTGGCGTCCAGGCCCACGTCGGTGCCCAACCGGGGGGTGAGCATGATGACGGTGGTGTTGGTGAGGAACCACAGGCCGCTCATGAGGCCGAACATCTGCCAGAACGAGCGGGCGTGGGTGCCGCTGAGCACCTCGACGAGGCCGAGCCTGCGCCGCGTGGAGCGGTTGCGGTGGAACACGGGGGCGTCGGTGACGTGGACGCCGTAGTACATCAGCATCGCGACGGAGGCGAGGCCGCCGGCGGCGAACGACGCGCGCCAGCCCCATGCGGCGTAGGCGTCGGGGCCCAGTGCCACCAGCAGGACGCCGGTGGTGAAGGCGATGGTGGCCTGCGCCCATGGCGCCATCGACATGATCAGGCCTGAGTAGAGCCCCCGGCGCCGCGGCCTGGACCACTCCATCGCCAGGGGGATGGCAGCGGAGTACTCGCCGGCGATGAACACGCCGCCGAGGAAGCGCAGCGCGATCACGATCAGGATGGCCGCGCCGCCGATCACCTCGTGCGTGGGCACCGCGGCGATGCCCAGGGTGCAGGCGGCGGTGCCGGCGATGGCCACCTTCGTGGTGGTGGTGCGGCCCAGGCGGTCGGCGATCTGGCCGAACACCATGCCGCCGATGGGGCGGCCCAGCAGCATGGCCATGACCACGATGGCGCCGGTGGTGGCCGCGGCGTGTGGACCTGCCAGCACGGGGAGCGCCGGCACCAGCGCCACGAGCGGCAGGAAGATGTGGAGCTGGTCGACGTAGTTGCCGAGGACGCCGCCGCGGAGGGCTGCGCGGCCCTCGGGCGGCAGCGCCGCGGCCGGGTGGGTGAGGGGGGTGGCAATGGTGTGCGTCATCACTAACTTCCTTCGCCGGCATGACCCGGACAGGTTCGGACGGTCCGGGCGGCATCAGCCCCATCTCAGCCCCCTGCCGAGGGCACCCGTGTGGATGGCCAGCACCTTAGCCCACGAAGCGACGGTGCCAAAGGAGGTAGCCGGGAGTGAGACTCCGTCGTAGCGTGGAGGGACCCGAGCAGGAGGTCGACATGACGCCCAGGGCATGGAGTGACAAGCGCGAGCGCCAGTACGAGCACATCAAGGAAGGCCTCGAGAAGCGTGGCGAGAGTGAGGACACGGCCGAGGAGATCGCCGCCCGCACCGTCAACAAGGAACGCGCCAGGGCAGGCGAGGCCAAGGAGTCGAGCAAGCTGTCCAGGGAGGACATCTCGTCGGGCCGACGCGGTGGCCTGCGCTCACACAAGGGCCCGGGCGGCCGCACCCGGGACCAGCTCTACGAGGAGGCCAAGCGCAAGAACATCGAGGGCCGCTCGAAGATGAACAAGGCCGAGCTGCAGAAGGCCGTCGACGCCAAGTAGCTCAGCCGGCGTCGCGGACGTCTGCCAGCACCTTCTGGCCGAAGTCTGCGCGGTTGACCAGCGCCAGGATCTTGGCCGCGGCGTCCTCCGGCGTGCTCAGGCGGCCCTTGTCCTTCATCGCCCGGAACCGGTCACGCGCCGGGAAATCCGTCGCGCGGATGTGTTCCTGCATGTCGGTATCCACCACCCCGGGCGCGATCGAGGCGACGCGCACGCCGTCGAGGCCCTCCTCGGCCAACGTCAAGGCGTGCATGTCGACGGCGGCCTTGGAGGCGCAGTAGGTGCTCCACGTGCTGTGCGCGGCGCGGGCGGCGCCGCTGCTCACGTGGACGACGCGCAGCGGGGTGCCCTCACGGCGCAGCCGCACGACGGCGTCGGTGAGGATGAGGGGCGCCGTGACGTTGATGGTGACGCACTGTTCGATCTGGGCGGGGTCGAGCGTGCCGACGAAGCCGATGGGCGAGACCGCCCCGGCGTTGTTGACGAGGATGACGTCTGAGGCGTCCGCCAGGAAGGCCGCCAACGCGCCCGAGCTGATCCATTCGGTGAGCGCCGACGGCTGCCCGAGGTCCACCCGTTCACCCGCCGAGCGCGAGACGCCCAGCACGACCCAGCCGTCGGCCTCCAACTGCGCGGCGATCGCGGCGCCGAGGCCCTTGCTGTGGCCGGTGACGATGGCCTTCTTGGACATGGGGATCCTTTCGTCAGGTGACGCGGCTTACGGTACTCGGCGCCGCCGACACCCGTTGTGGTGCGCGTTAGGATTCTGCGCATGACCCGACTGGACGCCTGGCTGTGGGCGGTGCGCGTGTACAAGACACGCTCGCTCGCCACGACGGCGGTGCGCGGTGGCCACGTCAGGGTCAATGACCTGCTGCCCAAGGCGTCGCAGCACGTGGTGGCCGGGCAGGTGATCCGGGTGCGCAAGGACCAGGAGGAGAAGATCCTCGAGGTGGTTGACGCCACGCTCGCCAAGCGGGTGGGTGCGCCGCTGGCGCAGGCGGCCTACATCGACCGCACGCCCGAGCGGCCGCCACCCATCCCCGAGATGGCGGGGAAGGTGGCGGTGCGGGACCGCGGCGCCGGCCGCCCGACGAAGCGTGACCGCCGGGCGATCGAGCGGCTCCGCGGCCACTGACGGGGCTGCGTTCCCTGAGCCAGCCGCCTGCGACTGTTCGAAGCGCCCCGCGTTCCCTGAGCCAGCCGCCTGCGGCTGGTCGAAGGGCCCGTCACTCGCCGGCCAGCAGCGCCTGCTCGGCCTCCTTCGTCCACACGCCGTTGTTCAGCTTGGCCGCCACGTGCGGCAGCTTCTCGGGCATGTCCACCAGCCGCGTCAGCCCCAGGTCGTGCAGCATCGGGAAGACCATGATCTTGCCGCCGCTGGTGCGGTTCATCACAGAGTCGATCGCATCCTGGAACCCGGCCATGCCGGTGACGGCGTCCAGGCTGATGTGCGTGTCGATGATGCCTTCCTCGATCTTGCGCAGGACCGTGCGCATGTCCGAGACGTCGGAGCCCGAGGTGCCCAGCATGAAGATGCGGCGCTCGACGATGCCCTGCAGGTCGAACTCGCCCAGCGTGCCGGCGGGGATGCCGGCGAACGCGTTGAGGATCGCGCCCTCCCCGGCGAGGTCGACGGCCTGGCTGACCAGCGCCGGCACCGGCACCATGCACGAGACGTGCGTGAAGCCGGGCTGCAACTGCTCCTCGCCGGTGTTGACGTAGGTGATGGGCACGCTGCGCTCGGCCGCGATGGGGTCGACGGTGCGGGCGAGGTGGGTGAGCCGCTCGTCGCTGAGGTCGGTGCCGGTGACGCGGATCCCGTCGATGCCGGAGGTGACGGCGCGGATGGTGTGCATCATGCCCATGGGGCCGGCGGCGCCGACGATCGCGACGTTGTCGCCGTCGCGCAGCTCGCCGTTGGCCGGCACCCAGGCGTAGCCGTCGGCCGGGTCGTCGCCGGTGGTGCCGACGAAGCGGATGAAGTCGTAGTGCACGCGGCCGATGTCGAGGGCCACCTTGCGGCCGATCGTCGCGCCGCCGAGCACGAGGCAGTACGTGGCGCGGGTGCCGAGCAGGGGCGCGGTGGCCTCGATGACCTCGGGGTCGGCGCCGTAGTAGATGATGTCGTCGAAGAACTGGCCCTCGAGCGAGGCGACCTCGGCTGCGGTGACCCGCACGGTCTCCGCCGGCGCGTGCGCCCACGTGAGCGCGTCCAGCCCGGTGGGTTCACCGTCGGCCACCACCAGCAGGCGGCCGCCGTCCTTGAGGTGGTTGCGCTCGGCCCAGGCGTAGGAGCCCTCGACGGTGGCCCAGGGCTCGATGAGGCCCACCGCGGCGGCGCTGGGGCCGTCGGAGACGTGGATCAGGAACTCCTCGCCGTTGGGGGCCACCACGCACCGTTCGTCGATCAGCGCGTACTCCTGCAGGGCGCCGTCGAAGTTGTAGCCGAACGCACCGTTCGACTTGGCCGTGCGCAGGTGCTTCCAGTCGGCCTGCACGAGGACGCGGTCACCCACCTGGAAGTGCGTGACCTCGCTGCCCACCTTGACGATGCGGCCGACGGGCTCGTGGCCCGGCACGACCGGCGCGGAGCCGGGATGGTACGACGGGATCTCGGGCAGGGCGTCGAGGTCGATGCCGCTGACCACCTCGGCCTTGCGCGGGTGGGAGTCGAACGCGTGGAGCAGCTTGGTGTCGGAGAAGCAGATCCCGCAGGCCTCCACCTGGAGGAGCATCTGGTGCGGGCCGACCTCGTCGACCGGCTTCTCGGTGTTGAGCACGATCTCGTCGACGCCGACGAACTGGATCGCGTGCTGGAGGGCGGGGATCTGGGTCACGTGGGACACCCTTTCTCTGAGTGCTACACCCCAAATCTAGGCCGGTTCACGCGTGAAGGAAGGCGTCACGGGACAACTGGGCATATGCTCACCCACGTGCTGACGCCCACGCCGAACGACCTCGACCTGGTGGTGCGCGCCGCCTGGCTGTACTACGAGGACGGGCTGACCCAGGCACAGGTCGCCAAGCGCCTGTTCGTGTCGCGGCAGACGGTGGGCCGGCTGCTGGAGGCCGCCCGGCAGCAGGGCATCGTGCGCATCGAGCTGGACTCGCAGTACCTCGCCGCGATGCAGTTGGCCACCCGGTTGAAGGACGCCTCGGGGCTCAGCGACGTCATCGTGGTGCCCACGGCGGAGGGCCGGCTCTCGCGTGAACGCACCAACGAGCGGGTGGCGGCCGCGCTGGCCGCGTACGCCCGACGACACCTCCACCCCGGCGCCGTCGTCGGGGTCTCCTGGGGCGACTCGGTGGCCCGGGCCCTCGTCGAGCTGTCGGAGGAGTCGCTCGACGGCGTGCAGTTCGTGGCCTGCGCCGGTGAGCTGAGCGGCATCGACGACGTGCTCACCCGCTCGCCGGGCGTGCTGCGCCGCCTGCGCACGGTCCCAGCGCCGCTCCTGGTCTCGAGCGCGGAGATGGCGCAGGCGCTGGCGGCCGAGTCGGCCGTGCGGGAGGTGCTCGACCTGGCCCGGTCCGCCGTCGTGACGCTGACGGGCATGGGGTCGGCCACCCCGGGCGGTTCAGCGGTGCTGGCGGGCGTGACGACCGACGCCGAGGTGGCGGAGTTCGCCGCGCGCGGCGCAGTCGGCGACATGCTGGGGGAGTGGTACGACGCCGACGGCCGGGTGGTCGAGACCAGCTGGTCGGAGCGACGGATCGGCCTCGGGCTGGACGAACTGCGCGGCATGGGCAACGTCGTCGGCGTCGCGGGCGGGGTGGAGAAGGTCGCGGCCATCCGTGGCGCGATCCGCGGCGGGCTCATCAAGGCGCTCGTCACCGACGAGCCCACCGCGCACGCGCTGCTCTCCGGCTCCTGAGGGGATCGCCCCGGTTCCTGAGGGGATCGCCCCGGTTCCTGAGGGGATCGTGAACCGGTTCCTGAGGGGATCGTGAGCCCTGGCGAACATCCCACGAAGGACCGGTTGACCGCGACGCCTCAGCGCAACTCGACGAAGCTGAACATGCCGGCGGCGGCGTTGCGGGTGAGCTTCCCGTCGGCGTCCTTGTGCACGATGATGATGCGTTGCGCCGCAGGCAGCACCATCCGCCCGCCCGGCGCCAGTTGCGCCTCGAGTTCCTCGGGCACGCGGCCGCCGTCGGCCGACACGAGGATGCGGTCGTACGGCGCCGACTCCGGCCAGCCCAAGACGCCCTCCTCGGCCTCCTCGAACCTCGCCCACGGGAAGCGGTCGTCCATGTGCCGGCGGCCCATCTCCACCAGTTCCGGCACGATGTCGACGCCGACCACCCTGCCGGTTTCCCCGACGAGGTAGGCCAGCAGCGCGGTGGTCCAGCCGGACCCGCTGCCGACGTCGAGCACGCGGTCGCCCGGCTGGGGGTCGAGGTGCTCCAGCATGTAGCGCACCGTCCACGGCTGCGAGTTGGTGGCGTCGTGGCCGATCGCCAGCGCCCGGTCCAGGTCCGCGAAGGGCCGCACCTTCGGCGGGAGGAAGTCGGCGCGCGCCACCACATCGAATGCGTCGTCGAGCTTCGTCATGTGCCCAGTGTGCCCCGTGGCGGCCGTCATCGGAACGAAGGAGAAGGGCGCCGCACTCGCGTGCGGCGCCCGTGGCGACTTTCCTCCGTGGGGATCAGCCCTCGTCGCCTTCCTCCACGACCTCCGAGCTGATCTCGCGCTGGCCACCGGAGTGGGCCACGGAGATCTTGCGCGGCTTGGACTCCTCCGCGACGGGGAGGGTCACGGTGAGCACGCCGTCGGTGTAGTCGGCCTCGATGCGGCCGGCGTCGATGCCGCGGCCGAGCATCAGCTGGCGGGCGAACGTGCCGGTGGCGCGCTCGCGGGTCAGCCACTGCGTGTCGTCGGAGGCGCGGCTCTTGCGCTCGGCGCGGATGGTCAGCGTGCGGTCGTCGATGTCGATGTCGATGCTCGAGGGGTCGACGCCCGGGAGGTCGATCTCCGCGACGAAGTGCTCTGCCGATCGGTAGACGTCCATGTTCATGCCCGGCTGAGAGGTCGAGCGCTGCTCGAACAGGCGCTCCATGTCGCGGAACGGGTCAAACGTGCGTGCCATGGTTTCCCTTTCTGTGTTCTGTGTGCAGCTCGTAGTTGAGCCTCATGGACTCAAGTTTAATCAGTCTCGTGAAGGTGTCAAGCCCAAGTTGAGCGCAGGCGACTCAACTTGGTTGGCGAGTCTCGGGCGGCACGTCCTGCGGGTGACCGGGTTACGCTGGTCGGGTGACTGGAGTGCGGCGCCGCAGGGGGTGGCGGGTGGCCCTGTGGGTGCTGCTCGCCGTGGCACTGGCTGCGGGCGGGGGATTCCTCGTCTGGAAGGGCCTGCAGGAGAGGCCGCCGGAGGAGACGCCGGAGCCCAGCCGGACGTTCTCGATGAGCGCAGAGGAGGCGGTTGCCGCCCGGCCCTCAGACGCCCCGGACGTGGAGACGATCGTGATCCCGCCGGAGCTCAAGGAGTCGCTCGGCCCCTACGTGCGGACCGAGCCGGTCCCCGAGGACACCGAGGGCGACTTCATCAGCCGGCTGCAGATCCCGTCGATCTACGTCGACGCCGGCATCGTCGACCAGGGCGTCTCCGCCGACAACGCGATGAACCTGCCCAGGAACCTGTCCAAGGTCGGGCTGCTCGACACCGTCCAGCCGTTGCGCGCCCGGAGCGGCTCGACGTTGATCGCCGGCCACGTCGTCTACAACGGCGATCGCGGCGCGCTCTACTACCTGGGCGAGGTCAAGCCGGGTGCCGCCGTGTCCACGTGGGACGACCGCGGCCGACGCCAGGAGTGGGTCGTGAGTGGCGTGCACCTCTACCGCCAGACGGAACTCCCCGATGAGCTGTTCGCCACCGACGGCGAACGTCGGCTGTACCTGGTGACCTGTGGCGGGGACTTCATCCGGACCAGCCGCGGATGGCTCTACTCCGACAACATCGTCGTGACCGCCGTCCCGGTCTCCTGACGGCCGGGCGCAAGGACCGGCTCGCCGCGACGGGGGGCTGAGCCGGGCGCGCGGCTCCCGGTGTGCGTCGACGACGTGGTGTGCCTCGACGACCATCCACCCCGATTCGGCACCCGCCCCTGGCGCGGGCCTGTGTGGAAGAAAATTCCGTAAACTCACTACGAAGGGGTGGCGACATTGCGTCCCCGTTGTCATAGTGTGCGAAGCAAGGATTACAAGGGGGGCACCTTCCAGCGCGGGGGATCAATTCCTTTCGCAACAGCATTCCCTGCGCGTGCCAGACGCCTCCCGGGGATACTTCCCGGGGCAGCTGGGGCAATGAATGCCGCAGCCTCCGGCGCGAGTGAAGAGGGGAAGATTGATGTCCAGACAGCCCAACAACGTAGGTCATGTGCCATGGCGCAGCCGCACCTGGAGGGTGGTCTCCACCTGGTCCGCGTTCATCCTGGTGCTCCCCCTGATGGGGGTCCTCGGAGCGCAGGCCACGGAGACGCCCGCCCAGGACCCTGCCATCGCCGCGATGGCAGCAGAGACCCCGACCGCCACCTTGACCGAGGTCGATCCCGCAGCGGTCACCCCGACGCCCGAGGTGTCGGTCAGCGAGCAGGCGGCCCCCGTGGAGGAGGCACCGCCGGCTGAACCGCCAGCAGAGGAACCGATCCCCACGGAAGTGGTGGAGGAGCCCGCGCCGGAACCGGCACCGGCCCCTGAGCCGGTCGTCGTCGAGGAGCCGGCCGTCGAGGAACCCGCCGTCGAGGAACCGGCGCCCGTGCCGGCCGATCCCGTGGTCGAGCAAGCGGAGGCACCCGCTCCGGTGAACGTGGCACCTCCGGGCGAACTGCCGGCGCTCGAGACCGAGACCGCTCCTGCGGCTGAGGCCCTCGTCGAGCCGCTCGCCACCGAGAACTGCACCGTCGACGCGGTGACGCCCATCAACTGGAGCGGGTCGCCGTCGTTCGTCTACGACGCCTGCGGCAACGCGACGGACGACATGTTCACCCAGGGCTCGAAGGAGGACGGGAGCCTCGAGGACTGGACGCACGAGTTCCCCAGCTCCGGCAAGAGCACCGACATCGTGAGCGCCGCAGTCGACGTGGCCTACGTCGGCGACGACCCCATCCTGTACTTCGGCTTCAACCGCTACTCGGTCGAGGGCGATGGCGCGTTCTACCTTGAGCTCAACCAGGAACCCAACACGGTCAACGGCAACGGCACGCCCATCCCGAACCGCACGGTCGGTGACCTGCGCTTCGCGTTCACCACCTCCACCACCGAGGGCTTCTCCGCGCAGCCGCTCGTCTACGAGTGGGACGGCGACTCCTGGGTGCTCGTCACGGGCATCCCGTCGACGGCCTTCACCTACGCGGTCAGCGGCGACACCGTCGAGTTCACCTTCAACCTCAACGCCCTCGTCGGCGATGGCGAGGAGATCGAGTGCGGCCGGCTGGGCTTCAACTCGCTGTACCTGCGTTCGACGGCGTCCTCCAGCCTCGACTCGTCGCTGAAGGACTTCGTGACCGGCCCGGTCGACGTCGACCCGTGCCCGAGCCTCGAGATCAAGAAGCTCGACATGGACGACAACCTGGTCGGTGGCGCCACCTTCGAGATCTCGCCGGACCCGCGGGACCGCAGCATCGATTCCGTGACCATCACCGAAAACGGTGACGGCGACGACTCCGACACGCTGGGCATCATCCGCTTCGACGAGGCCAAGAACGGCGAGTACACCATCGAGGAAGTCTCCGCGCCTGACGGTTACCTGCTCCCGCTCCCGGCGGACCGGGTGGAGACGATCACGGTGGGCCTGACAGACGACGTGTCCGTCAGCTTCCATGACCCGCAGGTCCCGACGCTCTCGAAGACCGCCGTCGCGACCTACCACGAGACCTACGTGTGGGAGATCGTGAAGATGGTCGACGGTGAGGAAACGGTCACCCATCACGTGGGCGACGAGCCGGTCGTCGTCGGCTACGACGTCGAGGTCTCCCTCGTCGGCGTGCAGCGCTCCGGCTACTCGCTGACGGGCGTCATCACCGTCGTCAACCCTGACGTGGCGATGAAGGTCTCCCTGTCGGACGAACTGGCACCCGGCATGGAATGCACCATCACGGGCGTCGCCGCCGACACCGGCAACGTGAACCTCGCCGTCGGCACGAACGAGTTCACCTACACCTGCATCGGCGACGGGCAGCTGGGCGACATCCCGCTCAGCGGCACCAACACCGCCACGCTGAAGGTCAGCGAGGCCAACTGGTCCACCGCCTTCCCGGACGGCACCGACGACGTGACCGTGACCGCCACGCAGGACTACGCGTTCGCCGGCGCCACCGCCTCCAACCAGACGGTGACCGTCACGGACACGTTCGACGGCGTGACCACCCAGCTGGGCACGGTCACCGCCAACGACGCGGGTACCGCCGTGACCGCGGCGGCGACGACCGGCACGGTTGTCACCAGCGGCACGACGGCGACCTTCAGCTACACCCGCACCCTCGAGGGAGATCCCGAGGCAGACGAGTGCCAGGTGTACACCAACACCGCTCGCATCGTTGAGACGCAGCAGTCGTCCGACGCCGAGGCGACGGTGTGCGTGCCTGACATCTCGCTGACCAAGACCGCCTCGCCCACGATCTACGACGCGGTCGGCGACGTGATCACCTACACGTTCGTGTCGACCAACACCGGCCAGTCCACGCTGACCGACGTCACGATCACCGACCCGCTCGAGGGCCTCAGCGCGCTCGTCTGCATGCCGGCGCAGCCCGCCACCCTGCTCCCGGGTGAGTCGATGACCTGTACCGCGACGTACCTGATCACCCAGGACGATCTCGACTCGGGCTCGGTCTACAACCTCGCCACCACCGTCGGCACGCCGCCGGAGGGTGAGGACGTGACCGACACCGATGACGAGACCGTCACCGGCCAGGAGTTCCCCGCGATCCAGCTCCTCAAGTCGGCCGATGTCGATTCGTACGACTCGGTGGGTGACGTGATCACCTACACGTTCGTGTCGACCAACACGGGCAACGTGACCCTCACCGACGTGATGATCACGGATCCGTTGGAGGGCCTCAGTGAGCTGACCTGTGATCTGGAGGCTCCTGTGACGCTGGCTCCGGGTGAGTCGTTGACCTGCACCGCCACGTACGTGGTGACGCAGGCTGATCTCGACGACGGGTCGGTCGACAACGTCGCCACCACCGTCGGTACCCCGCCGGAGGGCGAGGACGTGACGGACGACGACGACGAGACCGTGCCCGGCGAGCAGCTGCCCGCCATCGACCTGCTCAAGACGGCCTCGCCCACGATCTACGACGCGGTCGACGACGTGATCACCTACACCTTCGTGTCGACCAACACGGGCAACGTGACCCTCACCGACGTGATGATCACGGATCCGTTGGAGGGCCTCACCGAACTCACGTGTGACCTGGAGGCTCCTGTGACGCTGGCTCCGGGCGAGTCGCTGACCTGTACTGCGACGTACCTCATCACCCAGGACGATCTCGACTCGGGCTCGGTCTACAACCTCGCCACCACCGTCGGCACGCCGCCGGAGGGTGAGGACGTGACCGACGACGATGACGAGACCGTCACGGGAGAGGCCTTCCCGGTGATCGAGCTTGTCAAGACGGCCGATGTCGATTCGTACGACTCGGTGGGTGACGTGATCACCTACACGTTCGTGTCGACCAACACGGGCAACGTGACCCTCACCGACGTGATGATCACGGATCCGTTGGAGGGCCTCACCGAGCTGACCTGTGATCTCGAGGCTCCTGTGACGCTGGCTCCGGGCGAGTCGCTGACCTGCACCGCCACATACGTGGTGACGCAGGCCGATCTCGACGACGGGTCGGTCGACAACGTCGCCACCACCGTCGGTACCCCGCCGGAGGGCGAGGACGTGACGGACGACGACGACGAGACCGTGCCCGGCGAGCAGCTGCCCGCCATCGACCTGGTCAAGACGGCCGACGTCGAGTCGTACGACTCGGTGGGTGACGTGATCACCTACACGTTCGTGTCGACCAACACGGGCAACGTGACCCTCACCGACGTGATGATCACGGATCCGTTGGAGGGCCTCAGTGAGCTGACCTGTGATCTCGAGGCTCCTGTGACGCTGGCTCCGGGCGAGTCGCTGACCTGCACTGCCACCTACACGGTGACGCAGGCTGATCTCGACGACGGGTCGGTCGACAACGTCGCCACCACCGTCGGTACCCCGCCGGAGGGCGAGGACGTGACGGACGATGACGACGAGACCGTGCCCGGCGAGCAACTGCCCGCCATCGAGCTGGTCAAGACCGCAGACCGTGCCGAGTACGCCGAAGTCGGTGAGATCATCACCTACACCCTGGTGGCGACCAACACCGGCAACGTCACCCTCACCGATGTGGTGATCGACGACGAGCGCTTCGACGTCGAGGACGCCCTCTGTGCAGAGTCGCTGGCACCGGGTGAGGAGTGCGCGATCGAGCTGAAGTACGAGGTGACCCAGGACGACATCGACGCGCGTTCGATCGTCAACGTCGCCATGGTCGAGGGCACCGCGCCCAACGGCGAGACGGTCACCGACGAGGACGACGCCCTCGTCGAGGGCCCGATCCCGGCCGGTCCGGAACTCACGCCCGGCATCCAGCTGATCAAGCACGCCGACAAGGCCGGCCCCGTCCGCCAGGGTGACGCGATCGTCTACAGCTTCACCGTGACGAACACGGGTGAGACCGTCCTCACCGACGTGCGCGTCGACGATCCGAAGCTCGCGGCGGCGGGAATCTCGGTGACCTGCCCGGTCACCGAGCTCGATCCCGGCGAGTCCACCACCTGCACCGCCTCCGCGGCCTATGTGGTCACGGCGGCGGACGTGGCGGCGGGCAAGGTGCTCAACCTGGCCACCGCGACCGGCGAGACGCCCGAGGGCGAGCCTGTCACGGACCAGGACGACCACCAGGTGCCGACGGAGCCCACCCCTGTCGTGAGGCCTCCGGCGCAGCCGAAGCCCATCGTCAGGAGCGGTGACCCGACCGGAGGCGGTATCGACACGGGCTCCGTGCTCACCGGTGTCGCACTCCTGGTGCTGGCCGGAGGCGCGGCGGCAATGGCCGGTACGAGGCGGCGCCGCAGCTGAGGCGTGAGCCTCCGGGCCGAGCTCACCCCCCGGCTCTGTTCGGAGGTTTGCCAGGTCCGGCTTCGACTGGATCAAAAGGGCCGCCCCCGCGTCGAAAGACGCGGGGGTGGTTCCTTTGTGACAAAAGTAACTTTCCGCGAGAAATTCGGTTGCCAGACCACCCGGCAGTGTCGGCTAAAAAGATGACATCGGCACCGGCTTTGACACCAGATTCCCGATGTGCTTCGCGCGCGCTCCCGTCTCTCCCGCGTGATGTGGCGGATTCATTGCGTGAACGACGACGTGTAGTTTTCTCAGGAAAATCTTGGCATACCAGAAATACAGAAAGTTCCTTACGGATGGAACTGGTTGACATGCCGGTTCCATGCCGTTCACCCCTCCGCTCAGCACACCTCCCGCGGTCGTCCCCGGGGGAGTTGGGGCGCATCGTGCCGGCTTCCTCAGGAGTCCGAAAGAGGAAGATGATGTTTGGGCAGTCGCACACCGTAAGCCATGGATCATGGCGCAATCGCACGTGGAGAATCGTCTCCACCTGGTCCGCCTTCGTCCTGGTCCTCCCGCTGATGGGGGTCCTGGGGGCGCAGGCCGACACCGAGGAGACGGCGGCCCCCACGCCTGCCGTTGCTGCCATGGCCGAGGAGTCTCCGACGGTGACGTTCGGGGCACTGGCGGCCGAGAGTCCCACCAGCGAACCGGTTGCAGAGGAGGAGACTCCGGCAGCGACGCAGGTCGCGGAAGTTGAGCTGCCCGCCAGCCCCGAGCCTGTGCCGTCGGAGGTGGCGGCCGAGACCACGCCAGACACGGGCGAGAGCGCCGAGCCGGCGCCCGCCGAGGCGACGGAGGCGCCCGCTCCTGCCGAGACCATCCAACAGGCGCCTCAAGCCCCCGCAGCCAGGCCAGCCCAGAACGCCGAGCCGGCAGCGGCGCCGGCCTCCGACCCCAGCGGCTCCCAGGCCCCACTGGCGGCCGAGGTGCAGCAGGAAGCAGAGATCGGCGTGCTGGCCACGGCCAGCTGTGACAGGGACCGGTTCACGCCCATCGCCTGGACCGGCACCCCGCAGTACGTCGACGACGCGTGCGGCAGCAATCCCGACGACATGTTCACCCAGGGCTCGAAGGAGGGTGATCCGCTGAGCACGTGGCAGCAGGGTTCCCCGTCATCCGGCGCCAGCACCGACATCGTGAGCACGGGCGTCGACATCGCCTACGTGGGCGACGATCCCATCCTCTACTTCGGCTTCAACCGCTACGCGGGCCAGGGTGACGGCGGTTTCTACCTCGAACTCAACCAGAAGCCCAACACCACCAACTCCAAGGGCGCCCTGGTGCCTGACCGCACCGTCGGTGACCTCCGGTTCGCCTTCACCACCTCCACCAACAGCGGCTTCTCCCAGCCCACCGTCTACGAGTGGAACGGCTCCACGTGGGTGGTGAAGACCGTCTCCGCGGACGCGTTCACCTACCGCACCGCCGGAGACACCGCGGAGTTCACCTTCAACCTGTCGGCGCTGATCACCGGCGGGGGCCAGCTCGAATGCGGGCGCCTCGCGTTCAACTCGCTGTACCTGCGCTCCACCGCGTCTGCCGAATTGTCGTCGTCGCTGAAGGATTTCGTGACCGGCGCCATCAATGTCAACCCGTGCCCCAGCTTCCAGATCGAGAAGCGCGACATGCAGGACAACTTGGTGGGCGGCGCGACGTTCCGCATCTCGCCGGATCCGCGTGACCGCACGGTCGCCTCGGTGACCGTCACCGACAACGGCGCCGGCGACGACTCGCCCACCGCCGGCATCATCAAGTTCGATGAGGCGAAGAACGGCGCCTACACCGTCGAGGAGATCACGGCGCCCACCGGCTACCTGCTCCCCGCCACTGACCAGCGCACCAAGACTGCCACCGTCACCCTGCGCGACGGCGCCACGCTGCAGTTCGCCGACCCGCGGGTGCCGACCGTCACCAAGACGGCGTCGGCCACCTTCACCGAGACCTACGTGTGGGCCATCGAGAAGACCATCGACGGCGTGAAGGAAGTCACCTACCACGTCGACGGCACGGCACCGGTCGTGGCCGGCTACGACGTCGAGGTGTCCCTCGTGGGCGTGCAGCGGTCGAACTACGCCCTGACCGGCACCATCACCGTCGTCAACCCCGACGTCGCGATGAAGGTCAGGCTGACCGATGCGCTCGGTTCTGGCGAGGCCTGCACCATCACCGGTGTCGAGGCCGGCACGGGCAACCTCGACCTGCCCACCGGCACCACCACGTACGACTACTCCTGCATCGGGGACGGCCAGCTCGGTGACATCCCGCTGACCGGCACCAACAACGCCACGCTCACCGTGAGCAAGGCCAACTGGGCAACCGCCTTCCCGGCCGCCGACGGCGGCGCCGCGAACGCGTCGGTCACCGGCAGCGTCGCCTACACCTTCTCGGCGGGCAACCGCGTGAACCAGTCGGTGACCATCACCGACACGTTCGAGGGTGCCACCGGGACGCTCGGCACCGTCACGGCCAACGACGGCGGCACCGCCCTCACGGCACCTGACGCCACCGTCGACGGCCTGAGCGCCACGTTCAGCTACGACCGCGACCTGGCTGCAGACGCCGCCGTCGCCACGTGCGCCGTGTACGACAACACCGCGACCATCACGCAGACGGGTCAGACCTCGAGCGCCGAGGGCGTCGTCTGTGTGCCGGAGATCACGCTCGTGAAGTCGGCTTCGCCCGCCACCTACGATGCGGTCGGTGACGAGATCACCTACACGCTGACGGCCACCAACACCGGGCAGTCGACCCTCACCCACGTGACGATCACTGACGCCATGCTCGGCCTGGCCGACGCCCCGTGCGCCACCACGCTGGCGCCGGGCGCCTCGTGCACCGTCACGGACACCCACGTCGTCACCCAGGTCGACCTCGACGCGGGCAGCATCTTCAACACGGCCACCGCAACGGGTACGGATCCTGCTGACAACCCGGTCAGCGACGATGACGACGAGACGGTGACCGGAGACCGCTTCCCGGCGATCTCCCTGACCAAGGAAGCCGACGTCGCGACGTACGACGCGGTGGGTGATGTGATCACCTACTCGTTCGTGTCGACCAACACCGGCAACGTGACCCTCACGAATGTGACGATCACGGATCCGCTGTCGGGCCTGAGCGCCTTGACGTGTGACGTCGCGGCTCCGGTGACGCTGGCTCCGGGCGAGTCGCTGACCTGCTCGGCGACGTACTCGGTGACGCAGGCCGACCTCGACAACGGCATCGTCGAGAACACCGCCACCACGGTGGGTACCCCGCCGGTGGGCGACGACGTGACCGACACCGACGAGGAGGACGTGACCGCGGTGCAGACCCCGGCCATCAACCTCGTGAAGTCGGCCACCCCCACGATCTACGACTCGGTGGGCGACGTGATCACCTACTCGTTCGTGGCGACCAACACGGGCAACGTGACGCTCACGGACGTGACGATCACGGATCCGCTGCCGGGCCTGAGCGCACTCACGTGTGACATCGCGGCCCCGGTGACGCTCGCTCCTGGTGCGGAGTTGACCTGTTCCGGCACCTACGCCATCACGCAGGCCGACCTCAACGCGGGCTCGGTCTACAACGAGGCCACCGCCGAGGGCACCCCGCCGCAGGGCGACGACGTGACCGCCACCGACGACGAGACGGTGACCGGCGACGAGTTCCCGGCCATCTCCCTCACGAAGACGGCAGACGTGGCGTCCTACGACTCGGTGGGTGACGTGATCACCTACTCGTTCGTCGCGACCAACACCGGCAACGTGACGCTGAGCAACGTGACGATCACGGACCCGCTGCCCGGCCTGTCCAGCCTCACCTGTGACCTGACCGTCCCGGCCACGCTGGACCCGGGGGCCCAGCTCACCTGTAGCGCGACCTACTCCGTCACCCAGGCGGACCTGGACAACGGCTCGGTGGACAACACGGCCACGACGTCGGGCACATCCCCGGCCAACGAGACCGTCAACGCCACCGCCGATGAGAGCGTGCCCGCACGACAGGCCCCTGCCATCAGCCTGGTCAAGGAGGCCAATGTCGCGACGTACGACGCGGTGGCTGACGTGATCACCTACTCGTTCGTCGCGACCAACACCGGCAACGTGACCCTCACGGACGTGACGATCACCGACCCGCTCCCGGGCCTGAGCGCACTCACGTGTGACGTCGAGGCTCCGGTAACGCTGGCTCCGGGTGAGTCGCTGACCTGCTCGGCGACCTACTCGGTCACCCAGGCCGACGTCGACAACGGCATCGTCGAGAACACCGCCACCACGGTGGGTACCCCGCCCGTGGGCGACGAGGTCACCGATACCGACGAGGAGGACGTGACCGCGGTGCAGACCCCGGCCATCAGCCTGGTGAAGACGGCCGACGTGGAGACCTACGACGCGGTGGCTGATGTGATCACCTACTCGTTCGTGGCGACCAACACCGGCAACGTGACCCTCACGGACGTGACGATCACCGACCCGCTCCCGGGCCTGAGCGCACTCACGTGTGACGTCGAGGCTCCGGTAACGCTGGCTCCGGGTGAGTCGCTGACCTGCTCGGCGACCTACTCGGTCACCCAGGCCGACCTCGACAACGGCATCGTCGAGAACACCGCCACCACGGTGGGCACCCCGCCCGTGGGCGACGAGGTGACCGACACCGATGAGGAGGACGTGACCGCGGTGCAGACCCCGGCCATCGCCCTGGTGAAGTCGGCCACGCCGCTGACGTATGACGAGGTGGGTGACGTGATCACCTACTCGTTCGTGGCGACCAACACGGGCAACGTGACGCTCACGGACGTGATGATCACCGACCCGCTGACGGGTCTCTCGGCGCTGACCTGTGACATCGCGGCTCCCGTGACGCTCGCCCCTGGTGCGGAACTCACCTGCTCTGGCACCTACGCCATCACGCAGGCCGACCTCGACGCGGGCTCCGTGTTCAACGAGGCCACCGCCGTGGGCACCCCACCGCAGGGCGACAATGTGACCGACACCGACGACCAGACCGTCACGGCAGCCTTGGAGCCGGCCATCGATCTGGTGAAGACGGCGAACGTGGACACCTACGACGCGGTGGGTGACGTGATCACCTACTCGTTCGTGGCGACCAACATCGGCAACTTGACCCTCACGAATGTGATGATCACGGATCCGCTGCCGGGTCTCTCGGCGCTCACGTGCGACGTCGCGGCGCCGGTGACGTTGGCTCCGGGTGAGTCGCTGACCTGTTCGGCGACCTACTCGGTGACCCAGGCCGATCTCGACAACGGGATGGTCGAGAACACTGCCACCACGGTGGGTACCCCGCCGCAGGGCGACGATGTGACCGACACCGACGAGGAGGACGTGACTGCGGTGCAGACCCCGGCCATCGACCTGGTGAAGACGGCCGACGTCGAAACCTACGACGCGGTGGCTGACGTGATCACCTACTCGTTCGTCGCGACGAACACGGGCAACGTGACCCTCACCGATGTGACGATCACCGATCCGCTGCCGGGCCTGAGCGCCTTGACGTGCGACGTCACGGCTCCGGTGACGCTGGCACCGGGTGAGTCGCTGACCTGCTCGGCGACCTACTCGGTCACCCAGGCCGACCTCGACAACGGCATCATCGAGAACACCGCCACCACGGTGGGTACCCCGCCGCAGGGCGACAATGTGACCGACACCGACGAGGAGGACGTGACCGCGGTGCAGACCCCGGCCATCGACCTGGTCAAGACGGCCGACGTCGAAACCTACGACGCAGTGGCTGACGTGATCACCTACTCGTTCGTCGCGACCAACACGGGCAACGTGACCCTCACCGACGTGACGATCACGGACCCGCTGCCGGGCCTCTCGGCAATGACCTGCGATGTCGAGGCTCCGGTGACGCTGGCTCCGGGTGAGTCGCTGACCTGCTCGGCGACCTACTCGGTGACCCAGCCCGACCTGGACAACGGGATGGTCGAGAACACTGCCACCACGGTGGGTACCCCGCCGGTGGGTGACGATGTGACCGACACCGACGAGGAGGACGTGACCGCGGTGCAGACCCCGGCCATCAGCCTGGTGAAGTCGGCGAGCTCGCCCACCTACAACTCGGTGGGCGACGAGATCACCTACACCTTCGTGGCGACCAACACCGGCAACGTGACCCTCACCGACGTGACGATCACCGACCCGCTGGACGGCTTGTCGGCGCTGACCTGTGTGCCGGCGCAGGGCTCGTCCCTGGCCCCCGAGGCGCAGATGACCTGCACGGCGACCTACGTCGTCGACCAGGCTGATCTCGATGCCGGTTCCGTGTACAACGAGGCCACCACCTCCGGCAACCCGCCGGTGGGCCAGCCCGTCACGGACAGCGACGACGAGACGGTCACCGCTGCTGTCGAGCCGGCCATCCTGCTGGTGAAGACGGCGAACGTGGACACCTACGACGCGGTGGGTGACGTGATCACCTACTCGTTCGTGGCGACCAACATCGGCAACGTGACCCTCACGGACGTGTCGATCACGGATCCGCTGCCGGGTCTCTCGGGGCTGACGTGTGACGTCGAGGCTCCGGTGACGTTGGCTCCGGGTGAGTCGCTGACCTGTTCGGCGACGTACTCGGTGACGCAGGCCGATCTCGACAACGGCATCGTCGAGAACACCGCCACCACGATCGGCACCCCGCCGCAGGGCGACAATGTGACCGACACCGACGAGGAAGACGTGACCGCGACCCAGCTGCCCGCGATCGACCTGGTCAAGACCGCCGACGTCGAGACCTACGACGCGGTGGCTGATGTGATCACCTACTCGTTCGTGGCGACCAACATCGGCAACGTGACCCTCACGGACGTGTCGATCACGGATCCGCTGCCGGGTCTCTCGGGGCTGACGTGTGACGTCGCGGCGCCGGTGACGTTGGCTCCGGGTGAGTCGCTGACGTGCTCGGCGACGTACTCGGTGACGCAGGCCGACCTCGACAACGGCATCGTGGAGAACAGCGCCACCACCGTCGGCACCCCGCCGGTGGGCGACGATGTGACCGACACCGATGAGGAGGACGTGACTGCGGTGCAGACCCCGGCCATCAGCCTGGTGAAGACGGCCGACGTCGAAACCTACGACGCAGTGGCTGACGTGATCACCTACTCGTTCGTCGCGACCAACACGGGCAACGTGACCCTCACGTACGTGACGATCACCGATCCGCTGCCGGGTCTCTCGGCGCTGACGTGTGACGTCGAGGCTCCCGTGACGCTGGCTCCGGGTGAGTCGCTGACCTGCTCGGCGACCTACTCGGTCACCCAGGCCGATCTCGACAACGGGATGGTCGAGAACACTGCCACCACGGTGGGTACCCCGCCGGTGGGTGACAATGTGACCGACACCGACGAGGAGGACGTGACTGCGGTGCAGACCCCGGCCATCGACCTGGTGAAGACGGCCGACGTCGAAACCTACGACGCAGTGGCTGACGTGATCACCTACTCGTTCGTCGCGACCAACACGGGCAACGTGACCCTCACCGATGTGACGATCACCGATCCGCTGCCGGGCCTGAGCGCCTTGACGTGC
>NZ_BAABLV010000017.1:0-158578 GCF_039544535.1 Tessaracoccus lubricantis
GGTGTTCGACCAGCGCGAGGCGTTGTTCGAACTTCAACGGGTCCGGGGAGAGTGAGGCAGCGGTGTCCCACAGCGCGGCCATCGCGCGTTGCAGCAGCTCGACTGTCTCGTTCATGACCACTATTCTAAACGAGCATGGGGTCAATATCGATGACGTTTGCCATCGAATCCCCAACGTCTTTGGTGGGGGTGCTGGGTCGGCTGCGGGGCCCCTTCGTCGTGTCCTGGTGCTCGTCCCTCGCACATGCCACGCTCAGGGACCGGCCCTTCGTCGTGGCTTGGTGCTTCCTTCGATTGTTCGCTCGTTCCTCGCGAACACTCAGGACAAGCGCAAGCTCGCAGGGCACGCTCAGGGACCGGCTCAGGGGGCGACGTCGCTCAGGGCGAGCCGCAGCTGCTCCACCGCCCAATCCAGCTCGGACTCACTGATCACCAACGGCGGGGCGATGCGCACGGTCTGCCCATGCGTGTCCTTCACCAGCACGCCCCGCTGCATCAGCCGCTCGCTGACCTCCCGGGCCGTGCCGACCGCGGGGTCGACGTCGACGCCGGCCCACAGCCCCGCCACGCGGACGGCGGTGACACCGTGCCCCATCAACTCCTCGAGCCGACCCGCCAAGTGCCCGCCCAGCCGACGTGCGCGCTCCTGGAACTCGCCGGTCTGCAGCATCTCCACCACCCGCAGCCCCACGGCCGCCGCCAGCGGGTTGCCGCCGAACGTCGAACCGTGCTCACCCGGCCGGATCACGCCCAGCACCTCGCGGCTGCCCACCACGGCCGACACCGGCAGGATGCCGCCTCCCAGCGCCTTGCCCAGCAGGTACAGGTCGGGCACCACGCCCTCGCGGTCGCAGGCGAACGTCTCGCCCACCCGGCCCAGGCCCGACTGGATCTCATCGGCCAGGAACAACACGTTTCGCTCGTCGCAGAGCTGCCGGATCCGCCGCAAGTAGCCGTCGGGCGGGATGATCACGCCCGCCTCGCCCTGGATCGGCTCGACGAGCACCGCCGCCGTCTCGTCCGTGATCGCGGCCGCGATCGCGTCGGCGTCGCCGTAGGGCACCATGTCGAAGCCGGGGGTGTAGGGGCCGAAGTCGTTGCGGGCCACGGGGTCGTCGCTGAAGCTCACCACCGTCGTCGTCCTGCCGTGGAAGTTGCCGGCCGCCACCACGATGCGCGCCTTCCCCGCCGGGATGCCCTTGACGCGGTAGCCCCACGCACGGGCCACCTTGATCCCGGTCTCCACGGCCTCTGCGCCGGTGTTCATCGGCAGCACCAGGTCCTTGCCGCACAGCCGCGCCAACGCCTCAGCGAAGGGCTCCAGGCGGTCGTTCCTGAACGCCCGGCTGGTGAGCGTCACGCGCCCCAGCTGCTCGGCAACCGCGTCGACCAGCGCCGGATGGCGGTGCCCGAAGTTCACTGCGGAGTAGGCGGCCAGCAGGTCGAGGTACCGTCGGCCCTCGGTGTCGGTCACCCACACGCCCTCCGCCGACGCGATGGTCACCGGCAGCGGGTGGTAGTTCTCCGCCACGTGCAGCTCGGCCGCGCCACCATCGACGACACGGGGGCCCGACGGCGACACCTCGCTGCCCCTCAATTCCAGCGTGCAGCACTTGATGCCACCGCCGCCCAGCAGCAGTTCCGACAGGTCCACCGGGATGGGCTGGAAGCCCCGCTCCCGAAGTTGCCGGGCGAACTCGTGCGCCGAGCGGGGGAGGATCACGTGGTAGCCGTCGCTGACGCAGTTGAGCCCGAACACGGCGCCGTCCTCATCGGAGACGACGATGGCGTCGGGGTATCGCTCCTCGAGCACCGCCCGGCTGGCGGCGTCGAAGGCGCTGGGCAGGTAGGCGATCTCGCCGCGCTCGGAGTCCAGCACGGCGATGGCCATGTCCAGGTGGTAGAACCGGGCGTCGATGAGGGTGAGCGAGACCACCTCGCGCTCGAACAGCTCGGCCACCTCACGGTGGCTCTCCGGCGTGGAGCGGAACCCGGTGCCGGCCAGGATGGTGTCGCCCACCAGGAGGAAGTCGCCCTCGCCCTCGTTGACGTGCGTCGGCTCGACGGTGTCGTAGCCGTTGCCGCGGAACCAGTCGGCGAACGCAGCCGCCTCGCCGGCCCGCTCCGGGTACAGGCACCTGGGCAGGTACGCCCGGCCGTCGACGACGAGGCCGCCGTTGGCGGTGTAGACCATGTCGGGCAGGCCGCGGACGGGCTCGATGAGCTCGACGTCGTGCCCGAGCGCCACGTACAGGTCGTGCAGTTCCTGCCACTGGGCGACGGCGCGGGCAGTGTCGGTGGGCCGGTCGGGCTGCATCCACGGGTTGATGGCGTAGGTGACCTCGAAGTGGTCTGGCCTGCACATCAGGAAACGACGGTGGTGCGGGGTGCGTCGTTCGGCGTCGGGGGCCGTGACGTGGGAGATGGCGGTATCCAGTGCTGCGGACATGGTTGCTCCTCGGAGGCGACGAGGCGGACGCTGTCCAGTGGCCCGGCGGAAGTTCGACCCGTCCGCAGCGGAGCGGACGAGGAAGATGCGACACGGGCACGCCACTTTCA
This sequence comes from Tessaracoccus lubricantis, assembly GCF_039544535.1. Lineage (NCBI taxonomy): Bacteria > Bacillati > Actinomycetota > Actinomycetes > Propionibacteriales > Propionibacteriaceae > Tessaracoccus > Tessaracoccus lubricantis. The sequence goes on from NZ_BAABLV010000017.1 coordinate 2,560, forward strand.
TTCTGGCACACGGGCCGCAGCGTGGGCAGAGGCTAGGGTTGCTTTGTGAGTACAAGCGGGTACGGCCGTGCCGCGTGGGTCGTCTGGGGAGTCGGCCTGCTCGCCTACGCCGTCGCCGTGATGCACCGCACGTCCCTCGGCGTGGCGGGCCTGGAGGCCGCCCAGCACTTCGGCACCACCCCGGGCATCATCTCCACGTTCGTGGTGCTGCAGCTGGCGGTCTACGCGCTGGCCCAGGTGCCCGTGGGGCTGACCCTCGACCGGTACGGGTCACGGGCCGTCATGACCGGCGGCCTCCTGCTGATCGTCGGCGGGCAGGCCCTGTTGGCGCTCGCCGACGACCTGCCGCTCGCGTACGCGGCCCGCATCCTGCTCGGCGTGGGTGACGCCTGCATCTTCAACGGCATCCTCAAACTGCTGCCGCGCTGGTTCGAGCCCCGCCGCATCCCCATCCTCACGCAGGTCACCGGCATGTTCGCCGGGTTCGGCCAGATAGCGTCGGTGGTGCTGGTGCTGCCGCTCATCCAGACGATGGGCTGGCGCATGGGCCTGCTGCTCGTCGCCGGCGCGAGCGTGTTCGCGGCCCTCGCCATCGTCGGTTGGGTGCGCAACGCGCCACCCGGCGAGGAGGCCGACACCGTCGTCGACCCGCTGCGCGAGATCCCCGGCCGCATCGCCGGCGTCACGCGGCACCCCGCCACGCAGCTCGGGTTCTGGGTGCACTTCACCTCCGGCTTCTCGATGAACGCGTTCATCTTCATGTGGGGCATGCCGTACCTCATCGTGGGGCAGGGCCTCAGCCAGCTGCAGGCCTCCGGCCTGTTCACGTTCCTGTCGATCGCGTCGATGTTCGCGGGGCCGGTCATCGGGGCGCTCACCGCACGGCATCCGCTGCGGCGCAGCACCCTGGCGCTCATCGTCGTGTGGTCGCTGATGCTCGTGTGGGCCGCGGTACTGCTGTGGCCGGGCCGCGCGCCGTGGGTGCTGCTGGTGCTGCTCGTCGTCGTCCTGTCGGTGGGCGGCCCGGGCACGGGCATCGGTTTCGACTTCCCGCGCACCTCGCTGCCGTCGACGCGGCTGGGTGCGGCCAACGGCATCGTCATCACCGGCGCGTTCACCGGCGGCACGCTGCTGATCCTGCTGATGGGTGTGTTCCTCGACTGGATCGCGGGCGGCCGCGCCTACACGCCGGAGCACCTCCGGCTGGCCTGGGCGCTGCAGGCGCCGTTCTTCCTCGTCGGCATCGCGGGCATCCTGCTGAGCCGGCGCCGGCTCCGCAAGCTGATGGAGGCGCAGGGCGTGGTGGTGCCCAGCTGGCGCGAGGTGCTCGAACGCCTGCGCCGCCGTCGCGGTCTGGGGTAGGCAGGCGGGGCAGTTTGGGGCCCTTCGACCTTCGCTGGCGCTCAGGCTCAGGGAGCGATCAGAACAGGCCCTCGGGCTGCGGCGGCGGAGCGTGCGTCGGGTCCACGTTGTCGAACAGCTTCGACACGGAGCGCCCGTTGTGGATGCGGTCGATCGCGCTGGCGAACAGTTGCGCGACGCTCAGGCACGTCAGGCCCGGGAAGTTCTTCGGCGCCGGGACGGTGTTGGTGGACACGATCTCCTTGATCGCGTCGGTGCCCATCAACTTCTCGACGGCGTTGCCGGTGAAGAGCCCGTGCGTGCAGGCCACGCTCACCTCGGCCGCGCCGAAGTCCTGCAGCGCCCGCACGATCTCCACGATGGAGCCGCCGGTGGCGATCTCGTCGTCGAGCACGATCGCGCGCTTGCCCTGCACGTCGCCGACGATGGCGTCGATGACCACCTTGTCGTCGGCCTTGCGCTGCTTCGAGCCGGCCGCGACGGGGAGGTTCAGCAGCCGCGACAACAGCGTCGCCTGCTTCGCGTTGCCCAGATCGGGCGAGACGACCACGCAATTGGTGAGGTCCTTGTCGCGGTAGTGGTCGGCGATCACGCCCAGCGCGGTGAGGTGGTCCACGGGCACCGAGAAGAAGCCGTGCACCTGGGGCGCGTGCAGGTTCATCGTCAGTACCCGGTCCACGCCCGCCGTCGCGAGCATGTCGGCCACCAGCTTGCCGCCGATCGAGATGCGCGAGGCGTCCTTCTTGTCGGAGCGCGCGTAGGCGTAGTGGGGGATGACGGCGGTGATCTGCCCGGCGGAGGCGCCGCGGGCCGCGTCGATCATCAGCAGCAGCTCCATGAGGTGCTCCTGCGTGGGCGGCACCAACGGCTGCACGATGTAGACGTCGCGCTGGCGGCAGTTGGCCAGGAGCTGGGCCTGGAGGCAGTCGTTGCTGAAACGTGAGATCTTCACCCCGGAGCGCCGCAGCCCCAGGTGGTCGCAGATCTCGTCGGCAAGCTCAGGATGTGCCGACCCGGAGAAAACGACGATGCCCTTCACCGGCAACCCCTAACGTCCTCGGTCTGGCCACAGCCTAGCGATCCGGACACCCCCGCCGCTGCCGGGTTCAGCGACACGGCCACCAGAGGCGCGTCGCCAACCGTTCACCCGCCGTTCAGGTAGCGCGCAGGAATCGTTCAGCCGACAGGCATAGCTTCCACGGCGGTGGTCGGACGACTGCCCCGAACGAGAAGAGGACACGCTCATGCGAGCAACCCGTACAGCCGCCTTCGTCGGCCTCGCCGCCCTGGTGACGCTCAGCGCCTGCGGTGCGGACAGCACCACCCCGGCCGACGGCGAACAAGCCGCCGCTGCCAACGCCGCTGCCGGCGACGCCTGCGCCCCCGTCGACATCGAGGCGAAGGAGGCCGAGATCGACGCGGCCACCGCCACCTCCGCCGCCGACTTCGGCGGCATCGACGGCCTCGTCGCCGCCGCGAAGGCCGAGGGCCAGCTCAACACCATCGCGCTGCCCCACGACTGGGCGAACTACGGCCAGATCATCGACTGCTTCAAGAACAAGTACGGCATCACCATCAACGAGCAGGCCCCCGACGCCTCCTCGGCCGAGGAGATCGCCGCCGCCGAGGCCAACAAGGGCACCGACAAGGCTCCCGACGTGTTCGACCTGGGCACCAACGTCGCGCTGTCGTCGACCGACTACTTCGCCCCCTACAAGGTGGAGCAGTTCGACGAGATCCCGGCCGACCAGAAGGAGGAGACCGGCCTGTGGGTCTCCGACTACACCGGCGTCATGGTGGTGGGCTACAACAAGACCCTCTTCGGTGAGATCACCTCGATCGACGAGCTGACCGACGCCAAGTTCGCCGGCACCGTCGCCCTCAACGGCAAGCCCGCCGAGGCCGGCGCCGCGTTCAACGGCTTCCTCCTGGCCAACCTGGCCAACGGCGGCTCCATGGCAGACCCGCAGCCGGGCCTGGACTACTTCAAGAAGCTCAACGAGGCCAAGGTGCTGAACCTGACCGACGTCACCCCGGGCACCATCGAGTCCGGTGAGCACGGCGTCGTCTTCGACTGGTCCTACAACATGGTGCCCGTCACGGAGAAGCTCGAGGCGCAGGGCGTCGAGTGGGCCACGTTCCTGCCCGAGGACATCGCGCTGGGCTCGTACTACAAGCAGGCCATCAACGTCGACGCCCCCAACCCGGCGGCCGCTCGCCTGTGGCAGGAGTTCCTGTACTCCGCCGCCGCGCAGAACCTGTGGGCCGAGGGCGGCGCCGTGCCGGTGCTCAACGGCCTCTACGGCGACGACTTCTCCGACGAGGCCAAGGCAGCCGCCCCGCAGGTCGACGCGCTCGTCTCGCCCACCACTGAGGAGGCCGACGCCATCACCGCGTTCCTCCAGTCCAACTGGGACTCGACGATCTCCTGATGCTCCAGACGGCAGCGGGCGTGAAGGCGCCCAGGACACGCCTCGCGCGGCAGGTGCGCGACGCGGCGGTGACGCTTCCCTTCTTCGCCTATCTTGCGGTGTTCCTGTTCCTGCCGACGGTCATCGTGATCTTCGGCGCGTTCAGGAACCGCGCGGGGGAGTTCACCGTCGACGGCGTGGCCAAGCTCTTCACGCCCGCTACCGCCCAGATCTTCGCCACGACGGCGTGGTTGTCGTTCGCGTCGGCGCTCATCGGCGCCGTCGTGGGCGGCGTCGCGGCCCATGCGCTGTCCACCGTGCCGCCCTCATCGCCGCTGCACCGCGTCTACACCGCGGTGTCGTCGGTGCTGGCGCAGTTCGGCGGCGTGATGCTCGCGTTCGCGTTCATCTCCGTGCTGGGCAAGAACGGCAACTTCACCCGCCTCATGGCCGGCGCCTTCGGCATCACCGTGCCGGGCGACTTCCTCACCTCGGTGCCCGGCCTCATCGTCGTGTACTGCTACTTCCAGATCCCGCTGATGATCATCGTGTTCCTCCCGGCCGTGTCAGGGCTGCGCAAGGAATGGCGCGACGCCACCGACAACCTGGGCGGCTCCGGCTGGACCTACTGGACGCGCGTGGCCGGGCCCATCCTCGCGCCCAGCTTCCTCGGCAGCTTCCTGCTGCTGTTCGCCAACGCGTTCTCGGCCTACGCCACCGCGGCCGCGCTCATCTCGCAGCGCACCATCATCGTGCCGATGGCCATCGAGGGCGCCATTCGCAACGAGAACAACATCGACATGCACTCGTACGCGCAGGCGCTGGCCACCGGCATGATCGTCGTGATCGCCGTGGTGATGGCGCTGTACGCGCTGCTGCAGAAGCGCACCGCGAGGTGGACCCGATGAGCCGCAGCGGGGCCCGCGCCCGCCGCCAGGCGGTGATGCGCTGGGTGGTGCTCGGCGCCGTCGGGCTGTTCCTCGCCTACCCCCTCTACGCGCTGTTCGAGTTCTCCATCCGCTTCCCCCTCACCGGCGCCTACTCGTGGGACGCGTGGGGCCGCCTGTTCGGCGCGGGCGATGCAGCCCGCCTGGGCCCGCTCTACACCGGCCTGACCAACTCGCTCATCATCGCGGTGCTGACGCTGACCATCATGTTCGTGCTCCTGCTGCCCACGATGGTGTGGGTGCGGCTCCGGTTGCCGCAGCTGTCGCGCATCGTGGAGTTCATCGTCCTGCTCCCGCTGACGCTGCCGGCGATCGTGCTGGTGGTGGGCCTCGTGCCGGTGTACCGCTTCATCGCCACGCGCGTGCTCGACACCAACGCCATCTGGCTTTGCTTCGCCTACGTGGTGCTGGTGCTGCCGTTCGCGTACCGCGCGCTCGACTCCGGCCTCAGCGCCATCGACGTGCGCACGCTCACCGCCGCCGCCCGCTCCATGGGCGCCTCGTGGCCGACGGTGTTGCTGCGGGTGGTCCTGCCCAACCTCCGCAATGCGGTGGCGTCGGCGGCGTTCATCTCGATCGCCGTCGTGCTGGGCGAGTTCACCATCGCCCGCATGCTGGCGCGCGAGAACCTCCAGACCGGCGTGATGCTGGTCAACCAGGCCGCGCCGCAGGTGGCGGCGGCCGTGTCCCTCCTCACCTTGCTGTTCGGCATCGCGCTGCTCGTCGGGCTCAGCTACATCACCTCGCGGCAGCCGAAGAAGAAGGTCAGGCCATGAACAACCACCCCGCCGTCGGCGTCGAGATGCGCGGCCTGCGCCGCAGCTTCGGCCAGGTGAAGGCGCTCGACGACCTCGACCTCGACATCCGCCCCGGCGAGCTCGTCGCCCTGCTGGGACCGTCCGGGTGCGGCAAGACGACGGCGCTGCGCGTGCTGTCCGGCCTGGAGGAACTCGACGCCGGCACCGTGTCGGTGGGTGCCCGCGACATCACCCACACCCCGCCGAACAAGCGCAACATGGCGATGGTGTTCCAGAGCTACTCGCTGTTCCCGCACCTCACGGTGACGGGCAACCTCGACTTCGCGCTGTCGATGCGCAAGGTGCCCCGCGGCAAGCGGCAGGCGATCATCGACGAGCACCTGGAGCTCGTCGGCCTCATCGCCCAGCGTGACCGCTACCCGCACGAGATGTCCGGCGGGCAGCAGCAGCGGGTGGCGCTGGCCCGGGCCCTGGCCTCGAAGCCCGACGTGCTGCTGCTCGACGAGCCGCTGTCGGCGCTCGACGCCAAGGTGCGCGTCCAGCTGCGCGACGAGATCCGCCGCATCCAGCAGGAACTGGGCACCACCACGCTGTTCGTCACGCATGACCAGGGCGAGGCCCTGGCGATGGCGGACCGGGTGGGCGTCATGCAGGCCGGCCGCCTCGAGCAGCTGAGCACGCCGCGCGAACTGTACGAACGCCCCGCCACGGAGTTCGTGGCGCGCTTCATCGGTGACACCAACGAGCTGCCGGGCGTGGTCTCGGCCGGTGGCGTGCTGGTGATGGACCAGTGGGTGCCGGCGCTGCCCGGGTCCATCCGGGAGGGGCGCGGCACTGCGCTGGTGCGGCCCGAGCGCGTCACCGTCACGGCCTGTGAGGACCACGTCGACGGCGGCGCGGGCAAGATGGCCACCGTGCGGCAGCTGTCGTTCCAGGGCGACCACGCCGTCGTGCACCTGGCGATGGCGGAGTCGGCCCAGGAGCTCACCGCGTTCGTCACGGCACGCGAGACGGCCGAGCTCGCGGTGGGCACCGACGTGCTGGTGGGCCTCGACCCGCTGCCCGTCCTCGTCGCCTAGCGCCGAGGTCCGGGTCCTGGAGTGGTTACTACTGCATGTAGGATCACGGCATGTCTCACCACCCCATGCACCAGCCGCAGTCGAAGGGCGTGGTCCGCACCCTGCACCACGACGCCGGCGAACGGCCCCACGTGCTGGTGTGGGAGGTCACCCGGGCGTGCCAGCTGGCGTGTCGGCACTGCCGTGCCGACGCCTTCACGAGGGCGGACCCACGCCAGCTGAGCACAGCACAGGGCAAGGCCCTGCTGGACGACTTCGCCGCCTACGGCACGCCCAAGCCCATCGTCATCCTGTCCGGTGGCGACGCGTTCGAGCGCCCCGACCTCGAGGAACTCATCGCCTACGGCACCTCGATCGGGCTACCGATGGCGCTGTCGCCGTCGGTGACGCCGCTGCTGACCGACGAGCGCCTCGCCTCCGTCCGCGAGGCAGGCGTGAAGGCGTTCTCCCTGTCGCTCGACGGCGCGACCGCCGAGACGCACGACTCGTTCCGCGGCATCAAGGGCACCTTCGACGACACCATGAAGGCTGCGGAACTCGTGGTCAAGCACGGGTTCCGGTTCCAGGTCAACACCACCATCTGCCGCAACAACCTGCGCGAACTGCCGCAGCTGCTGGCCACGACGATGAGCATGCAGGCCGGCATGTGGTACGTGCTGTTCCTCGTGCCGATGGGTCGCGGCTCGAACCTCGAACCGCTGGACCCCGAGGAGATGGAGGACGTGTTCCACTGGCTGCACGACGTCTCCGACCGGATCGCCGTCAAGGTGACGGAGGCGCCGAACTATCGTCGGGTCGCCATCCAGCGCGACGACCTGCGCGCCGCCGGCCAGCCCATGCCTGAGCGCGGTGAACTGCATGCGTGGTTGACGGAGGAGACCGAGCGGCTGCTGGGCAGCGTCGTCGAGCGTCGCACTCCGCGGCCGCCCATCGGGGTCAACAGCGGCCGGGGGTTCGCGTTCGTCGACCACATCGGCGACGTCTACCCCTCGGGCTTCCTGCCGTACAAGTGCGGCTCGGTGAAGGAGCAGTCGTTCCGCGAGATCTACGCCGAGGCGCCGATGATGAAGGCGCTGCGGGACCCGTCGTCGTACACCGGCAAGTGCGGCGTGTGCGAGTTCAACTGGATCTGCGGCGGGAGTCGCGCCAGGGCCCACGCGATGCTGGGCGACCCGTTGGCGTCGGACCCGACGTGCGTGTACCAGCCGCTCGCGGTCCGGGAGGGCCTGACGGCCTAGCCGGCGTGCAGGAGCAGGGCTTCGCCCTGGCCGCCGCCGCCACACAAGGCGACTCCGGCGCGCCCGGCCCCGCGACGGTGCAGCTCCAACGCCGCATGCAGCGCCAGCCGGGCGCCGGAGGCGCCGACGGGGTGGCCCAGCGCGACGGCGCCGCCGTGCAGGTTCGTCTTCTCCCAGGGGTAGTCCAACTCCTTCAGCGACGCCAGCGCGACGGCGGCGAAGGCCTCGTTGACCTCGATGAAGTCCAGCTCGTCCACCGCCCAGCCCGCGCGGTCCAGGGCCGCGGCCAGCGCGCGCGAGGGCTGCTCGTGCAGCTGCGTGTCGGGCCCGGCGACCTGGCCGGCCTCGCCCACGGCGCACAGCACGGTCAGCCCGTTGGCCTCCGCGTACTCCCGGGAGGTGACCACCAGGGCCGCTGCGCCGTCGGAGATCGGCGACGCGTTGCCCGCCGTGATCGTGCCGTCCTCGCGGAACGCCGGCCGCAGTCGACCCAGGGTATCGACGGTGGAGTCACCGCGCACGCCCTCATCGCTGGTCAGCACCAGGGGTTCGCCCCGCCGCTGCGGGATGGTCACCGGCGCGATCTCGTCGTCGAACAGCCCGTCGGCCGCGGCCCGGGCGGCCCGCACGTGCGAGTCTGCCGCCACCGCGTCCTGCTCCTCGCGGGTGAAGCCGTGCCGTTCGTTGCCGCGCTCGGTCAGCAGGCCCATCGAGATGCGGTCCGCCGCGTCGTCGAGCCCGTCGGCGGCCACGGCATCTTCCAGCGAGGCCGCCCCGTATTTCACGCCGGCGCGCACCCTAGCCAGGTGCGGCGCGTTGGTCATCGACTCCATGCCGCCGGCCACGACGACGTCGGCCTCGCCCAGACGGATCAACCGAGCCGCGTTCGTCACTGCGGCCAGCCCGGACAGGCACACCTTGTTGACCGTCTCGGCCGGCACGTCCATGCCCAGCCCGGCCGCCACCGCGGCCTGCTTCGCCGGGTTCTGCCCGCAGCCCGCCTGGATCACGTGACCCATGAACACGTACTGCACCGCCCCTGCGGCGACCCCGGCCCGCGAGAGCGCGGCCCGGATCGCGTGCGCGCCCAGGTCCACGGCCGTCAACGACGCCAGCTGCCCCAGCAGGCGACCCTGCGGGGTCCGCGCCCCGCCCACGATCACGACGTCCCTCATGCCGCCTCCTCCAGATCCACCGAGAACTCCGCGCCCGTCTTGGCCTCGAGTTCCTCCACCGAATGGCCCGGTGCCACCCGGCGCAGCACCAACCCGCCGTCGACCACGTCGAAGATGCAGAGGTCGGTGATGATGCGCTGCACCACGCCCTTGCCGGTCAGCGGCAGCGTGCACTCGGCCACGATCTTCGGTGACCCGTCCTTGGCCACGTGCTCGGTCAACACGATCACCCGCTCCGTGCCGGCCACCAGGTCCATCGCCCCGCCCATGCCCTTGACCAGCTTGCCGGGGATCTGCCAGTTCGCCAGGTCCCCGGAGCCGGAGACCTGCATGGCGCCGAGGATGGCCGCGGCCATCTTGCCGCCGCGGATCATGCCGAAGCTCGTGGCCGAATCGAAGATCGCCGCGCCGGGCAGCAGGGTGACGGTCTGCTTGCCCGCGTTGATGAGGTCCGGGTGCTCCTCGCCCTCGTAGGGGAACGGCCCCATCCCGAGGATGCCGTTCTCGCTCTGCAGCACCACGTGCACGCCGTCGGGCAGGTTGTTGGCCACCAGCGTGGGCATGCCGATGCCCAGGTTGACGTAGTCGCCGTCACGCAGCTCGGAGGCCGCCATCGCGGCCATCTCGTCCCTCGTCCACGCCATGTCACGCCTCCTGACGCATGCGCACGGTGCGCTGTTCGATGGGCTTCTCGCGCCCGGAATACTGCGCCAGGTGGTGCACGTACACCCCCGGCAGGTGCACCGCGTCGGGGTCGATGCCACCCAGTTCGACGATGTGCTCGGCCTCCGCGAACGTCACCCGCCCGGACGTGGCCACCACGGGGTTGAAGTTGCGGGCCGTGCGGTTGAACACCAGGTTGCCGCTCACGTCTGCGGTGTGGGCGTGCACCAGCGCCACGTCGGCGACGATGGCGCGCTCCAGCACGTACTCGCGGCCGTCGAAGACCTCCACAGGCTTGCCCTCGGCGATGATGGTGCCCACGCCCGTGGCGGTGTAGAACGCCGGGATGCCCGCGCCGCCGGCGCGCAGCCGCTCCGCGAGGGTGCCCTGCGGCACGAACTCCACCTCGAGCGAGCCGTCGATGTACTGCGCCATGAACGTCTTGTTCTCGCCCACGTAGGACGCCATCACCTTGGCCACCTGGTTGTTGTCCAGCAGCATCCCCAGGCCCACGCCGTCGATGCCCATGTTGTTCGACACCACGGTCAGCCCCCGAACGCCCGAATCCCGGACGATCTCGATCAGGTCCGTGGGATTGCCGGACAGGCCGAAGCCGCCCACGGCAAGGGTCATGCCGTCGAAGAGGTGGTCTCGCAGCACCGCTGCGATGTCGCCTCGAACCTTGCTCATCTCGCCACCTCCAGGCGCACGGCGTCGGCGACGGCGGCGGCGCCGTGTTCCGACAACGTGATCGTGTAGTGATTGGTGTCCGGCACGTCCACGACGGTGAACCCGGGCAGTCGGGCGGCCCATCCGGCCGCGTACTCGGGGGAGAAGAGCCCGCCCGGCTCGTCGACCATCCCGCGCGGCGCGCGCAGGAACAGCGTCGGCACCCGCAGCCGTTCCAGCGCCGTGCGGAAGTCGTTGCCGTCGGCGCGGCCCAGGTCGTGGAAGTCGCCCGCCATGGCGTTGTAGCTGGTGGCGGGCCGGTACGGGGGCTCGTCGCCGCTCAGGTCATAGCGGACGTAGCGCTCCACGTCCGCATTCCAGTCGGCGAACGCGGGGTGCTGCCGCCAGAACGCGATGTACTCCTCGGGGGAGTCGAACGTCATCGAGAGTCGCTGGGCTGCGGGGCCGAGGATGGCCTGCATCGCCTCGTCGGGGGTCGCGCCCGGGGGCATCGGCAGGGGCAGGCCGCCGTCGACCAGCACCAGGCGGTCGAGGAGGTGCGGGTGCCGGTCCGCCAGGGTGACGCAGACGAACCCGCCCATCGAGTGCCCCACGGGCAGCACGTGGTGGATGCCCAGGTGCTCCAGCGCGGCGGCCACGTCGTCGGCGTGCTGCGCCATGCCGTACGGCGCGGGCAGCGCGTTGGACCGGCCACGCCCGCGCAGGTCCGGCGCCACGATGCGCCAGCCGGGTAGCTGGCGGGCCAGCGGTGCCCACGCCCGCGACGACGACGTGATGCCGTGTACGGCGAGCAGCGTGCCCACCGGGTCGTGGTCCGGTTCCCACACGTGGCAGTAGATGCCGCCGGGCACCTGGACGTCTCGGCGGCTCATCGGGCCACCCACCCGCCGTCCATGACGTAGCTCGCGCCGGTGGCCATCCGCCCGTGCGGCCCGGCCAGGAACGACACCAGCGCGCCCAGGTCTGCCGGCTCCACGAACTCCTTGATGGCCGGCTGCACCAGCATGACCTTCTCGATCACCTCGGCCTCCGAGATGCCGTGCGACTTCGCCTGGTCGGCCACCTGGCCCTCGACGAGCGGGGTGCGCACGTAGCCCGGGTTGATGCACACGCTGCTGACGCCGTGCGGGCCGCCCTCGAGCGCGGTCACCTTCGACAAGCCCTCGAGCCCGTGCTTGGCCGACACGTACGCCGACTTGAACGGCGAGGCAACCAGGCCGTGCACCGACGAGATGTTGATGATCCGGCCGAACCCCTGCGCGTACATGTGCGGCAGCGCGGCGCGGATCAGCAGGAACGGGGCCTCCAGCATGATGCGGTGCAGCAACCGGAACGCGCCCGGGTCGAACTCCTCGATGGGGGAGACCCGCTGGATGCCCGCGCAGTTGACCAGGATGTCGCAGTCGAGCGTGAGGTCCTCGAGCGCGGCGGTGTCCGACAGGTCGACGACCCAGGCCTCGCCGCCCAGTGCCTCGGCGGTGGCCCGGGCGGCCGCCTCGTTGAGGTCTGCGACGACGACGAGCGCGCCGTCGGCTGCCAGCGCCTGGGCGCAGGCCAACCCGATGCCGCTGGCGCCGCCCGTGACGAGCGCCTTCCTGCCGGTCAGTGGGGTGCTCATGCCTGTCCTCCTCGGGGTTGCAGTGCGTTGGTGACGAAGTCCATGACGGCCTCGAACACGTCGTCGGGGATGCGCTGTGCCGGGTGGTCGGCGTCCCAGCTGAGGTAGCGCATGCCCACCACCTCGCCGACGCCCATCAGCGCCCAGGCGGCCACCTCCGGGTCGGCGACGGTGATCTCGTCGCGCCCGGCGGCCTCGGCCAGGGCCTGGGCGTAGCCCTCGAAGATGCGTGTGTAGTGCGTGCGCATCGCATCGGGCGCCACGAACCACGCCTCACGGATCAGCGGGTAGACCTCGGGGTGGCCGGCGAGGAAGTCGAAGTAGGCCCGGAACCCGCCGCGCTCGGCCTCGAGCCGGTCGGCGGCGCCCTCGGAGCCCTCGCGCATCGCGTTGCGCAACTGGCGGTTCAGGTCCACGACCACCTCGTGGTACAGCTCGGCCTTGCCGGGGAAGTAGAGGTAGAACGTGCCCATCGCCACGCCGGCGCCCTCGGTGATCTTCACGATCGACGCCTCGTGGTAGCCGTGCGAGGCGAACGCGGTGCGCGCCGAGGCCAGGATCTTGGCCTTGGTGCGCTCGCCACGTGCGGTGCGGGGTGCGGTGGTCGTCATCGACGACTCTCCTCTCTCAGTGCCCGGCGGCTGACCTTGTCGATGCCGGCGGTGGGCAGGGCGTCGGCGAAGGTGATCCTCGCCGGGGCTTTGAACGCGGCCAGGTGCGCGCGCACGTGGGCGATCAGCTCGGGGCCGTCCGCCGTCGCGCCCGGGCGCAGCACCACGTGGGCGTGGCCCACCTCGCCCCACACGTCGTCGGGCACGCCCACGACGGCGGCCTGCGCGACGGCGGGGTGCGTCAGCAGCGCCTCCTCCACCTCGGCGGGCGCGATGTTCTCGCCGCCGGAGATGTAGACGTCGTCGATGCGGCCCAGGATGGTGAAGTAGCCGGTCTCGTCGCGCGAGGCGAGGTCTCCGGTGTGGAGCCAACCGTCGCGCAGTGCGTCGTCGGTGGCGACGGGGTCGCCGAGGTAGCCGGCGAACAGCCCGGGCCCGCGCACCAGCAGCTCACCGGTGCCCGGTCCGACGACGGGTCGGCCCTGCACCGGATCCGCCAAAGCCACCTCGACGTGGGGGTAGGGGCGCCCGGCAGAGCCCACCCGCTCGAGGGCGTCCTCCGGCGGCAGGCACAGCACGTTGGGGCCGGCCTCGGTCAGGCCGTAGCCCTGGGTGAGGCGCACGCCGCGCGCGTGCCAGGTGCGCAGCAGTTGCGCGGAGGCGGGGGCGCCGCCGACGACGGCGGTGCGCAGCGTCGACAGGTCGGTGTCGTCGAAGGTGTACTCCTCGCTGAGCCGCCGGTAGTGCGTCGGCACGCCCATCATCGCGGTGATGCCGCGCGAGGGGATGAGCTCCAGGATGCGGCGGGCGTCGAACGTGCGCTCCAGCACGACGGTGGCGCCCACCGACCACGCCAGCAGCGGCTGGATGTTCCACCCGCCGGCGTGGTGCTGGGGCAGCACCGAGAGCACCACGTCGTCGCGGTCCAGCGGCACCACGCGCGAGAACGAGAGGTTGGTCCAGAAGCAGGTGTCGTGCGTCAGGACGGCGGCCTTGGGCCTGCCGGTGCTGCCGGAGGTGAAGATGATCAGCAGCGGGTCCTCGCCCTGCGGGCCGCGGCGCGGGCCGGCGGGGGAGGGGTGCGAGCGGGGCGGCACGCCGTAGGTGTCGAAGCGGGCGGTGCCCACGGGCTGGGGCAGCAGCGCCAGGGCCTCGCCGGCGAGGGTGGCGTACGCGTCCTCGACGACCACCAGCATCGGGTCTGCCACAGTCAGCGCGTAGGCCAGCTCCGCGGGGGCCGAGCGCCACGACAGCGGCACCAGCGCGATGCCGAGCCGGGCGCACGCGAACAGCCACACCACGTGGTCGGTGCTGCTGCCCGTCACGGTGGCGATCCGGTCACCTGCGCGGTAGCCGCCACGGGTGAGCCGCTCCGACAGCCGCCCGACGCGCTGCTCCAGCCGGGCGTAGGTGGTGGCGACGCCGCGGTCGTCGACGGCGACCCGGTCCGGGTAGGAGCGGGCGCTGTCGGTCAACCAGCGGTCGATCGTGTGGTCGGTGCTCACGTGATGTCCTCCAGCGCCTCGCGGGGGTGGCGCCCCCGTCGGCGCCCCACCATGCGGTTGAGCGTGCCAGACACGCCGCCCGGCAGGAAGAGCACGATGAGGATGAACAGCGTGCCCAGGATGAACATGGGCTCCGAGAGGGGGATGCGCAGGACGGCGGGCAGGTCTGCGATGGCGGGCGAGCTGGCCAACGCGTTGAGGCGCTGGTTCAGCAGCGTGTAGATGATCGCGCCCACGACGGCGCCCCACCGCGAGCCCACGCCGCCCAGCACCACCATGGTCAGCAGCGAGATGGTGAACTCGGTCGACACCGCCGTCGCCGATGCCCCCGATTGGAGCAGCAGGAACACCATGCCGGTGAACGTGGCCAGGGTGCCGCCCACGGCGAATGCGATGAGCTTGACCAGGTACGGGCGTCCGCCGAGCACCCGGACGCGGGTCTCGTTCTCGCGGACGGCGGCCACGTTGTGGCCGAGGCGGGAGTTCTCGATCCACGCCACGATGACGTAGACGACCGCGACGGTGATCAGCGCCACCCAGTAGAGGTTGCGGGTGTTGACCACGCCGATGAGGAGGTCCGGCACGTTGTCGGTGGCCATGGTGAGGCCCTCCTCGCCGCCGGTGAGGCGGCCGGGGTTGCGGCGCACCAGCACGTTGCCGGCCTGCGCGAACGCCAGCGTCACCATGGCGAACGAGATGCCGCTGACCCGGAGGCTGATGGCGCCCAGCACGTTCGCGATGAGGATGCCGATGACCAGCACGACGGCGGCCGCCGCGAGCAGCGGCAGCTGCGTGTTGCGCAGCACCACGGCCAAGCCGTAGACGCCGACGCCGAAGTACAGCGCGTGCCCGAACGAGAGCAGGCCGGCCACGCCGAAGATGAGGTGGTAGGACAGCGCGACCGCCACCATGAGCATGGTGAACGCCATGAGGTGCATGGAGCCCGCCGAGTAGGTGGGGCCGGGCAGGATGCCCAGGCCGGGGATGGCCAGCAGCGGCGCGACGAACAGGGCGACGACGACGGCCAGGCCGATGAGGTAGCCGCGGCCCTCGCGGGCGAGGAGCGTCTTCATGCCGCCGCCTTTCCGAGCAGGCCCTGCGGCCGGACGAGCAGCACCACGCCGAGCAACAGGACCACGATGAAGTCGCCGATGCCGAGGTAGAAGTTGGCGAACTGCTGCAGGAGGGCCACCAGCACCGAGGCGATGGCCGCCCCCGCCAGCGAGCCCATGCCTCCGATGACCGTCACGATGAACGCGAAGATCAACAGCGAGCCGCCCAGCAGCGGGGAGACGTAGCCGAAGAAGTGGCTGGCGAGCACGCCGCCGATGCCGGCCGCGATGCCGCCGATGGTGAACACGAGCGTGAACGCGCGGCGCACGTCGATGCCGAGGGCGGTGACCATCGACCGGTTCTCCACGCCGGCGCGGATGATGAGGCCGTAGCGGGTCTTGTTGAGGAACAACACCAGCCCACCCAGCACGAGGATGGCCGCGAGGATGGTGACGAAGCGGTCGTTGGGGATGCGGGCGCCGAGGATCTCGGTGGTCTCGCGCAGCCAGCCGCTCGAGTCCAGGAAGATCGGGTCCGGGCCCCAGATGCCCTCGAACAGAGCCACGGTGGCCAGCGACAGGCCCACGGTGACGAGGAGTTGCTCGATGTGGCGTTTGTACAGCGGCCGGATCAGGAGCAGCTCCGTGACGGCGGCGAAGATGCCGCCGACGACGGCGCCCACCAGGATCGAGCCGAAGAAGCCGGTGAAGGTGCCCGCGCCCAGGCGGCGCCCCACCTCGAAGCCGGCGAAGGCCGACAGGGTGAGGAACGAGCCGTGCGCGAAGTTCAGCACGCCCATCAGGCCGTAGATGAGGCTCAGGCCGGAGGCGACGAGGAAGTACAGGGCGCCCAGGCCCAGCCCGGTGAAGGTCAGGAGGATCAGCGTGCTCACTTCGTGGCCTCCCCGTGGACGCCGAGCAACTGCTGGACGCGCGCGGTGTCGTCGAGCAGTTCCCGGGCGTCACCGGTGTGGACGACGCGGCCGGAGTCGATGACGACCACCCGGTGCGCGAGTCGGTTGATGACCTGCAGGTTCTGTTCCACCAGCAGGATGGGGACGGTGCGGGCGGCCTCGTCGAGGACGGCGGCCACCTCGTGGACGATCTTGGGCGCCAGGCCCTTGGTGGGCTCGTCGACCAGCAGCAGGCGGTTGTCGTTGATGAGCGCCCGGCCCAGCGACACCATCTGCTGCTGCCCGCCCGACAGCGTGCCGGCGCGCTGCTGCGCGCGCTGCTTCAGCTCCGGGAACAGCTGGTGGATGAACTCCCAGCGAGGCTGGTCCTGGCGCGCTGCCAGCGTGAGGTTCTCCTCCACGGTCAGCATGCTGAACACCTCACGGTCCTCCGGCACGTAGGCGATGCCCCGCTGGATGATCCGGTGGGTGGGTTCGTGGTCGATGCGTTCACCGTCGAAGGTCACCGTGCCGGTGCGGTCGTACAGGCCGACGATGCCCTTCAGCGTGGAGGACTTGCCCACGCCGTTGCGGCCGAGCACGGCCGTGACGCCGGTGGCGGGCACCTCGAAGGTGATGTCCTCGACCACCTGCTGGCCGCCGACGGTGGCGCGCAGGTGCTCGACGGTGAGCAGGGGGGCGCTCATGCGATGTCTCCCAGGTAGGCCGACTGCACCGTCGGATTGGCCATGATGGCGCCGGGCTCGTCGAAGGCGAGGAGTTCGCCGTGGTGCATGACGGCGACCCTGCTGACCAGGCCGAGTACCACCTCGAGGTGGTGCTCGACGATCATGACGGTCTTGCCCAGGCTGTTGAGGTCGCGGATCACCTCGGTGAGCCCCGGCACGTCGGCGTGTGCGACGCCGGCCATGGGCTCGTCGAGGAGGATCACGCTGGGGTCCTGCGCGAGGAGGACGGCGATCTCGAGCTTGCGCTTGTCGCCGTGGCTGAGGTCGCCCGCCGCGGTGCGGCGCGACCCGAGCTGGACGACGTCGAGCATCTCCCGGGCCAGCCGGGTGGCGTCGTCGGCACTGCGCGGGAACTGGAGGATCGACAGGGTGCCGCCCAGCCGCTGCTGGGCGGCGAGCCGGACGTTCTCCAGGACGGACAACCGTGGGAACAGGCTGGAGGTCTGGAAGGTGCGGCCGAGGCCGTCGCGGGCGCGGGACGCCACCGAACGGTGGGTGACGTCCCTGCCGAGGAGGAGCACCCGGCCGCTGCTGGCCGGGTTGATGCCGCTGATCAGGTTGAACAGCGACGTCTTGCCCGCTCCGTTGGGGCCGATGACCCCCACCATCTCACCCGGTGCGACGGCCAGACTCACGTCCCGCACGATGCGTGCGCCGCCCACCTGCCAGCTGAGGTCCACGACCTCCAGCGCTGGTCCCACGGTTGTCTCCTGCGTCATCGTCGGCCGCTCACGCAGCTTCCGGCGGTGCCACGTCGGCGCCGTCCATGGTCTCGACGAGCTCGGGCACCCACTGGCCGCCCTCGTCCTTGAGCTTCACCACGAACATCGGCTGGATCATCGCGTGGTCCGAGGCGCGGATCTGCTGCGGGCCCTTGGGGGCGTCGAACTCCCACCCCTCGAGCGCTGCGATCATCTCCTCGACGTCGTCGCCGCCGCCCTCACGCACGGCCTGGACGATCATCTGCGCGGCGACGAAACCGTCGGGCGAGAACAGGTCGGCCTTGTGACCGCCCTCCTCGAGGTACGACACGAGCGCCTGGTTGACCTCGTTGTCTGCAGCACCGGCGAAGTAGTGGTTGAGGAAGTTGACCTTGTCGGAGGCCTCGCCGTAGGCGCCGTAGGTGGAGATGTCGCCCAGGTCGGTCATCACGTTGGTGCTCTCCAGGACGCCCTGCTGCGACAGGGCCTGCCACATCGCCCCCGACGTGGCGCCTGCCCATGCGACGAAGACCAGGTCCGGCTTGGCGTCGAGGATGCGCGCGGCGAACGGCGTGAACTCCGTCTCCGCCTCCGGCACCAGGAGCTCGGTGACCGTGGCGCCCTTGGCCTCGAGCACCGCCTTGGCGGCGGCGACGTTGCCCTGGCCGAACGCGTTGTTCTGCGCGAAGACCAGCACGTTCGAGCCCTCGGAGATCTGGCCGGAGGTGGTGGCGACGTCCTGCAGCGACTGGCGGCCGGAGCGGAACGTGTAACGGTTCGCGCCCGTGATGGCGTCGGCCGCGGCGGGGCCGGAGATGTAGAGCACCTTGTTCTGCTCGGCCTGCTCGGCGAGCGGGCCCGCGACACCGGACGAAACGGTGCCGCCCATGATCTTGGTGCCGTTGCCGATGGCCTCCTTGGCTGCGGCCACGGCCTTGTCCGGGTCGCCGCCGTCGTCGGTGTAGGTGATCTCGAGTTCGCGGCCGTCGACGGTTCCGGTGCCGTCGGTGGCGTAGTCGAGGCCGGCCTGGAAGCCCTGGTAGTAGGTCTCGCCGTAGGCGGCGAGCGGGCCGGTCTTGGAGTAGATGATGGCGACCTTGACGGGCTCGCCGGCCGGGGTCTCCGCCGAGCCGGACGTCTCGGTGCCGGTGGTCTCTGCGGCGGTGGTGCCGCCGCCGGCGGTGGTCTCGGTGTCGACGGGGGTGGCGCTGGGCGCACAGGCGGCCAGCATCAGTGACAGGCCCGCAGCGACGGCTGCGAGTACGGGCTTCTTTGTCCGCATGGGTTTCCTTCCGCTGAACATGAAAGGTGATTCAGGTATGAGGATCGTGCCCAAGCAGGGGCCGTCGTGTCAAGGGTTTCCGGTCACGATTGGGTCACGGTCTGCGGCGCGGCCGCGTTCTCCGCGAGCCGGTGCACGTGGCCGTGGATGATTTCCCACACCGAAGGGTCGCTGACTGGGCGGAAGTGGCCCTTGACGTCGAGGCGCACGTTGGTGGCGCCGTCGAGGTGCGAACCGCCGGGGATCATCTGGTCGAACGCGGGCGACAGCGACACGATGCGGGAGTTCACCTCGCGCTCGGCGATCAACGCCGCGAGCTCCGGGTGCTCGGGGTGGAACAGGCCCAGGGGCGAGCGGCGCAGCAGGAACGTGCGCTGCACCCGATTCCACAGCTGCGAGCCGCTGAAGGGGGTGGCGACCGTGACCATGCCGGTCAGTGCACCCTGCGAGCGGGGGTGCAGCAGCATCGCCTTGCCGATGAGCCCGCCCTTGGAATGCGCCACGACGACGGCGTCGGTGACGCCCAGCTGCTCCAACGCGTCGAGCCCCCGGGTGACGGAGGCCGAGAGCCCGCGGAGGTTCCAGCCCAGCGCGGGCACCTGGTGCACCGTGTGCCCCTGCGCCGTGAGCCACTGCTGCAGCGGTAGGAGGTAGCGCGGGTTCTCGAGGATGCCGGGGATGAGCACCACGGCCGGGCCGGTGCAGGTGCCGGGAGCCCCGGGGGTGCCGTCGTCCCGAGCCCGCAGCGAGAGGAACTGGTCACGCAGCGCCACCGTCCAGTCCTTCGCGGCCACCCACACCGACCGCGGGCTGCGCAGCACCGACCAGGCCGACGGCAGGCCCCCGTCGATCCTTGGACCCCCGTCGACCCCGCGTCCAGACTCCGCGTCGTCCGGGGTGGCGACCCCGGCTTCAGGGTCGAAGGGGCCGACGATCAACTCGGCGACCTCGTCGGCGTGGGAGTGCATCGCCTGGTGCGCACCGGGCACGACGGCGACCCGGGCCGGGCCGCCGGCCCGCTCCGCGAGGGTCTCGAGCCAGCGCCTCGGCGCCATCAGGTCGTGCTCGCCCGCCACGAGCAGCACCTCTGCGGTCGTCACGGCGATGCGGTCCTCGATGGGGTAGTCGAGCATGGCCGGGAAGGTCTCGACCATCCACCGGGGGCCGCAGCTGAGGAAGGCGCGCACCGACGCGGCGGCTGACGCGGGCGGCTCGTGGGCCGCCGATTGCAGGAACTGCCGCACCAACGTCCGGGTCCGGCGGTGCAGCACGTCGACGACGGGTGACAGCAGCGCCATCCGCCGGGTGAGGCCGGGTTCCTGCGCGGCCGCCTCGACCACCACCTGGGCGCCCATCGAGTGCCCGATCCAGACGGCGTCGCGCACGCCCAGTTCGGCGGCGGCCGTGCGCGCCATGGCGGCGAACTGGCTGATGCGCAGCGCCCGGTCGGGCTCGGGCGTGGGCCCGAAGCCGGGCAGGTTCAGCAGCACCAGGCGCCCGGCGCGGCCGAGCGCCTCGGCGAGCGGCTCGAAGTAGGTCGACGCCACCCCCAGGCCGTGCACCAGCACGAAGGTGCGCGCGGGGTCACCGTCGGAGGTCAGCGCCTGCAGTTGGCTACCCCCGACGCTGACGGTCGTGCTCGTCAGGTGCATCTGCCCAGCGTACGTGCGGGCCGGTTCCCCGCGGCCGGGCGTGGGAACCTCAGCCGACGCGGGCAGCGGCCAGCTCATCCTCCGGCGGCAGCGTGTGCTTCGGCGGTTCCTTCACGAACAGTGCCACGATGAGGCCCAGCAGCAGCACCGAGACGATGCCGAGGATGCCCCAGTGCTGCGCCGAGTCCTGGTCGGCCCGCGTCACCGAGACGCCGAGGGCGACGAACGCGCCGAAGAGCAGCGGCGCGAGGAAGCTGACGGCCCGGCCCGTCGTCGCGTAGAGGCCGAACATCTCGCCGCTCATGCCCTCGGGGATCAGGCGCGCGAGGAACGAGCGGCTCGCCGACTGCGCAGGCCCCACGAACAGGCACATCGCCAGGCCCAGGCCCCAGAACGCGGGCTTGCCGCCGTCGTGGAACACGAACACGCCGGTGCCGAGCACCACGAGCGCCAGGAGGGAGCCGACGATGACGCTCTTGGGGCCCAGTTGGTCGTCGAGGAGGCCGAACAGCATCGTCGCCACCCCGGCCACCACGTTGGCGGCCACGCCGAAGATCACCACCTCGCTGAACTCGAAGCCGAACGTGCCAGCCGCCAGCACGCCGCCGAAGGTGAACACCCCGGCCAGGCCGTCGCGGAACAGGGCCGACGCGATGAGGAAGAACAGGGTGTTGGGCGAGGTGCGCGCCAGCTTCGCGATCGAGGCGAACAACGCCCGGTAGGAGCCGACGAGGCCCAGCGACGGCGCCGGGTGCTGCCGACGGCGGTCCTTGAGCGCCAGGAAGATGGGGATGGTGAACACCACCGTCCATGCCCCGCACAGCAGCATGGAGAGGCGCACCTGCTCCGCGTCGAAGCCCGAGCCCATCAGCGCGATGATCACCAGCAGGATCGAGATGCCGCCGAGGTAGCCCAACCCCCAGCCCAGGCCGGAGACCCGGCCCACGTTGCGCGGCGTCGAGACCTGGTCGATGGCGGCGTAGTAGTTGACGTTGGCGATCTCGGAGACGACGTTGCCCGCGCCCAGCAGGATCGCGCCGAGGAGGAAGTACTCCGGTGCCGGCGCCACGAAGTACATCGCGGCGCAGATGGCCGCCAACAGCCAGGTCTGCCAGCGCAGGTGGAACATGCGCTTCCCGGAACGGTCGGACCCCTGCCCCAGGACTGGCGCCAGGAGCGCGATGAGGAGGCCCGCGACGCCGGTGGCCCAGGCCAGCTTCATCGTCACCTCGTCCTTCGGCCCGAACGCCGAGCTGGTCAGGTAGACCGAGAAGACGAACGTGGTGATGACGGTGGCGAACGGCTGCGTGCCCCAGTCCCACAGCGCCCACGAGAAGACCCTGCGCTTCGAGGCCCTCATGGACGGGAGGGCGCCGACCGTCGCGAGGGGCGGGGTCATGTCGGGAAAGGGGGAAGTGCTCACACGCGCACACTAACGCCGAACGGTCAACTTTCAGTGAAGTGCCGGCAACACACCCGAAAGTGTGTCGAATTGCCCGTATACGTGCTCCTCAAAAGACGTTACGGTGATTTGTGTGGGCCACCGTCCACGCGAAAGGAAACAAGGAGGAATCATCATGCGAATCGGTTCTGCCATCGTCCTCATGGCCATCGGCGCCATCCTGGTGTGGGCCGTCGACGCAGACGTTCCTTACGTCAGCCTCGACATGATCGGCTACATCCTGATCGCCGCCGGCGTGATCGGACTCATCTGGGCGCTCATCGCATCCCAGCGCAGCCGGGTCACGGAGTCTCGCACGCTCCAGGACCCGCACACCGGTGAGACGGTGCACCGTGCGGAATCGCACGAGGGTCTCTGATTCATTTACCACAAGGAAGGGTCCACTCCGGAGGGGGTGGGCCCTTCGTTTTGGTGGGACCCCACCAGACTTGGACGATCGATTTTGTGGACTCGATCCAAGTTGTAAGGTGGGCTCGCAGCCATAGGAACCCACACCGGCGCCCACGACGGTCGCACGGGAGCAAAGAGGAAAGGCATACGCATGACCGACAACGGAGTCCTCAAGTACGGGGATCTCGAACTCGATCTGCCGATCGTGGAGGCCACGCAGGGAAACAACGGTTTCGACATCAGCAAGCTCCTGGCACAGACTGGCGTCACCACCCTTGACCCTGGATTCGTGAACACAGCGTCGTGTACCTCGGCCATCACGTTCATCGACGGTGACAAGGGGATCCTCCAGTACCGGGGGTACCCGATCGAGCAGCTCGCCGAGAAGGCCACGTTCATCGAGGTGGCCTATCTGTTGATCTACGGCGAACTGCCCACCCAGACCCAACTCGACGACTTCTACGGCAAGATCTCGCGCCGCATGATGCTCGACGAGCGCCTCCGCGAGCTGTACCGCAGCTTCCCGCGCGGCGCGCACCCCATGCAGGTGCTGGCGGCCGGCGTCACGGCGCTCGGCGCGTTCCACCGCGACCACCTCGACGTGCACAACCCGGAGCACGTGGAGGAGTCCTCGCTGCGCCTGCTCGGCTCCATGCCGACGCTGGCCGCGTACGCCTACAAGTCCTCGATCGGCGCCCCGTTCCTCTACCCGCAGACCAAGCTCGGCTACGTCGAGAACTACCTGCGCCTCTCCTTCGGCACCCCGATGGAGGAGTACGAGATCGACCCCGACGTCGTACGGGCCTTCGAGACGCTGTTCATCCTCCACGCAGACCACGAGCAGAACGCCTCCACCTCGACGGTGCGCCTCGTGGGTTCGGCGGACGCGAACATCTACGCGTCGATGAGCTCCGGCGTGGCCGCCCTGTCGGGCCCGCTGCACGGCGGCGCCAACCAGGCGGTGCTCGAGATGCTGCGCGAGATCAGTGCCGAGGGCCTCAACATCAAGGACTTCGTCGCCCAGGTCAAGGACAAGAAGTCCGGCGTGAAGCTGATGGGCTTCGGCCACCGCGTCTACAAGAACTACGACCCGCGGGCCAAGATCATCAAGGGCCACGCCGACACGCTGCTGCGCGGTTCCGACAAGAACAACCACCTGCTCGACATGGCGCTCGAGCTGGAGCAGACCGCGCTCAGCGACGACTACTTCATCGAGCGCAAGCTCTACCCCAACGTCGACTTCTACACCGGCCTCATCTACGAGGCGATGGGCTTCCCGGCGTCGCACTTCACCGCCCTGTTCGCCCTGGGCCGCCTGCCCGGCTGGATCGCGCAGTGGCGCGAGCAGCACGCTGACCCGAACCGGAAGATCGGCCGCCCGCGGCAGATCTACGTGGGTGAGAAGGAGCGCGACTACCTGCCGATCAACGAGCGCTGACCCTGCAAATCGCGCTGACAAGGGCCCTGGTATACCAGGGCCCTTGTTTTTTTGCTCACCCCGGTGCTCGGCTCCCTCCGAACGCCTCGGGGCAATGGGCCTCTGACTAGGCGCTGAGGGAAACCGAACAACTTCGTACAACCCAAATCCCCGAACAGCCGTCTCGGCGGCCACGGAGCGGAGATGATGGTGGTGCTGGACCGCAGAACATTGGGGGGGTGGTCCAGACACCGTGAGGGGTGAGGCCCCGTCGGCCATCGTTCCATGGGGCCGACGGCGGCCGACTCGCGGGCCGCAAACGCTCACCACGCCTGCTCGAAGACTCCACCGTTCCTGTTCCTGCCCCGGGCCTGCCCCGAGGATGGCAGGAACCAGGAGGTCGTAGTGCGCAGAACCCTTGCCCTGTCCGCCGCAGCGTCGCTGGTGGCTGGCTTCATCGTCGCAGCCGGCACCAGCCCCGCCCGGGCCGCCGAACCGGTGGTGCTCCCCACGCCGCAGTCCATCACCCACGACGGCGTCGCCGTCGACCTGGGCGGTGCGGTCACCGTCGTCGCCCCGCAGGACGTGGACCCGCCCGCCAGGCGAGGACTCGCCGAGGTGCTCGCAGCCGTCGGCGCGACGGTGACGTGGGCCACGCAACCACCCGCAGCCGGGACGGTCATCCACTTCTCGGAGACGGGGCCGGCGACGCAGGCAGTCGCCGCCCAGCTGGGGGTCGCTGACGCCTCCGACCTCGGCCCCGAGGGGTACGTGGTGGCCAACGGCACCGTCGGCGGCCGACCCACCGTCCTCCTCGAGGGCGCCACCGCGCGCGGCCTGTTCCACTCCGTCGACACCTTCGCCCAGCTCATCCAGGGCTCCACGATGGTGGCGGCGACGGTGCGCGACTGGCCGTTGATGCCGATCCGCGGAGGAATCGAGGGCTTCTACGGGATCCCGTGGTCGCACCAGGCGCGGCTGGACCAGTTCGAGTTCTACGGCGACCACAAGATGAACACCTACATCTACACGCCGAAGGACGACGCGTACCTGCGCAGCCAGTGGCGCACGCTGTACCCGCAGCCCGAACTCGACCAGCTGCGGGAACTGGTCACCACGGCGCGGGACCACCACGTCGAGTTCGTGTTCGCGCTGTCGCCGGGCAACGACATCTGCTACTCGCTGGACAGCGACTTCGTCGCGACGATCGCCAAGTTCGAGCAGTTGCGCGCCATCGGGGTGCGCTCGTTCTACATCGCGCTCGACGACATCGACCCGTACCTCAAGTGCCAGCAGGACCTCCAGCGCTTCACGCTGCCCGGCTTCCGCAAGCTGGCCGAGGGCCAGGCCTACTACCTCAACCGCGTGATCAACGAGTTCATCAAGCCGAACGGCCTGGAGCCGCTGCAGACGGTGCCCACCAACTATGCGGGCTCCGCGCCGGACGCGTACAAGCTGGAGTTCGGCACGCAGGCCGACGACTCACTGATCATGCAGTGGACCGGCGAGGGAGTGTTCTCCGACCAGATCACGATGGAGTCGGCTGAGCGCGCGAAGACGACCTACAACACCGAGCACCTCTACATCTGGGACAACTTCCCGGTCAACGACGGGCA
The DNA here is from genome assembly GCF_039544535.1 of Tessaracoccus lubricantis. NCBI lineage: Bacteria > Bacillati > Actinomycetota > Actinomycetes > Propionibacteriales > Propionibacteriaceae > Tessaracoccus > Tessaracoccus lubricantis. The sequence goes on from NZ_BAABLV010000017.1 coordinate 27,831, forward strand.
GCCCGACCGGTTGTTCCTCAACCCGCTCGACGGGCGGGCCGCCGACCTGTACCAGCACCTCGACGGGTTCACGTCGAACCCGATGGTGCAGTCCTACGCGTCGATGATCGCGCTGGCCGGTTACGCCGACTACACGTGGAACGGGCCGGCGTACGACCCGCAGGTCACCCTGGCGCGCATCCTCGACGAACTCGCCGGCGACGACCCGGCCATGCGGGACGCGCTCGAGGTGTTCGTCGACCTCAACCAGGACTGGCAGCCGTACCGTCCGACGTCGCCGCAGGCGCCCGCCCTGGGCGCCGACATCGTCGACTTCTGGGCCGCGTACGAGGCGGGCACCACGGCGGGCGCCGCGCCGCTGAAGGCGCGGTTGGCCGTGATCGCCGGGCTGGAGGAGTCGCTGGCGGGCATGGCGATGCGAGGGTTCTACGACGATTCGCTGCCCTGGATCCAGGCCGCCGCCGAGTGGGCCACGGCCATGGGCGAGGCCATCGCCGGGCTCGAGGCGCTGCACGACGACGACGGGGCCGGCGCCGCCGCGTCGTTCCTGGCCTCCGCGGCCGAGCGGCACAAGGCCGCCTCGACCTACCGCGTCGACGGGCTCGACGGCCTGACGCCGGTGGCGGACAAGTACATCCCGAAGGTGGGCGACACCCGATTCGACACATTCCTGCAGGACGCCTACGGCCGGTACCTGACGTGGCTGGGGGCGTCGGGACACCAGTCCGGCTCGCTGCCGGCCACGGCCTCCCGCTCGGCGGCGCTGGGGCAGTGGCAGGACTACGCCGTCGCGCGCATGACCGACGGCGACCTGGGCTCGTACTGGTGGTCCAACGCCGCGCCGTCGACGGGCGACTGGGTGCAGGTCGACCTCGGATCGGTGCAGGAGGTCGGGGCGGTGTCGGTGCACCAGGCCGACGCAGACAACACTCGGGGCGACATGTTCTACCGCGCCGCGCTCGAATACTCCACCGTCGGGTCGTCGTGGACGTCTGCGGGGGAGTTCACCGACCAAGTGGTCATCGCGGCCTCGTTCCAGCAGCCGGTGCAGGCACGGTACGTGCGGGTGCGGGCCACGGGGCCCAACCCCGGCGCGCAGTGGATCAAGGTCCGCGAGTTCCGCGTCGTGCCGCCGAGCGCCGAGCTGGAGAGCACCGTCCCCGGCACCAACGCCGTGGCCGCGGTCGACGCCAACCTGCAGACGGCGCTCGAGGGCACGGCGGAGGCGGGCGAGTACCTGTCCCGCGGCCTCGACGAGCCGCTGACCAACGCGCGGATCCGCGTGGTGGGCGCCCAGCTGAGCGGCACCGTCGAGGCGTTCGCGGACGGCGAGTGGGTCGTCGTGGGCGAGTTGTCGTCGCCGTGGTTCGAGGGCGTGGTGGGCGGCCAGGTCACCGCCGCGCGGCTCGTGTTCGACGGCGGGCCGGTGAGCGTGACCGAGCTGGTGGTGTCGCCGTGGGACGGCGTGGTGCCGACCGAGTCGCCGTCGCCGTCTGTCTCGCCCGAGCCGACGAAGTCGCCGAGCGCGAAGCCGACCGTGACGCCCAGCGCGAAGCCGACGGTGACGCCCAGCCCGAAGCCGACCCCGACGAAGCCGGGCTTCGTCCGGACCCCTCCCTACACGCTGCCGGGGCATCACCTGGTCGGCGGCAGGGACTGGAACACCACCTGTGAGTCCTACTCACAGACCGAGCGGTGCCGCACCGAGATCTGGGCCACCGTGGTCAGGGTGGTGGACGGGAAGTTCGTGCGGGAGAGCGGGTGGGCGTTCAACAACCTCACATACCTGCCGTTCATGTCGCGTGAGGCGTGGCGGGCCAATCCCTTGGGTGTCGCCGGTGAGTTCACCTCTGGTGGTCGGCAGTGGCGCACGGAGTGCGACACCTTGGCCACGGGTCGCGGTGCCTGCCGGAGCTACACGATGACGACGGTGTACGCGGCCACCGCGAAACCTGAGGGTGGTTACGCCTTCAGCCAGTCGAACGAGTGGGTGTTCAACAACATCGTGATGTTTGGTTCCTGAGGGGATCGTGAGCGCTAGCGAACATCCCACGAAGGAAGCACCCTGAGCCGGGCGCCCAGCGCCCGGTCGCAGGGCGCGAGGCGTGGTGACGGGCGTGTGTGTGATCTTGTGGGTCCTTCGACCGCTCGCAGGGCGCGAGGCGTGGTGACGGGCGTGTGTGTGATCTTGCGGGTCCTTCGACCGCTCGCAGGGCTCGCGGCTCAGGAAGCGGGATTGTTCCCTGAGCCGGGCGCCCCGCGCCCGGTCGAAGGGCGCCAGGCGTGACGGGCGTGTTTGTGATCTTTCGGGTCCTTCGACCGCTCGCAGGGCTCGCGGCTCAGGAAGCGGGATTGTTCCCTGAGCCGGGCGCCCGGCGCCCGGTCGAAGGGCGCGAGGCGTGGTGACGGGCGTGTGTGTGATCTTGTGGGTCCTTCGACCGCTCGCAGGGCTCGCGGTTCAGGAAGCGGGATTGGTCCCTGAGCCGGGGCGCCCGGCGCCCGGTCGAAGGGCGCCAGGCGTGACGGGCGTGTTTGTGATCTTGTGGGTCCTTCGACCGCTCGCAGGGCTCGCGGCTCAGGAAGCGGGATTGGTCCCTGAGCCGGGCGCCCCGCGCCCGGTCGAAGGGCGCGAGGCGTGGTGACGGGCGTGTGTGTGATCTTGTGGGTCCTTCGACCGCTCGCAGGGCTCGCGGTTCAGGAAGCGGGATTGGTCCCTGAGCCGGGCGCCCGGCGCCCGGTCGAAGGGCGCCAGGCGTGGTGACGGGCGTGTGTGTGATCTTGCGGGTCCTTCGACCGCTCGCAGGGCTCGCGGCTCAGGAAGCGGGATTGTTCCCTGAGCCGGGCGCCCCGCGCCCGGTCGAAGGGCGCCAGGCGTGGTGACGGGCGTGTGTGTGATCTTGCGGGTCCTTCGACCGCTCGCAGGGCTCGCGGCTCAGGAAGCGGGATGGTCCTTCGACCGCTCGCAGGGCTTGCCGTTCAGGAGGCGACCGAAGCTGCTCAGCCGGCGGCCGGGTCGTCGTCGGGCGCCCCGACCTCCGCGATCTGCAACGCCCCGGTCGGGCAGTTGCCCACCGTCGTGCGGAGGCGCAGCGCCAGTTCGGCGTCGGCGACCGCCGGATTGATCCACGGGCGGCGACTCGTGTCGAACACCTCCGGCATGTTGCGCACGCACTGGCCGTTGTGGTTGCACAGCGCCGAATCGAACGTGACGTCCACGAGGGGGCCGGTGTAGCGCTTGCGGCCGTGCGTGGGGATGTCGCGCTCCGACAGCGGCCGGGCGACGGCGACCGCGCCGATCATCACGCCCTCGTCGTTGCGCAGCGCGGCGAACGTCATCTCGATGTAGATGCTCACGCCGTCCTCGCGCAGCGACTTGGTGCGCCGCGCCTGACCGTCCGAGGCCAGCCCGCCGCGTGCCATGGCCGACGAGAACCCGCGGTGGTGCGCCTCGCGGAGCTTCTCGGGGATCATGAAGTCGACGTCGCGGCCGATCGCGAACTCCTTCGACCAGCCGAACAGGTCGACGCACGCCCGGTTCCAGGCCCGCACGAGGCCCTGCTCGTCGATCACGATGATGGCGTCGGTGGCGCTGTCCAGCGCCCAGCCTGCGTACTCTCCGGTCAGCACACCGTCGGCGGTGCTCCAGCTGGTCATGGGCCCTCCTGCTCTCCGGCCCATCATGGTGCACCCGGCGCGAATAAGTCCAGAATCCTAGTCAGAACGGCGCTCGGCCCACCAGCTCTTCAGCAGCTCGACGGCGGCGTCGTGCTCCATCGGGCCGTGCTCCGTGCGGTGCTCGAGCAGGAACCTGTAGGCCTCGCCCACCTCGCGGCCGGGGCCCAGGCCGAGGATCTCCATGATCTGCGTACCGTCCAGGTGGGGGCGCAGCGCCTTGATCTCCTCCTGCGCGGCCAGTTCGTCGATGCGCCACTCCAGCTCCTCGTACGCGCGGCGCAGCTTGGTGGCCTTGCGCTGGTTGCGGGTGGTGCAGTCCGCCCGGGTGAGGATGTGCAGGCGCTCCAGCTCGTCGCCCGCGTCGCGGACGTAGCGGCGCACGGCGGAGTCGCTCCACTCGCCGTCGGCGTAGCCGTGGAAGCGCAGGTGCAGGTCGATGAGCTTCGCCACCGCCTTGACCACCGCGGTGGGGTAGGTCAGCGCCTTGAGCCGCTTGGTGGCCATCTTGGCCCCGACGACGTCGTGGTGGTGGAAGGTGACCTTCGAGCCCTCGAAGCGTCGGGTGGGGGGCTTGCCGATGTCGTGCAGCAGCGCCGCCAGCCGGTTGACGATGTCGGGCTGGTGCCCGCGGTCCTTCTCCAGCTCGATGGCCTGCTCCAGCACGGTCAGTGAGTGCTCGTAGACGTCCTTGTGGTGGGCGTGTTCGTCGACCTCCAGCCGCAGCGCCGGCAGCTCCGGCAGGATGATGTCGGCGACACCGGTGCGCACGAGCAGGTCGATGCCCTCCCGCGGCTGGTCCGTCAGCAGCAGGCCGGTCAGTTCGGCCTGGATGCGTTCCGCCGAGACGATCTGGATGCGGTCCGCCATGTCCTTCATCGCGGCGACGACCTCGGGGGCGACGGTGAACCCGAGCCGCGACGCGAACCTCGCGGCCCGCATCATGCGCAGCGGGTCGTCGGAGAAGCTGGCCTCGGGGGTACCCGGCGTGCGGATGACGCCGTCGGCCAGGTCGTCGAGGCCGCCGTAGGGGTCCACGAACTCGCGCGTGGCCACGTTGATGGCCATGGCGTTGACGGTGAAGTCGCGGCGGACGAGGTCGCCGTCGATGGTGTCGCCGAAGTTCACCTCGGGCTTGCGGGACTCGCTGCGGTAGATGTCCGCGCGGAACGTGGTGACCTCGATCTGCCACTCGTTGCCGTCGGCCCTCTTCATCGCGCCGATGGTGCCGAAGTCGCGGCCGATGTCCCACGTCGACGGCGTGAACTCCTTCAGCAGCGCGTGGGTCTGGTCCGGCATGGCCGAGGTGGTGAAGTCGAGGTCGTGTCCGAGTTGGCCGAGCAGGGCGTCGCGCACCGAGCCGCCGACGAGGAACAGGTCGTGGCCAGCCCGGCGGAACAGCCGGCCGAGGTCGTCGATGACTGGCGCGATGCGCAGGAGTTCCTGCATCGCGTTGGTCTGGGCGGCGGTCAAGCTGGGCACGGGCGACGATTCTACCCTCCGCGCCGCCGAGGCCTCGCGGGGAGAGCCACGGTCCCCCCGCTCTCCCCGCGAGGGGTCTCAGGAGAGGGCGGCGTGTTGCAGGTGGGGCGCTCCTCTCGTGATCGTCTCTCCACGCTAATCCCCGCAGTCGCCCCTTGCTAGGCCCAAGTGGGTGAAAAGGCTTGTCCTGCGGGTGCGTGGCGCGGCGCCGTCGTCGTGCCGCCCGGCACAATGTGGTGCATGCCTGATCTCTGGGAGAAGCTGCTGCTGACCGGCATCGTCGTGGCCGTCGCGCTGGTGTTGCGCCTCGTGCTGGTGTTCGCGATCCGCCGGACGGTGAAGTCGTTGGTGAGCCGGGAACGTGATGTCGGCGACGACCTGGGCGGGCGCGCCCGACGCATCCTCGCCCGGGCCAGCGGCGTCAGCGCCGAGCGGCACCGGCAGCGCGTCGAGACCCTGGGGTCGCTGCTGCGCAACATCGTCGACGTCGTGCTGCTGGTGGTCGTCGTGCTGACGGTGCTGGCCACGTTCGGGGTGCCGATGGGGCCGCTGATCGCGTCGGCCGGCGTGGGCGGCGTGGCGCTGGGCTTCGGTGCGCAGTCGCTGGTCAAGGACTACCTGTCGGGCATCTTCATGCTGGCCGAGGACCAGTTCGGCGTGGGCGACCTCATCCGCGTCGGCGAACTGACCGGCACGGTGCAGGAGGTGACGCTGCGCGTGACGAAGCTGCGCGACGCGTCCGGCACCGTCTGGTACGTGCGCAACGGGGAGGTGCTGACGCTCGGCAACGTGTCGCAGGGGTACTCCACGGCGACGATCGACGTGCCGGTGGCCATCGACGAGGACCCGGTGAGGGTGCAGGACCTGCTGCGCACCGCCGTCGGACGGATGGACGAGGAGCCGGAGTTCGCCGAACTGTTGCTGGAGCCGCCGTCGGTGCTCGGCGTGGGGGCGATGGAGGGCGGCACCATGACGGTGCAGGTGCTGATCAAGACGGGCCCGAACCAGCAGTGGGCGCCGATGCGGGCGGTGCGGGCCCGCGCCCAGCGGGCGCTCGCGGAGGCCGGGGTCCGCGGCCCGATCCTGCCCGGCGGGGTGGCACCGCCGTCGACCCCCGGCGCTACCTGAGTCGACCCGACGGCGACCCGCCCCAGACCTGAGTCCATCCGACGGCGACCCCAGGCCGATTCGGTCTCGCCCGACGCTCCGCCTACTCTGGAAAGGTCGACTTCTGCACGTCGACACGGTGCACGCCTGCGAGAGGAACACATGGCAACCACTGGGAAGAAGACCCCCAAGCGCGCCACCAAGCGGCCGACGGGCCGGAGGGCCGCGCAGAAGTCGCGCGCCCGGAAGATCTGGGGCCGCATCGGCATCACCGCCCTGGTGCTGTTCATCATCGGCGGCCTGAGCGGCATCGCCGGCTTCGCGTACCTCTACAACACCACCGAGCTGCCGGACCCGAACTCCGACTTCACCACCAACACCACCTTCCTCTACTACCAGGACGGCGCGAACCAGCTGGGCTCGCTCGCGGTGCAGAACCGCGTCACCATCCCCTACGACCAGATGCCGCAGCTGATGAAGGACGCCGTCATCGCAGCGGAGAACCGCTCGTTCTGGGAGGACCCGGGCTTCTCGGTGACCGGCATGCTGCGCGGCGCGTGGTCGATCGCGCGGGGCGGCGAGGTGCAGGGCGGCTCCACCATCACGCAGCAGTACATCAAGATCCTCTACCTCGACTCCGGCCGCACCCTGTCGCGGAAGGTGCGCGAGCTGTTCCTGGCCACGAAGATGGGCCGGGAGATGCCGAAGGAGGAGATCCTCGAGGGCTACCTCAACACCATCTACTTCGGCCGGGGTGCCTACGGCATCCAGGCGGCCGCCAAGTCCTACTTCCTCAAGGACTCCGCTGACCTGAGCGTCGCCGAGGCCGCCGCGCTGGCCGCCATCCTCAACAACCCGGCCGCGTTCAACCCGTCGGGCGGCCCCGAGAAGCTGGAGCGCCTGCTCGGCCGCTACCAGTACGTGCTCGACGGCATGCTCGACATGGGCGCCATCTCGCAGGCCGAGCACGACGCGGCCCGCCCGGCGCTCCCGACGTTCCCCGAGGTGCCGATCAACAACCGCTACGGCGGCCCGAAGGGGTTCCTCATCAAGATGGTCGAGGACGAGCTGCTGGCCAACGGCTTCGACGAGGGCCAGATCCAGGGCGGCGGGCTCAAGATCATCACCACGTTGAACAAGCCGATGCAGGAGGCCGCCATCCAGGAGGCGCAGCGCCACACCGCGCTGGCCGCGGCCGACGCCGAGGGCAACCCCGACCCGTCGAAGCTGCACGTCGCCATCTCGTCGGTCGACACCGCCACCGGCGGGATCGTGGCCCTCTACGGCGGGCCGGACTACGTGACCAGCTCCCGCAACTGGGCGACGACGCCGCGCCCCGCCGCGTCGACCTTCAAGCCGTTCGCCACGATCGCCGGCCTGCGCAACGGCTTCTCGCTCAACTCGGTCCTCAAGGGCGACACCTTCACCCCCCGAGGTGACACCCAGCCGGTGCGCAACGAGTTCCACCACCAGTACGGCGACGTGACGCTGCGCAAGGCGACGGCGGACTCCATCAACACCGCGTTCGTCGACCTCACCGAGCAGATGGACAACGGCCAGCAGGAGGTCATCAAGGCCGCCAACGACGCGGGCGCCCCCACCGGCCCCGCGTGGGAGAGCTCGGGCAACCGCATCGCGCTCGGCTTCGGCGAGGTCAAGCCGCTCGACATGGCCAACTCCTACGCCACGCTCGCCAACTCCGGGCAGCGCAACGGCACCCACATCGTCAAGCAGGTCCTCGACCGCAACGGTGACGTCCTCTACGAGGCCAAGCCCGCCAACGAGCAGACCGTCGACCCGAACGTGGCCGCCAACGTGACCGACTCGCTGCGCTCCGTCGTCGAGGAGGGCACCGGCCGTCGCGCCCAGGAGCTGGGCCGCCCCGTCGCCGGCAAGACCGGCACCAACGGCGTCGAGGACGCCATCACCTCGGCCTGGTTCGTGGGCTACACCAAGCAGCTCTCGACGGCGGTGATGTACGTCGCCGGCGACGGCGGCAACGAGGACCTCCAGGCGTACAAGCGGCCCCAGGACGCGACGTTCTTCGGTTCGAGCTACCCGCTGATGACCTGGGTGGCGTTCATGGAGCGCGCCACGGAGGGAATGGAGGTGCTCGAGTTCGACGAGCCCAAGGACATCAAGGCGGAGAAGGGCGAGACCACCGACGAGTCGGAACCGCCGGCCAGCGAGGAGCCCTCGCCGACGCCGAGCCCGTCGCCGACCCCGTCGGAGTCGCCGACCCCGACGCCGTCGCCGACGCCCACCGTCGTCGAGACCACGCAGGCACCCGCGACGACGCCTCCGGCCACCACGCAGGCGCCGCGCCCCACTCCCACGCAGGCGACGTCGCGCCCGGCCGCCACGAAGCCGCCGGCCACCACGGCAGAACCGGTGCCGACGGAGGAGGCGACGGTGGCCCCGCCGCCGGAGCCGACCCCCACGGACACCGCCGCTGCGCAGGACGCGGAGACCGCCCAGCCCTGAGGAAGCCAGCGGATACAGTGAGCGCGTGAAGAACGCGCTGCTGCCCGGCCTCGGTGGCCCCATGGGCCGTCACGCCACCCCGCGGGGACTCTGGTTCAACCCGCTCCCTTGGGCGTTCCTGCTTGCCACCGGCCTGTTCCTGGTGCTCTTCCTGCGCCACGTCCCCTGCGTGCAGACCACGGCGCACCAGGAGATCGACATGTACAAGATGCTGTGTTACACGGACATCCAGTCGTCGTTCCTGAGCCAGGGCTTCGGGCGTGGGCAGTCGCCGCTGGGCAGCGCGACGATGCTGTTCGCGCCGCTCATCGCCGCCGCGATCCTGGTGACCCGCAAGACGGCGACGGCCGTCTTCGACGCGCCGATCAGGCGCAGCGCGACGCTGGCCAACGAGGTCGACGCCAGCGTGACGTTCTTCGCGATCACGGCCGTGGGGCTCTTCGCGTGCTTCCTGGTCCTCGTCGCGTGCGTGGCCTGGCTCGGCCGCCGACGCCCGGGCCGGCCGTCGTGGGACGCGCTGCTGGTGGCGGCCTCGCCCGTGGTGCTCGCCGTGGGGTTGGTCAACTGGGACCTGGTGCCGGTGGCGTTCACCGCGCTCGGCCTCGTGCAGGTGGCCCGGGGCCGGCTGGTGGAGGCCGGCATCGTGCTGGGCCTGGCCGCGTCGGCGGGGACGATGCCGATCGGCGTGGTGCTCGCGGTGCTGGTGGTCGCGGGGCTGAGGGGCGGGTGGCGCAAGGCGTTGCTGTTCATCGTGCCCGCGCTGGTGACGTTCTTCGCGGTTCACCTGCCGCTGCTCATGCAGAACTTCGACCGCGTCTACATGTACTACCACGGCGAGATCAACCGGGAGACCAGCTACGGGTCGCTGTGGTACGTGCTGCAGCTGATGTTCGGGCTCGAGCTCCGCTCGTCGGGCTCGCTGCTGTTCGTGGTGCTGCTGCTGGCGCTGGGCTCGTTCATCGCGTACCTGTACGTGACACGCAAGCGGCCACGCGTCGGTTCGATGGTGGCCGTGGTCATCTTCGCCACGTTGCTGCTGGGCCCCGCGTACCCGCCGCAGTCGGCGTTGTGGCTGCTGCTCGCGTTGGTGGTGGCCCGGCCGTACAAGCCGGAGATGGCCGCGTTGGCGCTCACGCAGGTGCTGTACTACATCGCGATCTGGGGCTGGCTGGGCGGCTGGCTCACCACCAACCAGAACGGGCCCTACATGCTCTACTGGGCGGCGATCATCCTGCACGTCGCCGTCGAGGTGTGGATCCTGACCGAGGTGGTCTCCGACATCGTCCAGCCCGCGCGCGACGCGCTGCGCACCCCAGACCTGGTGGACCCGATCGGCGGGGTGCTCAACGACGGCGAGGTCGCCGTCGTGGTGCCGGGGCCGGAGGCGGGCCCGCTGGACGAGGACTACCTCGCCGGCTTCGAACGCCCCACGCCGGCCAAGGTGGGCTAACTGCCCTCGGGCCAGTCGTCGGGCGAGTCCTTCCCGCCGGCCACCACCTTCTCGTCCTTCAGGTCCGCGACGGAGTCCTTGGGGCGGTAGCCCAGGTCGAGCATGGTGTTGGTGAGGTCCCAGCGCCGGTTCGGGTTGTCGGAGATCGCGTAGTAGAGGCCGTAGCCGACGCCTTCGGCCTCGATGGCGCAGCGGAAGACCTGTTCGGTGTCGTCGCTGCTGAGCCACATCGCGTGCAGCAGTTCCTCGTCGGCGGCGAGCGGGTCGTCGGTGGACCAGCCGATGCGCAGCGCGATGAACTCCATGCCGAACTTGTCGTGGTAGTACCGGCCCAGGGCCTCCCCGAAGACCTTCGACACGCCGTAGAGCGAATCCGGGCGCGGCAGGTGGTGCGGGTAGACGGGCCAGTCCTCGTCGCGGTCGTACATGCCCATGGCGTGGTTGGACGACGCGAACACGAAGCGCCGGACCCCCGCCTCGCGGGCGGCCTCGAGCGCGTTGCGCAGGCCGATGATGTTGGGGCCCACCACCTCGTCCCACTCGGCCTCCGGTGAAGCCTGCCCGGCGAGGTGCAGCACCACCTCGACGCCGTCCATCAGGCCGCGCACCTCGTCGTAGTCCTCGAGGTCTGCCTTGTGGAGGCGCTTGGCCTGCTCGTCGTTGGCGGGGGTGCGGCCGTGGGAGACCACGTCGTAGTCGGGCATGAGTCGCTGCTCGAGGAGCAACCCGATGCCGCCCGTGGCTCCGGTGATCAGGATCTTTCGCTTGTCAGCCATGATCCATCTTCACAAATGGTGGGGGCCAGCCACACCACCCCCACGGGCCGAGGGGTCAGTGCCAAGTGATCCGGTCAGGGGTCGCCGTCGTCATGCGGGTGGTGACCGGCACCTCGTCGCCGACCTTCACGTGCGAGTCGTCGCCTGGGACGAAGACCATCGACGAGTGCATGTGCGGCGGCTCCGCGAACGCGCGTTTCCGGCCGCCGATCTGGTACGGCGACAACGTGCGGCCGGCGGCGTCCAGCAGCCCCTGCGCGACGGTGACGCCCCGCTGCTTCCAGGACCGCTGCGGCACGGGGGCGGCCAGGGCGACGCCGTGCGCCGTGCCGCCGGAGACGATCACGATCCAGCCGTCCCTCGGTGCCGCGACGCCGTGGTAGCCGAGCTTGTGGCCCTTCCTGATGCGGTGCACGTCGAGGACGGTGGCGGTGGTGCGGTAGGCCTGCTTGTCGCCGAGCCAGAGGCGGGTGCCGACCCTGAGGAACGTCGGCACGTCCAGGCCGGCTGCGAAGCTGCGGTAGTCGTCGACGCTCAGGTGTGACACCCACACCGGGCCCGTGCGGGTGGCGAGCCCCGTCTGCGCGAGGCGGTTGGCCTCGGTGAGTGAACCGTCGGCCGGGAGATGGATGGCCCACCCCTCGAACCAGAGGTCGCCGAAGGTATCCGCGGTCAGCTGCCGGGGGTCGAGGCCGTGGCGGTGCATCGCGGTCTCGATCTCGACGACCACCCGGGCCCTTGGGTGCGACTGGCTGAGCGCGCGGAGGTCCTCGACCCGGGAGACGGTGGTGATGACCTTCGGGTCGTCGAGCAGGGCGCTGGCGGCGCCGTCGAACGGGCGCCACGGGTTGAGCACGACGATGTCGTGGTGCCAGCCTCCGGCGCGCACCTGTTGCACCTCCTCGGCGATGCCGACGGCCAGCGTCTGCGCGCCCAGCCTGTCGGCCTCCGCCGCGAGAACGCCCAGCCGGAAGCCGTAGCCGTTGCCCTTCGCGACGGGCACGAGGCCCGACACCTGCTGCTGGAACGCGTCCTGGTGGGCGCGCCAGCGGTGCGCGTCGATGTGCAGCGTCAGCGTCATGTCATCGCCTCTTGAGGTACTGGTTGAAGGCCCAGTGGATGGGCCCGTTGATGGCGCGGTCCCACTCGCCCAGGTAGGCGACGGCCTCGCCGCCGGTGCCCACCTTGAACTGGATGAGGCCGATCTCGGGATGGTCCGCGCCCACGCCCTCGACGATGCCGCGCATGTCGTAGACGGCGCAGCCGGCGGCGTTCGCGTCGCGGATCATCTGCCACTGGACGGCGTTGGACCCGCGCACCTCGCGCTTGGCCGTGGTGGAGGCACCGTAGGAGTACCAGGCGTGGTCGCCGACGGTGACCATGGTGGTGGCGGCGACGAGGTCGCCGTCGTGCTCGGCGAGGTAGACCTTCATGCGCTCCGGGTCCTCGGCGTTGAGCGCGTCCCACATGAGCTCGAAGTAGGACAGGCTGCGGCCGGTGAAGCCGTCCCGCTTGGCCGTCTCGAGGTAGATGCGGTGGAAGGCGGCGAGGTCGGCGCGGGTGCCGGTGCGGACCGTGACGCCCTCCTTGTCGGCCTTCTTGATGTTGCGCCGCCAGAGCTGGTTCATGCCCTTGAGGAGTTCGTCGTCGGTCTTCTGGGTGCCGTCGTCGTGGCGCAACGGGAGGTGGAAGTTGAACTTGGGTTGGCCGGCGGCGAAACCCTCACCCTTCTCGTCGGTGACCCAGCCACCGTGCAGGAGCGCGTTGCGCACCCGCGTGCCGACGAGGGTGGTCTCATCGGGCTGCTGCTGCGACAGGAGCGTGACGTCGTCGTCGGCGACGGCGTCCTTGATGCTCTGCGCCGTCCAACGGCGGTGGGTGAGCCACGGCCCGATCCGCACCGCGAACGCCTTGCGGCCCTTCGCGTGCGCCACCAGGGCGTCGAGGTGCTCCTTGACGTCGGCGCGCGCCCAGTCGAGGACCGGGCCTTCGGGGAGGTAGGCGAGGTAGCGCTTCACCTTCGGCAGTTGGCGGTAGAGGATGAGGCCGACGCCTGTCAGGTCGCCGTCGACGAAGAAGCCGACTGACTCCGAACGCCACTCCGGCTTCACCTTGCCCCAGGCGGGGGTCTGCAGGAATGACGCGGAGCCCCGCGCCTCGATGAAGGCGAGGTGTTCCTCGGCCGAGATGGGACGACACTGGATGCTCACGGGTCTCAGGCTACCGAAGTCGCGCTCCGGTGGGCCCGGGCTGCGGCACGGGGAGCCCGAAGGGGTGGGGCACGGCGGGCACGTCGGGCCTGCCGAACTTATCCCTACCGCGGACGGGGGGTCGGTGTGGATAATCCACACTGACCCCCACTTTTGGTAGCGATATTTGCGGCCCCCCGTTGCCGCCCCCGTGTGCGGCCCGACTTCGGCCGTGCAGTGCACGTGCCTGTGCCGGGCGGGACCGGCGGCGAACGGGCGCCGGGGCCGTAGGATTCGGCCATGCCCGACGTCCGCCCATACCTCCAGAGCGCCGTCGACACCTACCTCCAGTCCTGGATCCTGCGCGGCCTTGCCGTGGTGTGGCTGGGCTGGCTCGTCTACGGCTGGCTCTACGGCTTCCCGGGCGAGGACTTCATCCCGTACCGCATCGACTTCGACGTCTACCGCATCGGCGGGCAGGTCTTCCGCGACGGCGGCGAGCTGTACGGCACGATGCCGGAGACCGTCGCCGGCATCAGCCTCCCGTTCACCTACCCTCCCATCGCGGCGGCGATCTTCTCCCTGCTGACGTTCGTCTCGTGGCGGGCCGGCTCGGTCACGCTGTCGGCGCTGACCGTGGCGTCCATGCTGGTGGTGCTCTTCCTCGTGGTGCGCGAGCTCGGCGCCAACCGGCGCGACTCCGTCTGGCTCACCGTCGCGCTGGGGTGCATCGCGCTGTACCTCAACCCCTTCGCCGAGACTGTGCAGTTCGGGCAGATCAACGCCGTCCTCATGGCGTTGGTGATGGTCGACCTGCTCGTGGGGCGCGGCAAGTGGTGGCAGGGCTCCCTGATCGGCCTGGCGTTCGCCATCAAGCTCACGCCCGCCGTCTTCCTGGGGTGGTTCCTCATGCGTCGCGACTGGCGCCAGCTCGCCGTCGGCGTGGGCTCGGCGCTGCTGTTCACGGGCGTCGGGTTCGCGCTGAGGCCGGCCGACTCCTGGGCCTACTGGACCCGCGTGCTGCCGGCCTCGGAGCGGATCGGCGAACCCGCGTACCCGTCGAACCAGTCGCTCAACGGCATGCTGCACCGCGCCATGTTGGGCGACTCCGCCACCTGGGTCTGGTTCATCGCCAGCGTGGTGATCGGGCTGGCCTGCCTCGTCGTCATCCGGCGACTCCTGCAGCGCGGCGACGACCTCACGCCCGCCGTCGTCCTCGGCGTGTACGCATTGGTGGCCTCGCCGGTGTCGTGGGACCACCACTTCGTCTGGGCCGCGCCGGCGATGGTGCTGACGACGGCGTGGCTGTGGCGACTCCGCCGCCCCTGGCCTGCCTGGGCGGCGGCGGCCCTCACCGCCGCCGGGCTGTGGATCTTCAGGCACGCACCGCACTGGGAGCTGCCCCACCCGCCAGAGCAGAACCCGCTGTGGACCCCGCTGCAGCAGGTCGTCGGCGGGGCCTACTTCTGGTGGGCCCTGGGCTTCCTCGCCCTCGCCGCGCTGTGTTCCCGTGAGCAATTGGATGGGGTCGTGGCGCGACACGCCGAGAATGACGTCCCAAACTCACCGTGACCCCATCCAATTGCTCACGGCAGCACGCCCACGCCAGGTACTCACCGGGGCGGGAAACAAGTAGGGTCGTGTGCATGGCAAACATGAATGAGAAGCCGGAGATCGACTTCCCGGGCGGCGAGCCCCCGGCAGATCTCGAGATGACCGACATCGTGGAGGGCGACGGTGCCGTCGCCGCTGCCGGCGACGTTGCGCACGTCCACTACGTGGGTGTCGCGTTCAGCTCCGGCGAGGAGTTCGACTCCTCGTGGAACCGCGGCGAGCCGCTGTCGTTCCGCCTGGGCATCGGCCAGGTCATCCAGGGCTGGGACAAGGGCATCCAGGGCATGAAGGTGGGCGGCCGCCGCCAGCTGGTCATCCCCTCGCACCTCGCGTACGGCGAGCGTGGCGCCGGCGGCGTCATCGCCCCGGGCGAGACGCTGATCTTCGTCTGCGACCTGGTCGGCCTCAACTAACCACAGGCAGGCCCCGGGGGGCTCAGGCGAACGGGTCCGGGAAGCCGACGTAGATCGTCTCCAGGTACGCCTCGATGCCCTCCGGGCCGCCCTCGCGGCCCAGCCCCGAGTGCTTCACCCCACCGAACGGCGCCGCCGCGTTCGAGATGGTGCCGCCGTTGACGCCGAGCATCCCCACCTCCAGCAGTTCGGTCAGCCGCCACGCCCTGGCCATGTCGGAGGTGTGCACGTAGCCCGACAACCCCACCGGCGACGCGTTGACCCGCTCGACGACCTCGTCCTCGGTCTCGAACGTCGTCACCGGCGCGACGGGGCCGAAGATCTCCGACGACGTGATCGCCGCGTCGGCCGGCACGTCCGCCAGCACCGTGGGGGCGTAGAAGTACCCCGGCCCGTCGACGGCGGAGCCGCCCGTCAGCAGCCGCGCGCCCTCCTTCACCGCACCGTCGACGAGGCTGGCGACCCCCTCGCGCGCGCCGGCCGAGATCAACGGTCCCACGTGGGTGCGGTCGTCCAGCCCGTCACCGACGGTGAGCGCGCCCATGCGCTCAGCCAACCGCCGCGCGAACTCGTCGGCGACCCCCGCCTGCACGTAGAACGTGTTCGAGGCGTTGCACGCCTCGCCCATGTTGCGCATCTTCGTCTGGTACGCCGACTCCACCGCCTTGGCCAGGTCGGCGTCGTCGAACACGACGAACGGCGCGCAGCCGCCCAGCTCCATCGAGGTGCGCACCACGTTGGCGGCGCACTCCTCCAGCAGTTTCATCCCGACGGCGGTGGAGCCCGTGAACGACAGCTTCCGCAGGCGACGGTCGCGGATCATCGGCCCGGTCACCTCCGACGAGTGTTCCGTCGGGATGATCCCCACCACTCCCTCCGGCACGCCGGCCTCCTCCAGCAGCTTCACGAATGCCAGCGACGTGAGCGGCGTGAGCGTGGCCGGCTTCAGGATGCTCGTGCACCCCGCCGCCAGCGCCGGCGCGATCTTGCGCGTCGCCATGGCGAGCGGGAAGTTCCACGGGGTGATGAACAGGCAGGTGCCCACCGGCCGCCGCACTGTCAGGATCCGCAGGTTGCCCTCGGGCGACGGCGTGTAGCGGCCGTTGATGCGCACCGCCTCCTCCGCGTACCAGCGCAGGAACTCGCCGCCGTAGGTCACCTCGCCGCGGGCCTCGCCCAGGGGCTTGCCCATCTCCAGCGTCATCAGCGTGGCGAACGTCTCCGCCCGTTCCATGAGCAGGCCGTGGGCGCGGCGCAGGATCTCGGAGCGCTCCCGCGACGGCGTGCGCGCCCACGTCGCGGCTGCTGCGTCGGCCGCGGCGAGCGCTGCCATCCCGTCCTCCGGGGTGGCCGAGGCCACCGATGTCAACACCTGGCCCGTGGCCGGGTTGTGCACCGGGAACGTCTCGCCGGAAGACGACGGCCGCCACTGGCCGCCGATGAACAGCCCGGTGGGGGCCAGCGCCAGCGCGCTGGAGGTGGGATCTTCGGACATGGTCACTCCTGACGTCTGCGGCGGGGAGTCGCTCGTGCCCAATTCTACGAAACCCTCAGCCGGTGCGTGGTTGACCCCTTGACGCAGCACGCGCAGCGGGAGAGGCTGGGGGATGGCCGGACCGGCCCCGCACACGTCAGGAGAAGCCATGGCCCACTTCTTGCTCTCAGTCATCCACGCCGGCGACCCCTTCCCCGAGGGCGCCGACATCCAGGACATCTTCGAGACGGTGGGCCGGCTCAACAAGGAGATGATGGACGCCGGCGTCTGGGTGTACGCGGGCGGGCTCACGCCACCGTCGGAGGCCCGCTACGTCACGGAGGAGGGTGTCGTGGTCGAGGGCCCCGTGCTGGACTACCCGGACCAGATCAACGGGTTCTGGATCCTCGACGTGGACGACGACGCCGCGGCGCTCGAGTGGGCGAAGCGGGCAGTGGCCACCGGCTGCAACCGCACCGTCGAGGTGCGCCCGTTCCAGAACGACTGACCCACTAGGCTCGACGGGTGCAACCACGCCCCACGCCCACCGTCACGCAGCGCATCATCGGCGAGGTGGTCTTCCTCGCCGGGCTCCTGGCATTGGTGGAGGTGCTGGTGCGTGGCTTCGACGTCAACCGGCTGCTCGGCCTCGTCACGGCATGCGTCGTGGGCTATGGCCTGCGCGGACTCATCGCCGTGTTCCGACGGTGGCGCCGCAAGGAACTGCCCGCCGATTGATCACTCCGGCTCGTTGCCCGACGGCGCCCCCAGCAGGTAGGACGGCGCCACGCCGTCGTACATGAGGTGGGTCATCAAACCCTCGCGGGCGTGCGGCAGGTTGTGGCAGTGGTCCATCCAGATGCCCGGGTTGTCGGCGACGAAGGCGACGTCGAACGTGTCGCCGTGCTCCACGTTGAGGGAGTCCACCCACCAGGGGGAACCCGACGCCGGCACGCCGTTGCGTGCCAGCACCACCATGTGGTGGCCGTGCAGGTGCATGGGATGCACCTCGCCGCTGCCGTTGCTGATGCGCATGCGCACGATGTCGCCCTCGCGCACCATGTACATGGGCACGTTCCTGCCCATGCGGCCGTTGATGGTCCACCAGTAGCCCGGCGCGCCGTCCAGGAAGCCTGGGAGGCGGCCGATGTCGTAGGTGAAGTTCCGATCCGCCCCGTCCGGGTCGAAGCCCAATGGTGCGGGTGAGCCGTAACCGAGTGGGTCCAGTTCCTCGTCGGGCGCCGGCGTCTCGCCCGGCGCACCGTCGCCCACCACCAGGGTGACGCCCGGTGCCTGGACGCGGGCGGGCGCGGTCACCTCGAGGTCGGCGCGGCCCCCGCCGGTGACCGTCACCTTCCGGTGCTCCACGGGCGTCGGCGCCACGACGTCGACACCGTCGATGGCCGCCAGCGTGAAACTGCCCGACGCCCACACGACGGTGGGCGCGTTGTCGGTGTTGACCACCCGCACGCGCACCGTGGCCCCGTCCGGCGCGGCCACGCGGACCTCCTCGCGCGTGCCGTTGACGGTGCGCGACGTGCCGGGGTAGGTGTGCAGCAGCATCACGGCGTCCGCCGGCGCCTCCTCGGGCTCGATCACGAGGGCGCCCAGCAACCCGCCCAGCACCTGCCGGTGCGACAACTGGTGCGCGTGGTACCAGAACGTGCCCACCTGCTCGGCCCGGAAGCGGTACGTGAAGCTCTCCCCCGGGTGGACGGCGTCCTGCGTGACGCCGGCCACCCCGTCCATGGCGTTGGGGACGTCGAGCCCGTGCCAGTGCAGCGTGGTGCCGCCGTCGACGTCCTCGTTGTGCAGGACCACCTCGACGACCTGGCCGGCGACGGCGCGGATCTCCGGCCCGGGCGTGCTGCCGTTGAGCGTGAAGCCGTCGAAGGCCTTGCCGTCGGGGAGCGTGACCCGCTCGGCCCGGGCGGTGAGCGTCACCCGGACGTCGGGCTCGGCGGTGAGTCCGCCGTCGAGGCTGGCGACGGCGACCCCACTCGCCTGGCCGTGCGCGTCAGGTTGGGGGCCGCCTCCCCAGTCGGCGACCCCCATGTCTGCGGCGGAATACGACGACGGCAACCGGCTGGCCCCCCAAAGCCAGCCGGTTGCCACCAGAAGCACGACGAGCGCGACCAGCCCGGTGAGGCGGGCCAGCCGGCGACCGTCACGCAGGGACACGAAGGTCTTCGGTCCTGGTCCCGGTCACCACCGTGGGCACGCGCGACGCCCGGCGGGCGGCGTGGAACGCGGCCACGGCCAGCAGTAGCGCGTTGGCCCCATGCAGCAGCGCCATCATCGTCATGCCGTGGCCGAGGAACCCGAGGGCCACCTGGACGATGACCAGCGCGAGCACGATGGCCGCCCACTTCACCGCGCCGTCGAACTTCGCGAGGAAGCCCACCACGAGGAGTGCGAGCGCGACCACCGGGATGACGTACATGCCGTTGAGCCCGTGGACCAGGATGCCCAGGGCCTCCGGGAACGGCGGCGGGCCGTCGGCGGACATGTCGAAGGTGCCGCCACCGGAGAGGAATGCCACGACGCCGGCTGATGCCCAGGCGTGCATGGCGGCTTGCAGTGCGACCAGGCCGACGATCACGAAGGCCAGGATCTTGTACAACGAACGCATGGGATCCCCCGATCCACTTTCGCTGGTGACCTCCACTAGCGATGAGGGAATTCTTGTCTGAGGCCCAAGTCAGCGTCAATAGGTTGCGGTCCAGCCGTTTGGCCGACAACGCGAGGCCCGGACCACCTGGGGGGCAGGTGTCCGGGCCGCGTGCCGAGCCGTGCACCGGCTCGCTGTGGGTCTCAGGCGTCGAGTGCGACTGCCTGGGAGGGGCGCTCGATCTCCATCTCGTTGATGTCGGCGTTGATGCGCATGCCGTAGAACGAACGATGCACGAAGTACATCGACACCACCAGGAACACCGCCGCCAGCACCCAGGTGACGACCTGGCCGCCCTGCGCGTTGAGCGAGACCGCCAACTCCACGGCGAGGAGCCCGAACAGCGTGGTGAACTTGATCACCGGGTTCAGCGCCACCGAGGAGGTGTCCTTGTACGGGTCGCCGACGGTGTCGCCGACGATCGTGGCGTCGTGCAGCGCCGTGCCCTTGGCGTCGAGGTCGACCTCGACCAGCTTCTTGGCGTTGTCCCAGGCGCCTCCCGCGTTGGCCATGAAGATGGCCTGGTAGAGGCCGAACAGCGCCATGGCGATCAGGTAGCCGATGAAGAAGTAGGGCTCGACGAACGCGAACGCCAGTGTGGCGAAGAACACGCCCAGGAAGATGTTGAACATGCCCTTCTGGGCGTACTGCGTGCAGATCTGGACGACGCGCGAGGAGTCCTTCTCGCTGGCGCGCGTCACGCCGTCGAGCTTGATGTTGGCCCCGATGAACTCCACTGCGCGGTAGGCGCCTGTGGTGACGGCCTGGATGGAGGCGCCCGTGAACCAGTAGATCACCGCGCCGCCGACCAGCAGCCCCAGCAGGAAGGGGGCGTGCAGTAGCGACAGGTTCTGCACCGCCTCCGCGTTCTGTAGGCCGTCGGTGAGCCCCATCATGATCGAGAAGATCATCGTGGTGGCGCCCACGACGGCGGTGCCGATCAGCACCGGCTTCGCCGTCGCCTTGAACGTGTTGCCCGCGCCGTCGTTGGCCTCGAGGAAGTACTTGGCCCGCTCGAAGTTGGGCTCACGGCCGAACTCGGTGGACAGCTCGTCGAAGGCGCTGGGGTCCTCCTCGACGGTGGACAGCTCGAACACCGACTGGGCGTTGTCGGTCACCGGGCCGTAGGAGTCGACGGCGATGGTGACCGGGCCCATGCCGAGGAAGCCGAACGCCACCAGGCCGAACGCGAACACGGCCGGTGCCAGCATGATGTCGCCGAGGCCGAGCGTGGAGATGCCGTAGGCCACGGCCATCAGGCCGGCGATCGCCAGGCCCAGCCAGTAGCTGGAGAAGTTGCCGGAGACCAGGCCGGACAGGATGCCCAGCGACGGTCCGCCCTTGTTCGAGGAGATGACGACCTCCTGCGTGTGCCGGGCGCTGGTGGACGTGAAGACCTTGACCAGTTCGGGGATGAGGGCGCCGGCGAGCGTGCCGCAGCTGACGATGAGGGACAGCTTCCACCAGAGGCCGCCGTCGAGGTTGCCGATGAGGAGGATGGAGGTGAGGAACGTCGTGGCGATGCAGACGGCGGAGGTGATCCACACCAGCGTGGTGAGGGGGGCCTCGAAGTCCATGTCGTCGGCGTTGCCGTAGCGCGCCTTGGTCCAGGCGTGGTTGACGAAGTACGAGATGCCGGAGGCCACCACCATGGCGGCGCGGATGACGAAGAGCCACACCAGCAGCGTGACCTGCATCGACACCTCGGGCACGCCGATGAGGATGAAGGTGATGAGCGCGACGCCGGTGACGCCGTAGGTCTCGAAGCCGTCGGCGGACGGGCCGACGGAGTCGCCGGCGTTGTCGCCCGTGCAGTCGGCGATCACGCCGGGGTTGCGGGCGTCGTCCTCCTTGATCTTGAAGACGATCTTCATCAGGTCGGCGCCGATGTCGGCGATCTTGGTGAAGATGCCGCCGGCGATGCGCAGCGCGGACGCGCCCAGCGACTCACCGATGGCGAAGCCGATGAAGCAGGCACCGGCGATCTCGCCGGGCAGGAACACCATGATGATGAGCATCATCGCCAGTTCGACGGAGATCAGCACCATGCCGATGCTCATGCCGGACCGCAGCGGGATGTCGTGGCAGGGGTAGGGCTTGCCGCCGATGGCGGCGTGGGCGGTGCGGGAGTTGGCCAGGGTGTTGACGCGGATGCCGTACCAGGCCACGCCGTAGGAGCCTGCCATGCCGATCAGCGAGAACGCGATGACGATGGCGGTCTTGCCCACCCCGAACCCGACGAGGAACAGGTAGTAGAAGACGATGATGGCCGCGATGAACGCCCACAGCACGAGGAGGAAACGACCCTGCTGCTTGAGGTAGGCCTTGCAGGTGGTGTAGATCAGCTCGGAGATCTCGCGCATGGCGGTGTGGGCGGGCATGCGCTTGAGCTGCGTGTAGGTCATGAGGCCGAAGCCCAGCCCCAGCGCGCAGACGATGAGGCCCAGGCCGAGGAGGGCGGAGCCTGGGATGCCCAGGAAGTCGACGCTGCCGAGGTCGGGCAGCTGGAGGTTGGCCTCCCCGCCGATGTGGGTCTCCCCGGGTGGGGCGCCGTCGCTCGAGCATCCGGTGATCCCGAGGGCGGTGAGTCCCGCCAATGCGAGGGCCGCCCAGCGGGCGCGCCTCATTCCTGAACTGGAGCCTGTCGTATCCATAGCGACCGTCTTCTTCCTTGAAACTGGCCCGTGACGCGTGTGCCGTCACCTTCATACTACTTCCGGTAGTAGGCGGGATCGCCGGGGGTGGGATTAGATCGCTCATCCCAGCCGCATCCCTCCGGCCGCAGAGTTGACCCCGGTGCCGCTATAGGCTCGCGGCGTCCGCCCGGGAGTGACCCGGGCGGGGTATTCCTTGGGGGAAGTATCGTGCGCCGCGTCGCTACCGTCATCATTGCCGTCCTGCTCGCCCTGGCCTCGGGAGTGGTCGTCACTCCGGCCCGGGCCGACCTCTTCAACCTGCGGATCGGGCTCTCCGGGGAGCCCGTCCACGCCGACGACCTGCTCACCGTCACCGGCACCTCGGACCTGCGCGGTGGTGAGGTCTGCATCGTCGCGGTGGACAGCACCGCACAGAACTGCAACTCGCCGGCGTGGGGGTCGGTGAACCAGATCATCACCATCGGCACCTTCATCGAGCAGCCCATCGAGGCGCCGCCGCTCGAGGTGGGCAAGTGGAAGGTCATCGCCGTCGATCGCGGCGTGAAGACCTCCGAGGCCGTCTTCGAGGTCTTCGACTGCGGCGACAACTGCAACCCGGCGGGGGCGCTGCAGGCGATGGCGCAGTGGAAGGAGTCGGCCGCCGAATCGTTGCCGTTCCACGGCGCCCTGTGCGTGGGCGCGGGCGCGGCCACGATCGGCCGCGACGCCTACAAGGCCATCCAGGGCCTGCGCAACCTCACGAAGAACCTCAAGGAGATCGACAACGACATCGCGCGGCTGCGCAACCTCCGGGACGCCCTGGGTGACGCGGAATGGCGCAAGCGGATGTCGGACCTGCTCAAGGCCAAGTCCAACGCGGAGAAGGCGCTGAAGCCCGCCCTCATGGCGATCGGCGCGGGCTCGTCGCGCAGCGCGCTGGGCGGCATCTTCCAGGAGATGCGCGACGCGACGGATTCGGCGTGGGGCGGTTACGTCAACTGGTACAACGCGTTCGACGTGGTCAGCGGCAAGTGGTGGGCCACCACCAGCGCCTGGACGGCCGGCAAGATCCTGGCCAACATCAACTGCCGGGCGGCCCTGATGTACTCCGACATCGTTGCCGACCCGCCGGACTACGACTACGGCACCGTCGCGGAACCGGTCTTCCAGTACGCCGACGGCGACCTGCCCGAGAACGAACCGCTCGCCGAGCTGCTCCGGGTCACCGACCAGGCCCAGGGCTACGGCACGGCGAGCAGGATCGCCGTCGAACGGCTGCAGGGTGCCCAGGAGCACGGTGACGCCGCCGGCATCCGGCGCCAGGCAACTGCGGCCGCGCAGTTCAACAGGCTGCTGTCGGACGCCAACGCCCGTCAGGCGGACCTCCTGGAGGAGGTGGCCTCCCTCGCCGACGACAACGGCGTGTGGGGCGGCACCCGACGAGACGCCCTGGCAGACCTCGACCAGTGGCAGCGTCGCGCCGCCGCCGGCGAGATCACCGCCGAGGAGCGCGCGACGCTCTCCACCGAGTACGGCCTGACCGACGCGGAGATCGACGACCTCGCCGCGTGGCAGGCGGAGTGGGCGCCGGAGACCTTCCCCACCGTCGAGGAACGCTGGGCGGCCCAGGGCGCCTACGCGGCGCAGGTACGCGCGAACGGCTTCAGCGTGAGCGAGGTCACGCAGCTGCAGGAACTCGGTGCCACCGACGCGATGATCGAGGACCTGGAGATCCAGGTGGCCCACCAGAACACCGACGCGGCGCAGCTCGACGCGGAACAGACCGACAGGATGCGCTCGCTCGCCACGACGCTGCGCGCCGAGGCGTGGCCCATGAGGCAGTTCACGCTGTGGCTCGAGCAGGTGGCCGCCGGCGTGCGCACGCCCGTGACGCCGGAGCGTCCGGTGATCAACTTCATCACCGCCTGCGGCGAGTACGGCTCGGTGGAGCTGCCCACCGTCGAGGGACTCACCTACACCCAGACGCCGGCCGACGCCCGCGAGGGGCTGGTCACGGTCCGCGCCACGGCGTTGCCGGGCTACGTGATCGCCGACGGCGCGGTCAGCGTGTGGAACATCGACCTGGGGACCTACCGCGAGTGCCAGACGCAGGCCATCATCGCCGCCGACGCCACCGTCGAGGTCCCGAAGGGCGGGCAGGTGACCCTCGACGTCAGCCCGCTGGTCACCACCACCTCCGCCTACTCGGTGGCCGTGGCCACGGCACCGGCCAACGGCTCCGCCTCGCGCACGGGCACCACCGGCATCCTGTACCGGCCACGTGCCGGCTTCGTGGGCACCGACACGTTCACCTACAAGGCCACCGTCAACAACGCGCCCACGCTCAGCGACACCGGCACGATCACCGTCACGGTGACGGAGGCCCTGGTGGAGGTGACGCCGGTGCCACCCACGTTCACGCAGATCACGCAATGCAACCAGTACGGCTCCGTGACGCTGCCCACGGTGGCCGGGCTGACCTACACCGCTGACCCGGCGGGTGCCCGCGAGGGCGACGTGACCGTCACGGCGACGGCGAACGCGGGCTACGGCATCGCGCCCGGCGCCGTCTCGCGCTGGGTGATCCCGCTGGGCAGCTACGTCGAGTGCGCCAGCCACGAGGTCAGGGCCGACGGCACCGAGACCGCCACGCGCCGCGGCACGCCCGTGCGGGTCGACCTGGGTGCGCTCGTCCAGGCGTCGGGGCCGTACTCGCTGCGGGTGGTGACCCCGCCGACGAACGGGTCGGTGCCGTACGTGCTGGCCCCGGCCACCTACGAGTACCGCCCACGGGCAGACTTCGTCGGCACGGATTCCTTCAGGTTCCGTGCCACCCTGAACGCCGACACCTCGGTGTGGGCAGAGGGCGTCGTGACCATCTCGGTGGTGGACGTCAACGACCCGCCCGTCGTGCGGGTGCGCATCGCCCCGCCGATCGTCGTGAACCAGGGCTCGATCCTGCCCAATCCCTACACGGTCTCGGACCCCAACGGTGACCCGGTCAGCTACGAGTGGCGGGCCAGCACCGCACTGACCTCCACTTCGAGCTCCCCGGGCAACCTGGGGTTCACGGACCCCAACGCCGAGGGTTGGCTGGAGCTGACCGTCACCGATTCGCACGGCGCGGCAACCGACGGCGAACGCGTCCCGGTGACCGTCACCAACGTGGCGCCCACCATCAGGGGGGTCATGCCGGTGCGCGCGGTGCCGGGCGTCGAGGCGGTCCTGGAGCTGGAGGTGTCCGATCCGGGGCCCGACGACAACCCCGTGTTGACCTGGGACTTCGGTGACGGGAACACCGCCACGGGCACGCAGGTGCGCAACACCTGGGCGGCCGGCACATATCCGCTCAAGGTGACCGCCACCGACAAGCACGGTGCGGCGCGGAGCCTCAGCTCCACCGTCACGGTGGCGCCGACGGTCGTCGACGCCGGGCCGGACAAGTTCGGCATCGTCAACCGGTCGCTGGTGTTCGACTACTTCACCCGCTCCACGAAGGCCGATGCCTGGCTGACGTACGAGACCGACTTCGGTGACGGCACCTTCCGCCGCAACCAGTCGGCCTTCACGTACCCGGCCACCGGCGACTACACCGTGACGCTGCGGGCCACGGATGCGCGCGACGGCAACCGCCAGATCACCGACACCGCAGACGTGCGCATCCGTGAGCACGACGTCGTGGTGGTGGCGCACGTGCTGCCGGGCACCGTCGCCGGTGGGTCCGCCGAGGTGCGCGCCAGCGTCTACGACCGCCGCACGTGGGCGGTGCTGCCGGATGTCGAGGTCACCTTCACCATCGACGGGCACGTCCTGCGGCAGACCACCGACGCAGCGGGCCAGACCACCGCGAAGCTGGCCGTCGCCCGCACCGGTGCGCCCGGGTCGGTGACCGTCGCGGTGGTCGACGACGGCCACTTCGGCGGCGACAGCGTGACGCTCGACATCGAGCGCCAGACCAAGCCGGCGGCCGACATCGTCTTCACCGTCGACGAATCGGGCTCGATGGGCGGTGCCCAGAGCGCGGTGCGCAGCCAGTTGAGCGCCATGGCCAACCAGTTGGCGCCGTCGTTGGACTACACCTTCGGCGTGTGGGGCTTCCCCGGCGCGCACGGCTTCCAGGAGGCCCACCTCCACTGGCCGTTGACCACCCGGCTGGACGACTTCTCGCAGGGCGTCGACGGGCTCGACGTCGGGGGCGGCGGCGCCGAATGGGGCACCGATGCCATCGTGCAGGCCCTGGGGCCGGTCAGCGGCTGGCGTCCGGGCGCGGCCCGCTGCGTGGTGCTCATCGGTGACGAGGCCTTGCAGTCGCGTGCCCACACCGCGGAGGATGCGGCCGCGGCCCTGACGGCCGCCAACGCGACGCTCTTCACCATCACCACCCCCACGGTCGGTGCCGGTTACAAGGCCCTCGCCGAGGGCAGTGGTGGCGCCGACTTCAGCATCAGCGAGTTCGTCAAGGACCCGCAGCCGGTGATGGAGGCGCTGTTGCAGTCGTGCCAGCACATCGCCAGCCAGCGGCCGGACCTGTCGGTCACCATCACCGACGAGGTTGACTCGGTCGGGGCGGGCATGGACCAGACCTACCGGATCACCGTGGCCAACAACGGACGGGGCGACGCCACCGGTGTGGTGCTGCGGGTGGAGCTCCCTGCGGACCTGACGCGCGTCGACCCGGCCGGCGACGGCGTGCTGGAGCTGGCGCTGCCCGACCTCCCGGCGGGGGAGACCTGGACCGGCACGGTGGTGGCGCGCAGCGCGCTGGCGCACGAAGGAGGCCAGGTGGAGGTGCAGGCCTCCGTGAGCGACGACGGCGTCGCTGGCGCAGACCCGACGCCCGAGGACAACCACGCCTCGGACACCACCACCATCACGCCGGCCCTGCCTGACCTGGCCGTAGCGATCGATGACGGGCTCGACTCCGCCGCCGTCGGCACGGAGCAGGGGTATGTCCTGACCGTCACGAACAATGGGCGCTTCGGGGCCACCGGGGTGGAGGCGCAGGTCACCGTTCCGGAGGGCATGATCGTCGTGGATGCCGCCGGCGCGGCCGCTTCCCCGGCGCTGACGTGGGAGGTCGGGGCGCTCGAACCCGGGGCGCAGTGGAGCCGCACCGTGGTGCTGCGCACGTCGTCCGAGCATGCGGCGACCACGGTGACCGTGCGCGCCGAGGCACATGACGACGGGGCCCGGGGCGAGGACCCCACACCCGCCGACAACGTGGCCGAGGACGCCACGGCCATCGAGGCCGTGCCGAGCGCCAGCCCGTCGGCGAGCGTGAGCCCGTCGCCGAGCGTGAGTCCCTCGCCGAGCGTGAGCCCCTCGCCGAGCGTTTCACCACTGCCCAGCCGGTCGCCATCCCTGCGACCCAGCGTTGGTCCCCGGCCGTCGGCCACGCCGAGGGTGTCGGAGGACCTGATGCTGTACGTCACGCCCGGCTACCACGACGTGAACGGCCGCAGGTGGTTCACGCGTTGCGAGCCCTACTCGCAGACCTCGCGCTGCTGGACGTACATCTGGGCGAGGTTCCCGCAGCGGGTGGCCGGAGGCTACACGGTCAAGGACGGTTGGCTGTTCAACAACCTCACCTACCTGCCGATGCGCCGAGCCACGTGGGCCAACAACCCGCTGGGCAACGACGCGGAGTGGATCGCAACGACGGATGGGCGGCCCTGGCGCACGGAGTGTGACACCCGCGCGACCGGACGTGGGGCCTGCCGCAGCTACGTGGAGATCTCCCAGTTGACGGCCACCCAGCTCACCGGAGGTCAGTACCGCTACGCGTGGGTGAAGAAATGGGTGTTCAACAACATGGTGCTCTTCGCCGATTGAGCCGGCAGCCAAAAAGACGACACGGCGCTCCGCTGACAGCGGGAGCACGTCTTCCTACGCTGACCGAATGACCGGAGAAGTGCTCGACCTCGACGCCGTCGCGCTGGCGCCACCGACGGGGCGCCGCGTGCCGGCATGGACGCCGGGCCGCACGCTCATCGGCTCCCTGGCGGTGGTCGCGGCCTTCGTGGCGGTTGGGGCGGTGCTGCTGAGGCCACCGCCCCCGCCGGAGCCGGAGGTGCTGGGCATGCGGAGTGGGCCCGTCGAGGCGTGGCGTTGGAACGTGGGCGAGCGCAACGTGGTGGCGTTCGCCCCAGTGTCCGGCGACGGGATGCTGCTGGCCGAGGGCAACGACGGTGGGCGGGGCAGCACCGTCGCGCTGCTCGACGCTGCCACGGGGAGCGAACGCTGGCGCAAGCAGATCGAGACAGTCCCCGTCCGCAGCCAGGTGGCGGACCTTCCCGGCACGCCGTGGGTCAGCGTCGCCGTCGAGGGTTCACACGTGCTGCTCGACCGCGAGACGGGTGCCGAACAGGGCAGGTTGCCGGCCTCGGGCAACACGTGGATCGCCTCGAGCAATCAGGGCACCCTCTTCGTGGGGTCTCCCGATGACGGGGCCTTGGGTGGCGGTGGGGACCGTGTGACTGCTTACCGGTCGGACGACCTCGGGACGCCGCTGTGGTCAGCCGCCATCGGTGGGGCCTCGGAGGCCGTGGCGGTGGATGCAGCCCCGGTGTTGGAGACCGGTGGGTACGCCTACTTCCCCTCGGCGTCGGGGGCCGAGTCGACGACGCACTACCGCTATGTGCTCGACATGGACGACGGCTCGTCCCCGTCGTGGCAGCCCTTCTCGCCCGCGATGGCGGTGGTGGACGGCGTCACGATCATCCACGAGTACGGCTGGGTCATCGCGCTCGACCCCCAATCGGGCGAGCACCTGTGGCGTTCCGACGAGGGCCAGTGGAACGTCGTCGCGGGCGTGGACGTGCTGTATCTCGTGCCGGACGTGCCCAACGCAGCCGTGCAGCGCGTTGATCCGCACACCGGAGAGGTGCTGTGGGCCGCGCCGGTGGCGGAACCGGTATGGCCCAGCCTGGCCTCTCACGATGCTGCCGTCCTGTGGGGCGACGACCCCATCGTCGTCGAACGGTTCCAGCAGTCGGGCGAGGCCTCCATCGTGCGATTCGACGCCCGCACCGGGCGTGAGATCATGCGGCTCTCGGTGGAGACGCTGCCCGACTCGGGAGCCATCGACGTCGGCGACGAGCAGCTCTTGGTGCGCCTCGCCATCGCGGGTTCCGACGAGATGCCCACCTCCGTGCTCATGGGGGTGGATCCCGGGACCGGCGACGTGCTCTGGCGACGCGAAATGGCAGAGCAGTACGTCTTCCTGGCCGGCCGACGGTTGATGGGCACCAGCGACGGTGCCGAGGTCGCCGTCTACGGCTGAGCCCGCCGTGCCCCGTGGGGGAGGCAGGGCTGAACCCGGCGTCACACCGCCGCAGGTGCCTTCGAGCTGGTCAGGCCTGGTCGTCGAGGCGCTGGAGCGCCGCCTCCCATCGCTCGCTCAGCGAATCCGGCGTGTAGCCGTCCTCGAGGAGCTCGTGCGTCAGGTCCAGTTCGGTACCGCCCTCGACGGGCCGCATCTTGAGGTCGACCAGCGAGCGGGGGGAGCCTTCGGCCTCGTGCCACGAGAACCGGATCTGCTCCATGGGGTGGAAGCTGCGGGTGACGCCGTGCGGGCCGTCGGTGGACGCCCAGTCGACCCCCTTCGATCCCAGCTGCCCGCCCTTGCCCAGCAACGCCTCCTGGCCGTGGGGCTGCATGAGCGCCGCCCAGACTTTCTCGAGTGGTTTGGCGACCCGCCGGGTCACCCTCACACTCTTTGTTTCCGCCGTCTCCTCCACAACAGTGTTCATGTGTGTGCACCTCCTGGGTACTACGGGCAACTTCTACGGTGCCCTGATACCCAAGCCTAACCCCGTCCCTGACGCGGAGAGAGGGGGGTGCGCAAAATCTCCCCGAGGAAGTCGACGCGCATGCTCGGAGCCCTCAGGACCAGCGGAACCTTGAGGGATGGAGCGAGGCAACGCCGCGCATGGCGGCGCGTTCCTCGGCTTCGAGGCGTTTCTTCTCTTCTTCCTCGGCGCCCTCCGGGTCGACGAGATGCACCAGCCGGGTGGCGAGGACCCGCAGCTGGGTGGGGCCCAGGGTGTCGACGTAGTCGAGGATCGTGTCCTGGCAGGTGGCCAGGTCTGCCCGGGTCAGGTGGGAGGGGAGTTTCCGCAACCCGGTCACGATGGCGTTGGCCTGCTGCAGGGAGATGCGGCCCTCGTTCAACGCGTCGGCGATCTTCGGGAACCGTTCCCCGAGTTCGAGGGAGAGTTTCAGCATGGCGGTGGCCTCGCCGACGGTGGTCGACACCGAGTGCTGCACTTCGTCCAGCACCGCGGCAGCGCCGGACAGTGACGCCTCGTGCATCGCCCGCAACCGCAGGCCGGCCAGTTGTGCCTCCACGTCCCGGGTGGAGGCGATCACCGCACCCAGGCGGGCCGCTGCGGCGCCCGGGTCTGCGATGTGGGTGTTCAAGGCATCCCACAGGGCAGCGACGTATCGCTGGCCCAGATCGACTGCCTCGTTCATGTAAACCAATCTAAACGTACACACAGACAAAACTGGACGCATGGTCTCGCGAGGGGGCGCGTGCGCCTTGGCGCTGATGTGCTCCTCCCAAGCTGGATGGCGCGAGGCACGCCCTACTCTGGGTGCATGTCAGCAGAGCCGCTGGAGATCCACATCATCGCCGACTCGACCGGCGAGACCGCAGCCCGCATCGCCAGGGCCGCCATCACCCAGTTCCCGACGCGCGAGTTCAGCCTGGTGCGGCACCGGAAGATGAGCACCACAGCGTCGCTGCTGACGGCGCTCGAGAACATCAAGGAACGATCCGAGCACGGCCCCATCGCCGTGTTCTTCACGCTGGTCAATGAGGAGCTCGCCGAGCTGGTCAAGGCGTTCTGCAAGGACATCGAGGTGCCCTACGCCGACCTCATGACGCAGGCGATGAACGCGCTCGAGCAGATCTCGGGCATCGAGGCCGACCAGGTGCCGATGCGCCCGCTCGGCGTCGAGGCCGAGTACTTCGTCCGCATGGCCGCCATCGACTTCGCCGTGCGGCACGACGACGGTTCGCTCCCCGCCGCGCTCAACGAGTGCGACATCTGTCTCGTCGGCCCGTCGCGCTCCGGCAAGACGCCCCTGTCGATCTACCTCGGCTACCTCGGTTACAAGGCCGTCAACGTGCCGCTGGTGCCGGGCATCGACCCGCCGCAGGAACTGTGGGAGCTGGACCGTTGGCGGATCATCGGCCTCACCATGGACGCCGAGCGCCTCAACCAGATCCGCAGCCAGCGGGTGCGCGGCATGGGCGGCTTCGGCACGAAGGACGGCTATGCCGACCTGGTGAAGATCTACGACGAGCTCGACGAGATCGGCCGGGTGCAGCGCAAGCTGGGCTGCCCCGTCATCGACACCACGGGCGTCGCCATCGAGGAGGCGGCGTCGCGGATCATCGACGTGGTCGACGACCGGGCCCGCAAGGTGGGCCAGCGCCTCCGTCGCCCACCCGGCATCGTCCGCCCGGCTGGTGCCTGGGCCCCGCCGCCCAAGTAGCGGCACGCCGAGAAATAGGTTCCGGGGCTCACCGGTTCTGAACCGGCGGCTGCCTAGTGTGCTCGGTGAGGAGGCCCCATGTCAGACCCCCAGATCGCCACCCTGATGAGCCGCATCGCCCAAGCCATCGGCCACGGCGGCCCCGTCGACTGGCACGCCCGGCCGGACCGCGAGGTCACCCATGCCGCACCGTCGGGTCGCGTCGAGGTGAGCCTGCGCGGCTTCACCGTCACCGATGTGCGCATCGACTCCGCGTGGCTGCGCGAGGCACCCCACGACGACGTCGAGGCCGAGCTGCGCAAGGCGTTCACCGGCGCCCTGGCAGCGCTGGTCGACGCGGAGGTCGACGCCGCCATGCACGCCGACTACGAGCAGGCCCCCGTCCGCGACCAGCTGATCCAGCTCTCGCGCGAGGCCGGCGGCCTGTTCGACGACCAACTCCGCGCGCTGGGACGGCTTGCATGAGCGTCGAGTTCGAGCCCTCCACCTGGGACCGCGGCGGCAGCGCCGTCGCCGAGGAGGCGGCGTCGTTCGCCTCGCGGGCCAGGTCCGCGCTCGGCGGCATGAGCACCGACGCCCTGGGCTGCAACGGCAACGGCACCCTGATGGACGCCGCCTTCGCCATCCTGTTCCCGGCCGCCATCGGTGCCTTCGCGGAGACCGCCGATGGACTGGCCACCGGGTTCGACAACATCGGGCTGGCGATGCAGGACATGGGTGATGCCTACCGCGGCATCGAGGTCCTCAACGCCGAAGAGGCGCGGGAGGCGGGTCTCTGATGGCGATGATGCTCCCGGGCTGGCTGGGGGAGGCCCTCAACTACCTCGGCTTCAACTGGCCGCTCAGCAACGAGGACGTCCTCTCCGGCTGGGCGGGCGACTTCCGCGCGCTCGCCGCAGACGGCCGCACGCTCGAATCGGAGATCGCGGCCGCCGTCGCGCACGTCACCAGCCACAACCACGGCCCGACTGTGGACGCGTTCGTCGGCTGCGTCCGTGACGGCGACTCCAACCTGGCGGCGCTCGGCTCCTTCATCGACGCCTGCGACACCGCGGCGGGCGTCTGCGACGTCTGCTCGGGCATCGTGGTGACGCTCAAGTGGGTCTTCATCGTCCAGCTGGGCATCATGGCCGCCTCGCTCGCCTCGGGCCCCGGCGCCCTCATCGTGCGGGAGGTGGTGCGGCGCGCCATCAACGCCGGCATCGAACTGGCAGCCGAGCAGATCCTCGAGGAGGCCCTCTGATGGCGAAGGTCCCCAGCGAGGCCGCGAAGGGCATCATGGCCAAGGCCATGCGCAAGCTGAAATGGGTCGACGAGCCGTTCGAGCGCGTCGGCAACGTGCACAAGCTCAAGAAGGACGCCATCTACGAGTCCGGCAAGAAGGGCACCAACGTCCGCTACGTCTACACCACCGACGCGCAGGGCCGCATCTCGTCGGCACACGCGCGCCCGCTGGAGCTGCCGCCCAAGACCCCGCGCGCCAACCACAACTCGAAGACGCCGGACAAGCTGCCCGGCGACCACGCCGGGCACCTGTTCGCCGACATGTTCGGCGGCTCCGGCAGGCTCGACAACCTCGTCTCGCAGGCCAGCGACGTCAACCTCGGGAAGATGGGCGCGTTGGAGCGCGACTGGCGCAAGCGCCTCGAGGCGGGCGAGAAGTTCGACGTCGACATCGACGTGCGCTACGGCGACAACGCACGCCCGACGCAGTTCATCGTGCGTGAGACACTGGCCGACGGCACCGTCGTGCGACACAGGTTCAGGAACGAGTAGGGGACGAACATGACTGGTCTGAGAGAGGCGTTCGAGCAGGCGGCGCCGCAACTCGTCGCGGCGGCGTGGGACTACACAGGCCGTGACGACGCGGTGGAGAAGCTGTGGGTCTACGTCACCGAGGAGGAGCGGGTCGGCGTCGTGCAGGCGTACTACCAGGTGCGCGGTGAGGTGCACACCGCCCGGGGCGTGGCACAGGTGCTGCCGGACGTCGACGGCTCACCGGCCGCACAGGGTGCGCTGTTCGACGAACTCGACGACGTCGTGAGCGACATGTACGACGCGCGCGGCGACGACGAGTTCCCCACCCGCCTGGTACTGTCCTTCTCGCCGGCAGAGCAGGAACTCAACGCCGACTTCTCCTACGAGCCGCTGCAGCCGGGGGTGCCCGACGATGAACTCGTCCCGGACGCGCAGTTGGCGGACCGCTGGCTCGAGCGGCTGCGGGCGACGGGAAACGAGTCGGCGACGCTTTGACCCGTCGGGTGAACGACTCGCACACTGGGTGAACAACACATCTGATCACCTGAGTTCCGAAGATCCCAGGTGGCCAGCGCAGTACTTAGTGTGCCCTCGGGAACCTCCGACCCGATGACGAGCTAGGACCTCCACCATGCCGAACCTCAGACGTGCGTTCGAGCGAGCCGCCCCGAGATTCGTGGCGGCCGCCTGGGACTTCGCGGACCGCGCGCCCGCCGTCGACCACCTCTGGGTCTACGTGACCCATGAGCGCGACATCAACGTGATCATCGCCTACTACCGGGTGGGTGGCGCCGTCCACAGCGCCGCCGACCTCGCCGAGGCCCTGCCCGGCATCGACTGGTCCGACGAGGCGCAGCACCGCCTCCTCGACCGCCTCTACGCCATCCTCGACGACGTGCTCGCCGCCGCCGGCGACGGCCGGTTCCCCACCCGGATGGTGCTGTCGATGGACACCGCCACGCAGCAGGTCAACGCCGAGTTCTCCTACTCGCCGCTGCAGCCGGGCGTGCCCTACGACCAGAACGTCGCCGACGTGACACTGGCAGACCAGTGGCTCCAGCGGCTGCGCACGACGGGCAACGACTCGGCCACCCTCTGACCTTCCCCCGGCACTCCCACGGGCCGTGCACGGCTGCTCGCGACGGGGCGGGCGGCCCGGGATTTCTCCCACCCCGCCCTCCTCGCTGCGCTTGTCAGGACTACGCTGATGGCAACGGGGGGCCAACGATGGTTCCCCAGGGTGTTGTCAAAGGAGATATCCCCACATGAGCGAGGATCGTTACATCTACGACCTGTCCGAGGGCGACGCGTCGATGCGCAGCCTCCTCGGCGGCAAGGGCGCCAACGTCGCTGAGATGGCGAAGGTCGGCCTTCCCGTCCCGGACCTGTTCACCGTCACCACCACGGCATGCGTCAAGACGATGAACAACGGTGGCACGT
Organism: Tessaracoccus lubricantis; assembly: GCF_039544535.1. Lineage (NCBI taxonomy): Bacteria > Bacillati > Actinomycetota > Actinomycetes > Propionibacteriales > Propionibacteriaceae > Tessaracoccus > Tessaracoccus lubricantis. The sequence continues at coordinate 62,501 of NZ_BAABLV010000017.1, forward strand.
GGCCCGAGGGCCTGGCCGACGAGATCGCCGAGGCCTTGAAGCGCCTCGAGCAGCGCACCGGCCGTACGCTCGGCGCCGCCGAGAAGCCCCTGCTGCTGTCGGTGCGCTCCGGCGCGGTCCACTCGATGCCCGGCATGATGGACACCGTCCTCAACCTCGGTATCTCCGATGAATCCGTCAAGGCGCTGGCGGAGGAATCCGGCAACGAGCGCTTCGCCTGGGACTCCTACCGCCGCTTCATCCAGATGTACGGCGAGGTCGGCGAGGGCGTACCGGCGCACCTGTACGAGGACGCGCTGGCCGCGCTCAAGCACGAGCGCGGCGCGGCCCAGGACACCGACCTGACCGCAGACGACCTCAAGGCCCTCGTGGCCACCTACAAGGAGATCTCCAACGAGTACCTGGGCGGCGAGTGGTCCTCCGACCCGCACGAGCAGCTCAACCGCGCCGTCGACGCGGTGTTCCGCTCCTGGAGCAACCCCCGCGCGGAGGTCTACCGCCGCGCCCACAACATCTCCGCCTCGCTGGGCACCGCCGTCAACGTGCAGCAGATGGTCTTCGGCAACCGCGGCGACACGTCGGCCACCGGCGTGTGCTTCACCCGCAACCCCTCCACCGGTGAGAAGGCCCTCTACGGCGAGTTCCTCGTCAACGCGCAGGGCGAGGACGTCGTCGCGGGCATCCGCACCCCGCGCCAGCTGCACGAGATGCAGGAGGTGCTGCCCGAGGCCTACGCGCAGCTGATCAAGACGATGAACGACATGGAACTGCACTACAAGGACATGCAGGACATGGAGTTCACCATCGAGGACGGCAAGCTGTACATGCTGCAGACCCGCAACGGCAAGCGCACCGCGGCCGCTGCGCTGAAGATCGCCTCCGACCTGGTGGGCGAGGGCGTCATCACGCAGAAGGAGGCGCTGCTGCGCATCGAACCGGGCCAGCTCGACCAGCTCCTGCATCCCGCCATCCCGCCGAAGCACGGCAAGGACCCGATCGCCACCGGCCTGCCCGCGTCGCCGGGCGCCGCCGTCGGTGGGGTCGTCTTCGACGCCGACACCGCCGCCGACCTGGGCGGCAAGGGCGAGGCCGTCGTCCTGGTGCGCTACGAGACCACGCCCGACGACATCCACGGCGTCATCGTGGCCCAGGGCATCCTCACCGCGCACGGCGGCATGACCTCGCACGCCGCCGTCGTGGCGCGCGGCATGGGCAAGCCGTGCGTGGCGGGCGCGCAGGGCATCAAGATCGACACCGCAGCCAAGACCCTCACCATCGGCGACCGCGTCATCCGCGAGGGTGACGTCATCACGCTCGACGGCTCCGAGGGCAAGGTGTACGGCGAGGCGCTCGAGCTCATCCCGCCGCAGATCAACGAGGACTTCCTCAACGTGGTGCAGTGGGCCGACGACGTGCGCCGGCTCGGCGTGCGCGCCAACGCCGACAACTTCGAGGACGCCTCCAAGGCCCGCGAGCTGGGCGCCGAGGGCATCGGACTGTGCCGCACGGAGCACATGTTCATGGCGCAGGACCGCCTGCCGGCCGTGCGCAAGATGATCCTCGCGGAGACGCCCGAGCAGCGCGCCGCGGCGCTGGAGGAGATCCTCCCGATGCAGCAGCAGGACTTCGAGGGCATCTTCACCGCCATGAAGGGGCTCCCGGTCACGGTGCGGCTGCTCGACCCGCCGCTGCACGAGTTCCTGCCGAACCTGGTGGAGCAGTCGTTGCTGGTGCAACGCCTGGAGCTGACCGACGGCGACTCGGGGGAACTGGCCGAGGCCCGCGCCACGCTGGCCCAGGTGAAGCGGCTGCATGAACTCAACCCGATGCTCGGCACCCGCGGCGTCCGGCTGGCGATGCTGTACCCGGAGATCCCGGACATGCAGGCCCGCGCCATCATCCGGGCCGCGCTGGCCGTCAAGGAGCGTGAGGGTGAGACCGTCGGCGTGGAGATCATGATCCCGCTGGTGGCGCTCAGCCAGGAGCTGGAGACGCAGCGCGCCATCGTCGTGGCCGCCGTCGACGACGAGCTGGCCAAGGCGGGCCAGCAGCTCGACTACACCGTCGGCACCATGATCGAGCTGCCGCGGGCAGCGCTGGTGGCCGACAAGATCGCCGAGCACGCCGACTTCTTCTCCTTCGGCACCAACGACCTCACCCAGACCACCATCGGCATCTCGCGCGACGACGCCGAGAACGGCTTCCTCACCAACTACGTGATGGAGCACGTGTTGGAGCGCAACCCGTTCGAGTCGATCGACGTGGAGGGCGTGGGCTCGCTGGTGGAGATCGGCGTCGAGAAGGGCCGCCAGACGAAGGCCAAGCTGAAGACCGGTGTGTGCGGTGAGCACGGCGGCGACCCGGACTCCGTGTCGTTCTTCCACGGGGCGGGCCTGGACTACGTGAGTTGCTCCCCGTTCCGGGTGCCGATCGCCCGGTTCGCGGCGGCGAAGGCGGTGCTCCAGGAGCAGGCCGGCTGATTCCTTCGGCGGGAGTGTCGCCCCGGGCGTGAGACTGGTTGCAGCCACGCCCGGGGCTTCACCACTTCGGCCCTAGACTGGCGGCGAGACCAGGAGGTTCATCGGTGTCGAACGACCAGTACCCGCCGTCGGAGCCCAAGCCCTACGGCACGCCGCGAGGCCCGGAATTCGGTGGGCCCGGCTACGACCCGTACCAGGCTGAGCCGTACCGGCAGCCCTCGCCGCCCCCGCCGGTCAGCCCCTACCAGGCGGCCGCTCCGGTGGCGCCGCAGCCGTCGCCCTATGGTTACCCCTCGGCGCCACACCAGCAGCCCAACCCGTACCAGCAGCCGAACCCGTACCAGCCGAACCCCTATCAGCCGGGGCCGTACCCCCAGCCGGGTCAGTACTGGCACCCCTACCCGGTGGCGCCGGAGCACCCGTCGAACGGCACCGTTCTGGTGTTGGGCATCCTCAGCGTGTTCTTCATGGTCACCGGGCCCTTCGCGTGGTGGCTCGGCAGCAAGGCCAAGCGGGAGATCGCCGACGGCGCCCCCTACCGGTGGGCAGCCGGCGGCCAGGTGGGCTGGGTGCTGGGCATCATCTATTCGGCGTTCATGATCTTCATCGCCCTCATGGTGCTGATCGGGATCACCACCGGCTGAGCGGCCACTGACCGGTTTGCAGGTCCTTGTGGACAATTCCGCCACGGTGGACCGGGGATGCACCACAATTGCGGCGTCCGCTACCGAAAGGAACCGACATGTCCCAGCAGGACTACCAGGGCCCGCAGGGCCAGCCCGATCCTCAGCAGAACCCCTACGGCCAGGCCCCCGATTACGGCCAGACCCCCGCCGCGCCCTACGGCCAGCCCTCGCCCTACGGTGAGCCGGCGCAGCAGCCCTACGGCCAGCCGGCCTACGGCTACGGTGCCCCCAAGCAGGAGCACCCCCAGGCCCAGACCGTGCTCATCCTGGGCATCGTCGGCATCTTCTTCAGCATCTGTGCCTTCATCGCCTGGTACATGGGCGGCAAGGCCAAGAAGGAGATCGAGGCCGGTGCGCCCTACTCCTTCGACGGCAACCTGAAGGTGGGCTACCTGCTCGGCAAGATCATCTCGATCCTCGCGATCGTGGGTGCCGTGCTCGCCATCGTCTTCATCATCTTCGCGGGCGTCCTCGCGGCCTCGGCCGGCTACTGAACCTCCACGAACGACGACGGCGCGGCCACCGCGGTGGCCGCGCCGTCGTCGTTGTCGTGTCAGGGGGTCAGTCGTCGCCTTCGTCGACGACGACCTCCGGGGTGCGCAGCAGGTGGACCACTGCGGTGAGCAGGCCGCCCCAGAGGGTCAGCATGGCGATGATCATCATGGTGAGGGCGGTGGGCGTCATTTCTGCATGATCTCCTCGTACTTGGCGTCGAGAGCGAGCTCATCGACGGTCTCGATGGTGCCGTGCTTCCACGGCGTGAACGCGAGGATGGCGGCGCCGATGATGAGCGACGCCACCATGCCCCATCCGAAGACGCCCAACATGCCCAGCGGGTAGCCGCCGTAGGGCTCCGTGACGTGCTTGATGACCTCGTTGACCAGGATGTACCCGAGGACGACCGGCACGACGATGGCGACCAGTACGCGCCACAGGCTGCCGAAGCGCACGGTGGACACGCGGTAGAGGTGGTGCTGCAGCAGCGGGATCTTGCGCAGCACCCAGGCCACCACGATCACCATCGCGAACGCGCCCAGCAGGATGCCGAACTTGTTGATGAACTCGTCGGTGATGTCCAGGAAGAACAGGCCGGTGGTGGTCGACAGCAGCAGCATCGAGGCGATAGCCATCGGGAGGCCGACGGCCAGCGTGGCCTGCACGCGGCCCAGGCCGAGCTTGTCCTGCAGGGCCGCCGTGCACACCTCGACGATCGAAATCATCGACGTGAAGCCGGCGAACACCAGCGACGCGAAGAACAGCACGCCGAGCACCGGGCCGATGGAGGTGGACGACACGATGCTGGGGAACGCCACGAACGCCAGGCCGATGCCGCCGGAGGCGACGTCGCCGACGGCGCTGCCCGAGGCCTGCGCCATGAAGCCGAGGACGGCGAACACGCCGATGCCGGCGAGCAGCTCGAAGCCGGAGTTGGCGAAGCCGACCACCAGACCGGACCCGGTGAGGTTCGTGCGGCGGCGCAGGTACGACGAGTAGGTGATCATGATGCCGAAGCCCACCGACAGGGAGAAGAAGATCTGGCCGTAGGCCGCCGCCCACACGCCGGGCTTGGCAAGGGCCGCCCAGTCAGGGGTGAAGAAGGCGTTGAGGCCGTCCGTGGCGCCCGGCAGGGTGAGGGCCTGGATCACCAGGACGAGGAACATCACCAGCAGAAGGGGGATCATGACGAGGTTGGCCGCCGCGATGCCCTTCTTCACGCCCAGGCCGATGACCACGAGGGTGAGGACCCACACCAGCAGCATGGGGATGGCCACCTGGGGCACGAAGTCGAACCCGATGTGGGGGGTCTCGGCGACCTGGAGGAACTCGCCGAAGAGGAAGCCCTCGGGGTCGTCGCCCCACGCCTCGGTGAAGCTGAAGATGAAGTACATGGCGGCCCACGCGAGGATGGCTGCGTAGTAGACGGCGATGACGAAGCACACCAGCACCTGCCACCAGCCGAACATCTCGGTCCACTTCCTGCCCACGCGGCGCAGGGCCAACGGAGCCGAGGCGCGGTACCGGTGGCCCAGCGCGTAGTCGAGGAACAACAGGGGGATGCCCGCGCTCAGCAGGGCGGTGAGGTAGGGAATCAGGAAGGCGCCGCCACCGTTGGTGTACGACACGTAGGGGAAACGCCAGATGTTGCCGAGGCCGACGGCCGAGCCGATGGCCGCCAGGATGAACACGTTGCGGGAGCTGAACATCTCGCGGCGGTGCGTGCTGGTCACCGGGGGTCGCGTGACAGATGGATCGCTCATCCGTCCTCCTTGGGGGTAGGGATACCGGCTGAGCGTATAGGTCGCGACGCGGGCGCGATAGGGGTGGTGGCGAATCGACGTTTCGTGGTTGCCCACGCGCCGGGACCGTTGTGGCGTTCATGCCCGCGGCGTGGGCACCATTCGTGGGACACTCGGGAGGTATCCACCGACGCAGGAGTCCTCGTGAGCGACGTGCCGCCCTACCGCCCCGACGAGTTCGCCGAGCCGTCGGCACAGCAGCAGAATCCGCAACCCTACGGCCGGCCGTCCCCCTATGGACAGCCGTCCCCGTACGCCCAGCCGGTGCGTCAGCCGCAGCAGGTTCCGCAGCCCATGCCGCCGTCGATGCCGTACGGGTGGGCGCGGCCGGAACACCCCCAGGCGCAGATGGTGTTCATCCTCGGCATCGTGGGCATCTTCACCGGCATCGTTTCGTTCGTGGCCTGGTACATGGGTGGCCAGGCGAAGAAGGAGATCGAGGCCGGCGCCCCCTACGCGTGGGACGGCCAACTGAAGACCGGTTACGTCCTGGGCAAGGTCTTCGGCATCATCACCATCGTGTTCACCGTGCTGGGCATCGGCTTCTGGATCCTGTACGCGATCTTCTTCATCGGCCTCCTGGCGATGGGCGGCTAGCCGCAGGGCTCGTCACGAGGGGTTCAGCCCCCGTTCACCACCGAGCAGGTTGCCGAGATCGCAGTCAAGGGCCAGGAAACCACCACCACCCGCACCGTCGCCGCCCTGAGGTCGGGCGCCGCCAATGCGGAGGGCATGACCTTCCGCCAGACCACCCTGACCGGGCTCGAGCCGGAGACCACCTACGTCTACAAGGTGGGCTCGGAGGCCGACGGCTGGTCCGGCACGCACGAGTTCACCACGGGCGGGGCCGGCGGCTTCGACATGCTGATGTACGGCGACCCGCAGATCGGTTCCGGCGGCGGACAGCCGTCCGACGGCGCCGCATGGGCGAAGACCGTTGCGGACTCCATCGCCCAGTTCCCCGCCGCCGACTTCCTCTACAGCATGGGTGACCAGGTCAACACCGCCGGCAGCGAGGCCGAGTACGTGCAGTTCCTGGCCCCCGACGGCCTGCGCCAGTACCCGCTGGCGACGACCATCGGCAACCACGACAACGGCTCCACGTCCTACGGCCAGCACTTCTTCATGCCGAACACGTCGACGACGGTGGGCGTGCCCGGTACCCCGCCGCGCGAGGGCATGGGCAACTACTGGTTCAAATACGACAACGTGCTGTTCCTGAACGTCAACTCGAACGCCGGCACCGACGACCAGCACTTCGCGTGGCTGCGCGAGGTCATCGCGGCCGAAGGTGCGGGCGTCGATTGGAAGGTGCTCACCTTCCACCACAGCCCGTACTCCACCGCGTCGCACGCCGATGACACAGACATCATCCGCCGTCGCGCTTCGTTCCCGCCCGTCATCTCGGAGTTGAACATCGACCTCGTGTTCGGCGGCCACGACCACATCTACTCCCGCACCCATCTCCTCAACCGCGGCCACGCCGTCGGGGACCTGACCGCCCCCGCCACCCTGGCCAAGCAGCCCGGTGAGAACCTGTGGCTCACCCTGAACTCGTCGTCGGGCTCGAAGTACTACGTCGAGGACCCGATCGTCGCCGACTTCACCTTCAACGCCGTGTCCGCGCAGGCCCGCGTGCCGTCGTACTCCCGCGCCGAGGTGACCCCGACGTCGTTTCGCGTCGTGACGTACCAGGCCGACGGCGTGGTCACCGACGACGTGACGCTCACCCGTGCGCCGGAGGGCGCGACGCCGAACCCGGTGCTGGTGGGCGACCCCGTCGTCGACTTCTGGGGCGACGGCTCGAACGCCACGCTGGGCGACAAGCCCGTCCCGAACGTGACCGACGAGAACGGCGTCACCACCGTCGAGGCCCGCATCCTGCGCCCCAACGACGACGTGGAGGAGTACGTCCTCACCGAGGAGATGTACCTCGACTCCTCTGACCTCGAGCTCACCTGGGAGCGCCCGACCTCGACCACCGACGTGGAGGACCAGCTGATCGGCCTGCGCTACGACGCGGTGCAGATCCCCGCGGGCGCGTCCATCGAGTCGGCGTACATCCAGTTCACCGTCGACGAGCCGAACAAGTCGGTGGGTGAGTCCAACCTCGACATCCGCATCGAGGACACCGACCACGCCGAGAAGTACCTCCTGACCGCCGGGAACGTCTCCGAGCGCACGTTCTCCGAGGCGTCCGTCAACTGGCGGCCCGCCGAGTGGCCCGTCGCCCAGGAGGCCGGCCCGGCCCAGGCCACGCCGGACCTTGCCGCGCTGGTCCAGTCGGTCGTCGACCGCGACGACTGGTTCCGTGGCAACGCGCTGAGCTTCGTCATCACCGGCACCGGCGCCCGCACCGCCGAGGCCTACGAGGGCGGCACCGGCCTGCAGGCGCCGCGCCTGTTCGTGACCTACACGATGGGCGACAGGACCGAGGTCGAGGCCCGGATCCAGACGGACCGCGACGACGTCGAGCAGTACCTCGAGGGGGCCAGCGCCGGCGCGATGGACCACGGCTCCTCCGACCTGGAACTGACCTGGGAGCGCCCCACGCGCGAGGTCAAGGACAACCAGATCATCGGCCTGCGCTACGCCGGGCTCGACATCCCGCAGGGCGCGGTCATCGAGCAGGCGCACGTGCAGTTCACCACCGACGAGGCCACGAAGACGGCCGACCCGTTCCTGGTGACGTTCCGCGGCGAGGCCGCCGACGACTCGGCCCCCTTCTCCGACGCGGCCTGGGACCTGAGCAACCGCGCCAGGACCGACGTCGGCGTGACTTGGGGCGAGGGCGTGCCCGTGTGGACTCTCGACCAGGAGCAGCGCCGTGACCAGCGCACCACCGACATCGCGGCCGCGGTGCAGGAGGTCGTCGACCGTGACGGGTGGAAGGCCGGCAACGCGTTGACGCTGCTGATCGAGGGCCAGGGCACCCGCACGGCCGAGTCGTTCGAGGGCGGTGGGGCCGCCGAGGCCCCCGTGCTGTTCGTGGTGTACTCAGACCCCAAGGACGAGGAGCCGACCGAGGAGCCGTCGCCGGAGCCCTCCGCGGAGCCGTCGAAGTCGCCGTCGGGCCAGCCGACCAAGCCGGCGGAGCGCGGGCGGAAGGCGCCCTACGAGGTGCCGGGCCTGCACAAGGGCCTCAACGGCCGTGACTGGCTGACCTCCTGCGAGGCCTACTCGCAGACCGAGCGTTGCCGCACGGACATCTGGGCCACCACCGTCGTGGCCGAGAATGGCCGGTTCGTGGTGAAGCAGGGGTGGGCGTTCAACAACATGACCTACCTGGCGTCGGCCCGCGCGCTGTGGAAGGGCAACCCGCTGGGCGAATCCGGTGAGTTCAGCTCTGCTGGCCGCCAGTGGCGCACCGAGTGCGACACGGAGGCCACCGGCCGGGGCGCCTGCCGTTCGTACGCCCGTGCCACCGTGGTGAGCGCCAAGGTGAACGCCTTGGGCACCTACGAGTTCAGCCAGGCAGCGCAGTGGGTGTTCAACAGCGCCGTGCTGTTCAGCAACTGATCCGCTGAGGAGGTCGGGCCCGGGGTGTTCGCCCCGGGCCCGACCGTTTCCCGAGCCGATCGCGAGTCGGGTCAGCGGACGAAGACCGGCTGGTCCTTCGTCGAGCGGGCCTCGTCGTACAGGTAGCCGTCGCCGTCGAAGTCGAGCAGCTTCGACGGCGTGCGCACCCGTTTCTTGACCAGCCAGGCCGCCATGGTGCCGCGGGCCCGCTTGGCGTAGAAGCTCACGATGCGCGGCTCGCCGTCCTTGTCGCGGTCCTCGAAGCGCGGGGAGATGATGCGCGCCCCCAGACGGCCACCGTCGAGCACCTTGAAGTACTCGGTGCTGGCGAGGTTGACGAGGACGTCGGCGCCGGGGGAGGCGTCGAGGTCGCGGCGCAGCAGGTCTGTCACCTGGGTGCCCCACCAGTCGTAGAGGGACTGGCCGCGGGCGGAGGTGAGGCGGGTGCCCATCTCGAGGCGGTGCGGCTGGATGAGGTCCAGCGGGCGCAGCAGCCCGTAGAGCCCCGACAGGATGCGCAGCGACTTCTGCGCCTCGGTGAAGTCCCGGGCGTCGAACGACGCGGCCTCGAGGCCCTGGTAGACGTCGCCGTTGAAGGCGAGGATGGCGGGGCGGGAGTTCTTCGGCGTGTGCTGGCTGGTGAAGTCCTGGTACCGCGTGGCGTTGAGGTGGGCCAGGTCGTCGGAGATGTGCATGAGCTGAGAGATGTCCGCCGGCGACTTGGTGCGCATGATCTCGATCAGCCCGTCGGACTGCCCGATGAGGCGGGGCTCCGAGTGCTTCTTCGTGGGCAGCGGCGACTCGAAGTCGAGTGACTTCGCCGGGGACAGGACAGACAGCATGCCGCAGAGTCTACGATGCCCAATGCCAGGGTGCCCGCCCGCGCAGGGAATACCCCAGGCCGTATCGTGGTTTGACTCTGTGAGGAGGATGAATTCCATGTTGGACCCCGCCAGCCTGTACCAGTTCGAGACGCACGTCGACCCCCGCACCATCCGCGCCAAGGCGATGGTGGTGACGCTGGGTGCCTTCGTGGACGCCGGACACGTGCAGCGGCTCGTGGACGAGCAACTCCTGGAGACGCTGCCCAACCACGTGCTGGCGCGCTTCGACGCGGACCAGCTCGTCGACTATGCCGGCCGTCGCCCTCCCATCACGTTCGACCGTGACCACTTCACGGAGTACGAGCGTCCCCAGATCACGCTGCACCACGTGCTCGACGCCGACGGCGTGCCGTTCCTGCTGCTGAACGGGCCGGAGCCCGCGTTCCAGTGGGAGCGGATGGCGGCCGCCGTCGTGCACCTTGCCGACACGTTCGACGTGGAGCAGGTCATCAACGTGCAGGGCGTGCCGATGGCGGTGCCGCACACGCGGCCGGTGTCGCTGTCGCGCTATGCCACGAGCCTCGACCTCATCCCCGGCCACCAGCCGATCTTCGGCACGATGCGCATGGGCGCCTCACTCCCCGCGCTGCTCAGCGTGCGGCTCGGTGAGGCCGGTGTCGCGTCCGTGGGCCTGGCGGCCCACATCCCGCCGTACCTTGCGGAGACGGACTTCCCCGAGGCCGCCGTCGCGCTGCTTGATTCGCTGGGCACGCATGCGCGGCTGAACCTGCCCACTGGCGCCCTGGAGGCGAAGACGGAGCGCGTCGCCGCCCGCCTGGCCCAGGGGATGGCTGAGGACGGTGACCTGCGCGATTTGGTGGAGTCGCTGGAGGAGCAGCACGACCAGGTGGTGCGGGCCCTCGGGCAGCATGAGGAGCCCGAGGAGGTGCCCACGGCCGACGAGCTGGGCGCCCAGGCCGAGGCGTTCCTCAGGTCCCTGGACGACCCGCAGTAGTCGCAGACAGCACGCCGGCCCAGCGGCCCCCTGCCGACCTACCGAGGAGGCAGGGCTGGTCAGGCCATGTGGTCGGCGGAGTTCGTCGAGATGCCGGGGGCGCCGTCGTGGATGATCTTGCCCGGGTTGAGGTTGCGGCCGGGGTCGATGCCCTCGAACAGCGTGCGCTGGATGTGCACGCCCGCGGGTGAGATGTCCTGCTCCATCCAGGGGCTGTGTTCCTCGCCGACGCCGTGGTGGTGCGACACCGTGCCGTGGTTGTCCATGAACGCCTGCTGGATGGCGCGCTTGGCCACGTCGTAGGTGACGAGGTTGTTCTCGGAGTCGTCGTTGATGGCGAACGTGAAGTACTGGCACGCGCCGGAGTGGTACGAGTGGCTCAGGTGGCAGAACACGACGCCACGCAGGCCCAGTTCGTCCATCGCCTTGTAGAACGCACCGGTGGCGTTGGTGTGCATCTGCTCCGCGTAGGCCCACGGGGTGGTGGTCTCGGACACGTCGCACACGAGGCCTCGGTCCAGCATGAAGTCACGCAGGTAGGGCGTGTCGTACTTCTTCTGGTCGTACAGCGCGCCGGGGCCCTTGCCGACGCCCATGCCGCCGTTGTCGCGCACGATCTTGCCGACGATGCCCTTGGTGTAGCGCACGTGGCTCTTCGAACCCTCGAAGCCGACGAAGCTCATCGCGATCTGGCTGAGGTCCCAGCCCTTCTGCAGCATCAGCTTCTGGATGCCCTTGCTGACCAGCGACGACAGCTTGCTGCCCTTCTTGCCGTTGGCCATGATGTACTCGGTCTCCAGCGCGTCGGAGACGCGGGCCATCATGACCTCGGCGTCGGACTCGACGATCTGGCGGCAGGCCTTGAGGCCGTCGGCGTAGGTGGGGTAGAAGTACGCCTGGATCTCACGGACCTCGGGCACCCGGTGCACGTTGACCCATGCCGACGTGATGATGCCCAGGCGGCCCTCGGAGCCCAGCACCATTTCCCGCACGGACGGGCCGGACGACGTCGACGGCAGGGGCCGCAGCTCGAGCACGCGCCCGGGCATGACCATGGTGAGACCGCGCGTGATGTCGGCGATGTCGCCGTACTTGTCGGACTGCATGCCCGACGAACGGGTCGCGATCCAGCCACCCAGCGTGGACCACACGAACGAATCAGGGTGGTGGCCCATGGTCCAGCCGCGCGCCTGGAGCTGGTCCTCCATGTCGGGGCCGAACACGCCAGCCTGGATGTGCGCCAGGCCGGAGACCTCGTCGATCTCCAGCACCTTGTTCAGGCGGCCGAGGTTCACCGAGACCACCTGCCGCGACTCACCCGGCTCGGCCTCCAACGCAGCCACGATGTTCGAGCCGCCGCCGAACGGGATCAGCACGGCGTCGGCATCGACGACGGCGTCGACGAGCCGTTCGACCTCGCGCTGGGTGCCGGGGTAGAGCACGACGTCGGGTACGCGCCCCAGTTCGCCGCGGCGCACGCGCACCAGGTCACGCACGCCCTTGCCGAACGCGTGCACCACGCGCGTCTCGTCGTCGGTCTGGACGTACGTCTCGCCGAGGATGCCGACGAGCGTCTGGCGCAGCGACTCCGACAGCCGCGACGGCGGGACGTCGAGCGAGGAGAACGGCGGGATGGGCTTGACCGGCAGCGCGATGTCGACGCCGACCTTCTTCATCACGAAGGGCGCGAACTTCGGCTTGTCCTTGTAGCCGTAGCTGTGGCCCTCTTCGCCCCAGCCCCACCACTTCTGCTGCTTGACGCCCTCGATCATTGAGGATCCTCCTGCTTGTCTGCCTGTTCCCGGGCATGCTCTGCCAGAGTAGCGATCTCAGACTCCTGGGCCCGCTCGAGCGCGGCATTCCGCTCATACTCTGCCAACGTCTTTTTACCGTACGCGCGGGCGGTCGTGTCGTGCAGTTCCAGCACTTGGCGACGCATCCGCTCGTTGAACTCGTGTGCGATCTCCCCGGGCAGCGGCGTCATCGGCCGGCCGAAGACCACGTGCACCTCGGGGCGGCCCTTGGGGAGGTGCTTCTGCTTCGACGGCCACGCCTCGTAGGCTCCGACGAGGGCCACGGGGAGGGCCGGTACGCCGCGCGAGATGCACAGCGACGCGACGCCGGGCACGTACTTGCCCATCGCGCCGGTGCGCGAGCGGGTGCCCTCGGGGAACAGCAGCAGCGGGACGCCGTCGGAGAGCAGTTGGCCGGACATGCCGCGCCTGCCCTTGCCGCCCTTGCCGCGGTCGATGGGGAAGCCGTTCATGAACAGCGCCATCGACATTGACTTGAACCAGTTGCCGAAGAAGAAGTCGCCGGCGGCGCCGGTGGCCACGCGCTTCGACAGCCGGGTGGGCAGCGAGCAGAGGATCAGCGGGGCGTCGAGGTGCGAGGAGTGGTTGCCGAACACGATGAACGCGCCGTCGAGGGTGTCGAGGTTGCTGACGCCGTGCACGTGCACCTTCAGCAGCCGCAGCAGCGCGGGCTTGAGCAGCAGCATCTGCGCGGTCTGACGTGTCGTCGCCTGGATCTTCGACGTGTACCGCGAGTTGCTCGACTCGAGTTCGGCGGCCATGTCAGTGCTTCCGCGAGTTCGTGAGCTTCTTCGAGAACCAGCGCGTGAGAGTTCGGGGGCCGTGGTCGGCGAGGAACATCGCCACCTTCCACTTCCAGTCCGGCACCGACTCGAAGCGGCCCTTGGCCGCGTCGTCGAGGGCGGTGCGCACGAGCTTGCCCGAGTCGATCCACACGATGCCCGGCAGCTTGGAGGCGTTGATGCCGGCGCGCTCGTGGAACTCGGTGCGGACCCAGCCGGGCAGCAGGGCGGTGGCGGTGACGCCGGTGCCGCTGAGCTCCAGCGCCAGGGAGTTTGAGAAGGTGCGGGCCCACGCCTTGATGGCCGAGTAGTTGCCCGAGAAGATCGACGACGACGACGAGGCCACCGTGATGATCTGGCCGCGGCCGCGGGCCTTCATGGCGCGGGCGGCGGCGCCGCTAAGGATGAACACCGCCACGCACATCACCTCGATGGCGCGGGTGTTGACGTCGACCTCGGCGGGGTTCAGCGCCGTCGAGTGCAGGCCGAAGCCCGCGTTGTTGATCAGGATGTCGACGGGGCGGCTGGCGTCCTCGAGCCGCTCGGCGACGCGGTGCATGTCGTCGCGCTCAGACAGGTCCGCGGTGATGGTCTCGACGGCGATGCCGTACTGGCCGCCGAGCTCCGCCGCAGTCGCCTCGAGGCGGGCGGCGTCACGGGCCACCAGGACCAAGTCGGTACCTCGACTCGCCAGCTCCTGCGCGAATGCGTACCCGATGCCAGACGTGCCACCCGTGATCAAAGCTGAAGCCATGGAGTCAAAGGTACGCCACCGGAGCGGGGGTCCGCGAAGCGCGACTGGCCCTGCCGCGCGCGGTTCGTCGTGTTCCCACAACGGGAGAGTGCGGATTTGTCCGATCAGGACAGAACGCGGGCTGGCTTGGGCCGGTGGGTGGGCCTGGCCGAGCCTGGCACTTGGCCCGGGATAGGCCGCAGGGGCAGATGAAGTTCCTCCGCAAGTACGCGGTCTTCACCCTGCTCGTGATCGGCGCAGCGCTCTGAAGCCGCGAAGCAGGTCGAGGAGGCCCTGAATGCGCACCCTCTTTCCCAGCTCCTGATGTCAATGCCCGGAGTCGGCATCAGGACCGCAGCCCGACTCCTCCTCGACATCGGCGACGGCACAGCGTTCCCCACCGCCGGCCACCTTGCCGCCTACGCCGGCCTCGCGCCGGTCACCCGCCGCTCAGGCAGCAGCATCCGCGGCGAACACCCATCCCGAGGCGGGAACAAACACCTCAAACGGGCCCTGTTCCTGTCTGCCTCCGCCGCTCTCCACGACCCCGACTCGCGCGCCTACTACGACCGGAAACGCGCTGCGGGAAAGAAACACAACGCTGCCATCATCTGCCTTGCCCGACGACGGGTCGACGTCCTCCACGCCATGCTCCGCAACAGCAGCTACTACCAACCCTGGACTCCAGCCGCGGCTTGACAGGAACTATAGGGACACCCCCCGGGTCCTCGCATCAGCGGGAGATGACGTCCAAGGTCTCCTGGGCCATGGCCAGCTCCTCGTTGGTGGGCACCACGAGCACGCGGACCTTGGACTCGGGCGTGGAGATCTCGCGGGGCTGCTTCGAGCGGGCCAGGTTGGCCGCGACGTCGAGCTCGAAGCCCAGGTTCTTCAGCCGCTCGACGACCGGCCGGCGCACGTGCGCCGCGTTCTCGCCGACGCCGGCGGTGAACACCAGCGCGTCGACGCCGCCGAGCACGGCGATGTAGGAGCCGATGTAGCTGATGAGCCTGTGCACGTAGACGTCCAGGGCCAGCTTGGCCCGCTCATCGCCGCTGTTGATGGCGGCGTCGACGTCGCGCATGTCGGTGAACCCGCACATCCCGCCCATGCCCGACTGCTTGTTCAGCAGGGTGTCGACCTGGTCGATGCTCAAGCCGGTGCGCATCAGGTACTTGTGCAGGCCGGGGTCGACGTCGCCCGAGCGGGTGCCCATCACGAGGCCCTGCAGCGGGGTCAGGCCCATGGACGTGTCGACCGCGACGCCACCGTCGACCGCGGAGATCGAGGCGCCGTTGCCGAGGTGGCACACGATGGTCTTGAGGTCCTCGACGGGACGGCCCAGGAACTCGGCGGCCTTCTTCGACACGTAGCTGTGCGAGGTGCCGTGGAAGCCGTACTTGCGCACCCCCAGGCGGTGGGCGGTCTCGTGGTCGATGGCATAGGTGTACGCCTCGGCGGGCAGCGTCGAGAAGAATGCGGTGTCGAAGATGGCCACGTGTGGGACGTCCGGCAGCACCTCCTTGGCGGCGTTGATGCCGGCGATGCCGGGCGGGTTGTGCAGGGGCGCCAGATCCGACAGCTCGACGAGCTTGTCGATCACGGTGTCGTCGATCAGCACCGACTTCACGAAGGTGGCGCCGCCGTGCACGGTGCGGTGCCCCACGGCGACGACGCCGTCGAGGCTGGGGCCGTGGTCGGTGAACATCTTCACGACGGCGGCGACGGCCTCGGTGTGGTCCGCGAACGGGCGGGCCTGGTGGTACTCCTGGTCACCCACCTCGTGCGTGATGGTGCCGACCTCGAGCCCGATGCGCTGCACGATGCCGACCGCTTCCGGGGCCCCCACCTCCGGATCCAGCAACTGGTACTTGATGGATGACGATCCGCAGTTGAGCAGGAGGATCGGCTGGCTCATGACGCTTCCTTGTTCGTTGGGGGGTGGTGGATGAGTGACGCGGCAGAAGCGTGGTGCTCCTGCCGCGTCATGTCCGGACTCAGTTGGCCTGGGCCTGGATGGCTGTGATGGTGATGGTCGAGACGATGTCGTCGACCAGGGCGCCGCGCGACAGGTCGTTGACCGGCTTGCGGAGGCCCTGCAGCACCGGGCCGATGGCGACGGCACCGGAGGTGCGCTGCACGGCCTTGTAGGTGTTGTTGCCCGTGTTGAGGTCGGGGAAGATGAACACGGTGGCGCGCCCGGCGACCTCCGAGCCCGGCATCTTCTTGGCGGCGACCACCTCGTCGACGGCCGCATCGAACTGGATGGGGCCCTCGACCTTGATGTGCGGCGCCCGCTCCCGGACGAGGCGGGTGGCCTCGCGCACCTTGTCGACGTCGGCGCCGGAGCCCGAGTCGCCCGTCGAGTACGACAGCATCGCCACGCGGGGCTCGATGCCGAAGTTCTCCGCGGTGGCGGCCGAGCTGATGGCGATGTCAGCCAGCTGCTCGGGCGTGGGATCGGGGTTGACGGCACAGTCGGCGTAGACCAGCACGCGGTTGCTCATGCACATCAGGAACGAGCCCGACACGACGGAGACCTCGGGCTTGGTCTTGATGAACTCCAGCGACGGCCGGATGGTGGCAGCCGTGGTGTTGATGGCGCCGGAAACCATGCCGTCGGCCATGTCGAGGTGCACCATCATCGTGGCGAAGTACGAGTGGTCGCGCATGCGCTCGCGCGCCTGGTCCACGCTGATGCCCTTGTGGGCACGCAGCTTGGCGTACTCCTGTGCGAACTGCTCGAGCAGCTCTGGGTCCTCCGGGTTGACGACGGTGGCGTCGGAGAGGTTGAGGCCGAGCTCGGATGCCCGCTGGCTGATGCGGGGCAGGTCACCCAGCAGGATCAGCTCGGCCACCGAGCGCTGCAGCACGACGTCTGCCGCCTCGAGGATGCGGTCGTCCGAGGCCTCCGGCAGCACGATGCGCTGCTTGTTGGCGCGGGCCTGCTGCATGATCTGGTACTCGAACATCGTGGGCGTGCGGATCTCGGTGGTGGTGAGATCGATCTTCTGCAGCAGCGCCGCCTCGTCGACGTGTTGCGAGAACAGCGCCCGCGACACCTCGATCTTGCGCGGCGAGCTGGTGGACGTGCCGCGCACGCCCTGCAGCTTCACGGCTGTGGAGAAGGTGTCGCCCTTGGTGACGGCGATGGGCAGGTCGATCGTCGAATCCGTGAACAGCTTCGACACCGACTCCGGGATCTCGAAGCCGCCGGTGAGCACCATGGCCGACAGCGGGCCGTAGTGCGGGGAGCGGTGCGCCATGACCAGCCCGGGGAGCAGGTCGAGGCGGTCCGCCGGCATGATGACGGTGGACTCGCGCTTCAGGTACGGCAACAGGTTGGGCAGCGTCATGCCGCCCACGATGGTGTGCAGCGACTCGTGCGCCAGGAACTCGCTCTGGCCGAGCCACTGGGTGGCGCCGACGGCGGCGAACTGCGCGCCGACGGAGGGGGCGCGCAGCACCGGGCTGTCCGGCAGGACGGCGACCACGGCGTCGCGCACCTTGTGCAGCGCCGAGGCGACCTCCTCCTCGTGGCCCTCGTCGGCGTGCGTCGCGATGAGCGCGATGACGGTGTTGTGCCGCGACTCGAACGCGTCGACGGCGGACTCGGTCATCCGCTGGACCTGCTCGGCGGAGCGGTCCTTGGCGCGGGCCACGAAGATGACCGGCGAGTTGAGGTTGGCGGCGATGACCGCGTTGTGGTCGAGTTCGAGCGCCGACTCGAAGTCGTCGTAGTCGGATCCGACGATGACGACGGCGTCGCGGCTCTCCGACAGCGCGCTGTACTTCGCGACGATGGTGTCGATGGCCTCGTCCGGGTCTGCCGCGTACTCCGCGTAGGTCACGCCCACCGCCGATTCCAGCGACTGGTTGACCCCCTTCGGCGAGAGGAGGGCCTGGGTCACGGCATCGGCCTCGAGGGAGTGCACGAGCGGGCGGAAGACGCCCACCGAGCGCACTTGGCGCGCGAACAGGTCGATCACGCCGAGCGCAATGGAGGACTTGCTGACCAGCCGCTCCGACGAGGCAATGTAAACACTCTTGGTCACGATGACCACCTTATCGCGATTCGTTTGTCTGATTTGCCCGGGTCTGCGTCGTCAGGACTGGAGCTTCGTGGCAGCCAGCACGACGGCGTCGTACAGGTGCCGCACCGCCCCGGCCCTGCGTTCAGCTGGCCGGACCTGGTTGCCGTCGAACTCGGTGGCGTTGTCGAGCGCCACCTGGTTGCGCAAACCCCACAGGTGCATGGCCGCGAGGATCGGGCGCCACGCCTCGACGGCGCGCACGCCGCCCTCGAAGCCGTAGGACACGAACGCCACCGGCTTGAACGCCATTTCCATGCCCAGGTAGTCGACGGCGTTCTTGAACCCGCCGGGGACGCCGTGGTTGTACTCCGGGGTCAGCCACACGTAGCCGTCGCACGCCTTCAGCGCGTCGGCCCACGCCTGCACGTTGGGCTGGGGGTAGGTGCCCTCGTAGTCGAAGGGCACGGTCTCGTCCGTGAGCACCGGGAGGTCGTAGTCGGCCAGGTCGATGAGCACGAACTCGGCGTCGGTGCGCTCTGCCGCGATGCCCATCAACCAGGCAGCCGCTGACGTGCCCTTGCGCCCCTCGCGCACCGATCCCAGCACGATGCCGATCCTCATGGTTGCTCCCCTTTCACACGGCCGCGGCGGCGGAGATGGTGGTATACCAGCCCGGGGCGACTGTATCGCGCCCACCAGCCCGGGGGAAGGGTCATGAGGCGAGCAGGGCTTCGGCCAGGAGTTCGAGACCGCGTACCTTGGCCGGCCAGCGGTCCGCAGGGTCGTCCTCGTAGGCGCCCTGCACCGGGTGCACCATGATCTCGTCGACGCCGAAGTCGGCCGCGGTGGAGCGCAACTGGTGCGCCACCTGCTCCGGGTCGCCCACTGCCCACGTGTCGACGATGGGCCGGGCCGCGCTGCGCAGGTCGTCGGTCAGCAGTTGCTTGACGTCGTCCCCCACGAAGGGCGCCGGCGCCAGGCCGCCGCCGGTGGTGAACCGTGCCATCGTGTACAGGTGGGGTTCGACGAGCTCCCACGCCTCGTCGGCCGTCTGGGCCACGCACACGTTGATGGACAGGAACGTGCGCGGCGTGCCGCCGTGGTCAGTCGGCTGGAAGCTCCCGCGGTACAGGTCGAGCGCCTGCTGCGTGCCGCGGCCGCTGAAGTGGTGCGCGAAGACGTACGGCAGCCCGAGTGCCGCCGCGAGCTGCGCCGAGTAGTCGCTCGAGCCCAGCAGCCACACCTGCGGCGAGTGCTGGATGTCGGGCGCGGCGCGCAGCTGGTAGGTGCGGCCGTGCGCCAGCCGCACCTCGGCGCCGCCCGGGCTGAGGAGCGCGAGGATGTCGCTGACGTTGCGCGGGAACTCGCGCACGGGGTCGACGGGGCGGCCGTCCACGTCGACGAAGTGTCCGCCACCCAGATGGCCGCGGATGGCGGCCGAGGTGATCGGGTCGGTGCCGGGGGCCCGGCCGATGCCGAGGTCGATGCGGTCACCGTAGACGGCGGTGAGCAGCGAGAACTGCTCCGCGACCGCCAGCGGCGAGTGGTTGGGCAGCATGACGCCGCCTGAGCCCAGGCGGATCCGCCGGGTGTCCTGCCCGAGGTACATGAGTTCGACGGCGGGGGAGGTCGAGGCGACCGACTCGGTGTTGTGGTGCTCGGCCACCCAGTAGCGGGTGAACCCCAGCCGGTCCGCCGTTTCGGCCAGCTCCCGGCTGGCCCTGAGGCTGTCGGCCGTGGTCTGTCCCTTGCGGATGTTGATGAGGTCGAGCACCGAGAGTTGCATGAACCGACCGTAGCCGCTCACCCAAGCCAACTCTCCAGGAACGCGACGTCGGGCCCGTGCCAGAACTGGGTCATGCGATGGTCAGTCCAGGTGGCGGAAGCCCGCGCCCTCGAGGTCCTCGGCGAGGTGGTTGACCAGCAGTTCCGAGTCGTCGGCCAGGCCGCTGCGGTAGGCCGAGCGCGAGACGAGGCTGGCCGACACCGGCGCGGTGAGCAGCTGGAGCACGATGATCAGCACGCACAGGCCCACGGCCCACCACGTGCGAAGGCTGAGCGCGATGCCCACGGACACGAAGATCAGCCCCAGCACCTGCGGCTTGGTGATGGCGTGCATCTTGCCGAGCACGTCCGGGAACCGCACCAGCGACACGGCCGCGCCGAAGCACAACAGGGCGCCGACGAGCAGGAACAGCGAGCTGACGAAGTCGAAGACCTGGTCGGTCATGGTCGTTCCTTCCGCCTCTTGTTGTAGCGGTGCCGCTGCAGCATCCGGTCCGAGACCATCCGTGCCACCGACACGGCGCTGGTGAAGCCCAGCATCGACAGCAACACCAGCACCATCAGCTCGGTCGACATGTCGGTGTAGACCACCCACAGGCCCAGCGAGGCGACCACCACGGCGACGATGAGGTCTGCCGCGACGGAGCGGTCGAGCTGCGAGGGGCCGGCGGCGATCCGGTTGACGCCGATGAACGCCGACAGCGCCAGCAGCGCCGCTGCGATGCCGAGGATGACGTTGGTGGCGGTGATCATGCCTCGACCTCCATCTCGGGGGCTTCAGGGGCGGGATGGTCGTGCAGCGACGCGTTGAAGTCGTCGATCTCCTGCCGCGAGCCGAAGGCCCGCACCACCCGTGACTCCACCGCGACGGCCATCTTCTGCACCCGCCCGATCGGGTCCGGGCCGTGGAGGTCGATGGCGTGCAGGTACAGGCGGCGCGGGTGGCGCACCACCTCCACGACGACGGTGCCGGGCACCAGCGAGATCATCTCCGCCACCTGCACCTGGTAGAGGTCGTTGTCGGTGATGAGGTCGATGCGCACGATGCCGGCGCGGAGGTCGACCTTGCGGTGGAAGGCCAGCAGGAACACGCGCACCGACGACACGACGAGGTCGTAGAGGAGGTGCGCCGCCAGCCGGACGATGCCCCAGGGGCGGGGCCGGCCCTGCCAGAAGACCGGCGGCAGCGGCAGGACCACGCCGACCAGGTACCCCAGCAGGATCCCCGACAGGATGCTCATCGGCGTGAAGCTGCCCCACAACAGCACCCAGACCACGGCCATGGCCAGCACGGACAGCGGGCGGAACTTCAGGCGCTCGGGCCAGGGCGTGCGGGACTTCGCGATCATCGCAACCCCTCCGGGAGGACCGCCTGGACGTAGGAGCCGTCGCGCAGCATGGCCGCGGCGGCGTGCGCGTACTCGTAGAGCGGCCCGGCGAACACCGAGAGGGCCAGTCCGAACGCGATGAGGCCGACGGTGGCGCCCACCTGCAGCGGCGGCATGGGGCGGGTGTCCTCGTCGACGACGTCTTCCGCCCCGAGGTCGTGGGCGGCGGCGTCTGCGCGGCGCTGCTCTGCGGGCGTGACACCCCAGAACGCCCGGTTCCAGACCTTCGCCATGGCCATCAGCGTCAGCAGGCTGGTGAGGACGCCGCCGGCGACCACCGTCCAGGCAAGCGGGGTGCCCACCTCGGCGCCCGCCTGCAGCAGGCCGAGCTTGCCGATGAACCCGGACAGCGGCGGGATGCCGCCCAGGTTCATGGCGGGGATGAAGAACAGCGCGGCCAGCAGCGGCGCCACCTTGAGCAGGCCGCCGAGCCCGTCGAGCGACGACGTGCCGCCGCGTCGCTCGATCAGCCCGGTGACGAGGAACAGCGTGGCCTGGATGGTGATGTGGTGCGCGGTGTAGAAGATGGTGGCGGCCAGGCCCGCGTCCGTGCCCAGCGCGATGCCGAAGATCATGTAGCCGATGTGGCTGATCAGCGTGAACGACAGCATTCGCTTGATCTCCACCTGCGCGACGGCGCCCAGGATGCCCAGCACCATCGTCAGCAGCGAGGCCACCAGCAGCACGTTGTAGATGGTGTGCGCGGGGAACAGCAGCGTCTCCGTGCGGATGATCGCGTAGACGCCCACCTTGGTCAGCAAGCCGGCGAACACGGCCGTGACGGGTGCGGGCGCCGTCGGGTAGGAGTCGGGCAACCACGACGACAGCGGGAACACCGCCGCCTTGATGGCGAAGGTGACGATCAGCAGCACCTCGAGCAGCAGCTGGACGGGCTCCGTGAGGTCGCGGAGGCGGACGGCGAGGTGCGCCATGTTGACCGTGCCGGTGGCGGCGTAGACGGCGGCCAGCGAGATCAGGAACAGCGACGAGCTGAGCAGCGACACCACGACGTAGGTGGTGCCCGCCCGGATGCGGTCCGACGTACCGCCCAACGTCAGCAGCACGTAGGACGCGAACAACAGCATCTCGAAGCCGACGAACAGGTTGAACAGGTCACCGGCGAGGAACGCGTTCGACACGCCCGCCATCAGCAGCAGGAACGTGGGGTGGAAGATCGACACCGGGGTCTCGCGCTTGACCTCGTCCTTGTCCTGGCCGGTGGCGAACAGGAGGACGCCCAGCGCGATGACCGAGGCGACGAACAACATCAGCGCGCTGAGCCTGTCCACCACCAGCGAGATGCCCAGCGGCGGGTCCCAGCCCGCCAGCCAGATGGCCATGGGGCCGTCGCGGTGCGTGAACCACATGAACGACGCGGCCAGCGCGACGATGCCGGAGAGGCTGATGATCGACACGAGGCGCTGCAGCCCTGGACGGCGGGGCAGGGCCAGGGCGACGGCGGCGCCGCCGATGGCGAGCAGCACGGGCAGGGGGATGAGGTTGTGGAGCATCATTCGCTCACCACATCCGCGCCGGTGTCGGAGAACGTGGTGTCCTCGTAGGACTCGGAGGTGACGTCGGCCTGGGCCAGTTGGCGGATGCGGGCGTCCTCGACGTCGTCGGCCACCTCGTCGTGCCCGTGCAGCTGGAAGCTGCGGTAGGCCATGGTGAGCACGAACGCGGCCACCGCCATCGTGATGACGATCGCGGTGAGCACCATCGCCTGCGGAAGCGGGTCCGACACCCCGTCGGCGCCGGAGTCGCCCAGCCCGACGATGGGCGGCAACGCCGGCTTGCCGGCTGCCACCAGGAACATGAGGTTGACCCCGTTGCTGGCCACCATGATGCCCAGCAGGATGCGGGTGAGGGAGCGTTCGAGCAGCAGGTAGACGCCCGCGGCGACGAGGATGCCGGCGGTGATGGCGAGGACCAGGTTGGCGGTCATCGGCGCCCCCCGTAACCCGGGATGGCCTTGGTGGAATCCGGGATGGGCATGGGCGCGATCTCCTCGGTGGCGTGCTGGTCGATGCCGGAGCCGAGGCTGCGCGCCACGTCGAGCAGCATGCCGACCACGACGAGGTACACGCCGATGTCGAACACCGTCGACGACACGAGGTGCAGCTCCCCGAGCAGTGGGATGTCCAGGTGGACGTCGTAGCTCTGCAGGATGTTGCCGCCGAAGAAGACGGGCATGATCGCGGCGGCCAGGGCCAGGAGCAGGCCCCCACCCAGCAGGCGTCCGGCGTCGAACGGGGCGGCCTCGTCGAGTTCGTGGCGGCCCGCGGCGAGGTAGCGGATGATGAGCGCCATGCCGGCGACCAGGCCGCCGGCGAAGCCGCCGCCGGGCCAGTTGTGGCCGGCGAGCAACAGGTAGATCGACACCACGATCATCACGCCGAACAGCATCCGGGTGGTCACCTCGAACACCAGGGAGCGCACCATGGGCGACAGCGTCTGGCCCGCGCGCAGCCACACGCCGGGCGCGCTGTCTGCCTGCGGCTCGTCGTCGCGCGACTCGAAGGCCTGTGCCGTGGAGGTGAGGCCCACCACGCGGGAGCGGAGGAAGATCAGCGAGGCGACGCCGGTGGCGGCGATGACGAGCACCGCGATCTCACCGAGGGTGTCCCAGGCGCGGGTGTCGACCAACGCCACGTTGACGATGTTCTTGCCGTAGCCGAACTCGTAGGCCGCCTCGTACCAGGCCTTGGAGACCGGTTCGGCGACTCGGGCGCCGACGGCGACGAGCGAGATCAGCGTCACGGTGAGGCCGACGGCGAGCGCGATCAGCACGCGCCACCACCTCGTCGAGCTCAGGGGGCGGTTGGTGAAGTAGCGCGGCAGCTTGCGCACCACCAGCACGAACACGATCAGCGTGACGGTCTCGACGAGCACCTGGGTCAGCGCAAGGTCCGGTGCGCCGCCCATCGCGAAGAGCAGGGCCAGGCCGTAGCCGGTCACGCCGACCAGGAGCACCGCGCGGATGCGGCCGCGGGAGGCGGCGGCGAGGACGGCCGCCGTCGCCATCACGGCCACGACGAGCAGTTGCGGCCAGCTGTCGAAGAGGCGGTAGGTGGGCCAGATGTGGATGCGCAGCATGGCGTAGGTGGACAGCCCCACCAGCACCAGGAGGATGGTGCCCAGGTAGATCGACAGCGAGCCGCGCTGCGTGCGGGCGGTGACCTCGACGGAGACGCGGTCCAGCCCGTGCATCGAGCGGTGGAACAGTTCCTCGGCGGTGGTGGTGGTCGGGAAGGTGGCCTGGATGGCGGCGATGCGCTCCCGGAAGACGAACAGCAGCACGCCGGTGGTGAGCGCGATGACGGACATGATCAGCGGCCAGCTCACGCCGTGCCACAGCGCGAAGCCGTGGCTGGGCTGGCCGTGCCCCACCGACTGGGCGTAGGGCTTCAGCATCGCCGTCAGGTGGGGGCCGAGGAAGCCGCCCACCAGGCTCAGGGCGCCGAGGAACATCGGCACGCCGGCCATGCCGAGCGCCGGGCGGTGCCAGCTGAGCGCGGGCGCGCCCTCCTTGGACGCGAACGCACCCCACCAGAACCGCAGCGAGTAGGCCACGGTGATCGCGGAGCCGAACACCAGCGCTGCGGCCAGCGCGGCCGCCGCGAGGGGGGTGATGGCCTGGATGTCGCCGACGACGAGGTAGGCGATGGACTCGAACGCGGCCTCCTTGGTGAGGAAGCCGACCAGCGGGGGCATGCCCGCCATCGACAGCGCGGCCAGCCCCGCCAGCACCGCGAGCCACGGGACGCGGTAGCCGACGCCGCTCAGCTCGCGGACGTCACGGGTGCCTGCCGAATGGTCGATGAGGCCCACGCACATGAACAGCGTGGACTTGAACAGTGCGTGGGCGATGACCGTGCCCATGCCGGCGAGCGCGGCCGCCTCCGTGCCCACGCCCACCAACAGCACCATGAAGCCGAGCTGCGACACGGTGCCGTAGGCGAGCAGCAGCTTGAGGTCCGTCTGGCGCAGCGCCCGCCAGCCGCCGATGATCATCGTGAGCGTGCCCAGCAGCATGACGGCGGGCCGCCAGAACGGCACCGTCGCGAAGGCCGGGGCCAGCACGGCGACGAGGTAGACGCCGGCCTTCACCATGGCGGCGGCGTGCAGGTAGGCGGAGATGGGCGTGGGCGCGGCCATCGCGCCCGGCAGCCAGAAGTGGAACGGCACGAGCGCGGATTTCGACAGCGCACCCACCAGCATCAGGAGCGCGCCCACCGTGGCCAGGGTCCCCGTCGGCGGGTTGGCGATGACCTGCTCCAGCGAGAGCGTGCCGGAGGCGCTCCAGAGGGCGACGATGCCCACGAGCATGGCCAGGCCGCCCGTCGTCGTGACGATCAGCGCGGTGTGGGCGGCGCCGCGGTTGGCGCGCCGGGTGGGGTCGTGGCCGATGAGGAGGTAGGAGAAGATCGTGGTGAGTTCCCAGAAGACGTACAACACGACCAGGTTGTCCGCGGTGACCAGGCCCAGCATGGTGCCGGCGAACAGCGTGGACTGCGGCAGAGCGGCCCTGCGTGAGGCCCTCGAAGTACCAGCGCGAGTAGACCAGGACCGCCACGCCGATCCACGACACGATCATCGCGAGCACCCACTGCGCCAGGCCCATGCGAAGCGTCAGGTCGACGTCGAGGGCGGGGATCCAGCCGTAGGCTTCGACGTAGGGACGGCCCGCGAGGACGAGGGGAGCCTTGGTGAGCAGCCAGATGCCGGCGGCCAGCGGCGCGGGGGCAAGGAGGAAGTAGACACGGGCCCCCATGCGCTTGACGAGCACGGGAGTGAGCGCACCCAGAATCGCATGGACGGCGATCAGGGCATAGAGCACGCCAGGACTCCCATCGGTTGAGTTCTTGGTGGCGGGCTCAGCTTATCGGGTGGCGCAAAGCGGGCTCAATGTGACGCCCCCATGTGGCATCATGCGGGCCCGCAATGTTATTGTTTTAGGGAAAAACAATCTCAATGAGGAGAATTCGGTCATGACATTGGTGGCAGGCGTCGACACCTCGACGCAGTCGTGCAAGGTCCTCATCGTCGACGCCGCCTCCGGGCGCGTGGTGCGGCGCGGCCAGGCGTCGCACCCGGACGGCACCGCCGTCGACCCCGAACACTGGTGGCGGGCATTCCAGCAGGCCGTCGAGCAGGCCGGTGGCCTGGGCGGCGTCGAGGCGTTGAGCGTCGGCGGGCAGCAGCACGGGATGGTGGCGCTGGACGCCGACGGCCGCGTGATCCGCGACGCGCTGCTGTGGAACGACACCCGCTCCGCGCAGGCCGCCGAGGACCTGCGCGCGGAGTTCGACGGCTGGGCGGAGGCGGTGGGCCACCTGCCGCTGGCGTCGTTCACGCAGACCAAGCTGCGCTGGCTGGCAGACGCCGAACCCGAGAACGCGGCACGGGTGGCCGCCGTCGCGTTGCCGCACGACTGGCTCACCTGGCGCATCCGCGGTGCCCGCACGCTCCAGGACCTGGTCACCGACCGCTCCGACGCCTCCGGCACCGGCTACTTCGACTCGGTCGCCGACGAGTACCGCCGCGACCTGCTCTCCCTCGCGCTGCGCCGTGACGCCTCCGACGTGGTGCTGCCCCGCGTGTTGCGGCCCGACGAGGCGGTCGAGGGGCCGGGCCTCCTCGTCGCGGCAGGGGCCGGCGACAACGCCGCGGCCGCCCTGGGCCTGGGCCTGGCGCCGGGGCAGACGTCGCTGTCGATCGGCACGTCCGGCGTGGTGGCGGCGGTGTCGTCGACCCCGGTGGCCGACGCCAGCGGAACCGTCAACGGGTTCGCCGACGCCTCGGGAGCGTGGCTGCCGCTGACCGCCACGCTCAACGCCGCGCGCATCCTCGACGCCGCCCGGACGGTGTTGGGCGTGGACTTCGACGAGCTCTCCCGGCTGGCCCTGGCGGCCCAGCCGGGCGCCGGCGGCCTGACCTTGGTGCCGTGGTTCGAGGGCGAACGCACGCCCAACCTGCCCGACGCGAACGCGTCGCTGGTGGGCATGACGCTGGGCAACTTCACGCGCGAGAACGTGGCCCGGGCCGCCGTCGAGGGCCTGCTGGGCCTCATGGGGACCGGTGTCGACGCCGTGCGCGCGCTGGGCGTGGACGTGCGGCGGGTGTCACTGATCGGGGGCGGCGCAAGGTCGGAGGCCGTGCGCCGGATCGCGCCGGAGGTGCTTGGGGTGCCGGTCGACGTGCCGCCGTCGGGTGAGTACGTGGCGCTGGGCGCCGCGCGCCAGGCGGCGTGGGCCCTGACGGGCACGCTGCCGCAGTGGGAACTCGAGGGCTCCGAGACCTACGAGGCCCAGGCGCGCCCGGAGGTCATGGAGCGCTACCGGGAGCAGGCGGACAGGATCGCGGCGTCCAACGACTGGTGAGTCGTGAGACCCGCTGGCCCTTCGACCGCTCGCAGGGCTCGCGGCTCAGGGGACTCAGGGGGCTCAGAGGCGCTCGCGGAGCCACGCCAGGTCGGCGTCGTGCTCGAGGACGCCGCCCGGGGTCTCGAGGATCGTCGGGGCGGCCGCGTCGCGGACGATGCTGATCAGCGCCTCCGGGTCCACGAAACCCTTGCCGAGGTTCGCGTGGCGGTCGGCGCCGCTGTCGTAGGCGTCGCGCGAGTCGTTGCAGTGCACCACGTCGACCCGGCCGGTGATGGCCTTGAGGCGCCCCACCAGGCCGTCGAGTTCGAGGCCGCCGGCGTGCGCGTGGCAGGTGTCGAGGCAGAAACCCACCTGGGCGATGTTGTCGGAGCCGGAGATGGCGTCCCACAGCCGCTGGATGCCCTCCTCCTTGCGTGCCAACGCCCGGCCGCCGCCGGCGGTGTTCTCGATGAAGATCGGCACCGGGAGCTTCAGGCCGTCGACGCACTTGCGCCAGTTGTCGTACCCGACGGCGGGGTCGTCCTTGGCGGTGACGTGGCCCCCGTGCACCACCACGCCGAGCGCCCCGACGGCGGCCGCCTCGTCGACCGTCTGCTGCAGCAGCTTCCGGCTGGGGATGCGCACCCGGTTGTTGAGCGAGGCGACGTTGAGCACGTAGGGGGAGTGGACCACGAGCTGCACCCCCGCCTCGGCCGCCCCCCGGCGCAGCGCGTCCGCGCCTCCCTCGGTGAGCGCAGCCGGCTTCTTCCAGGACTGCGGGTCGCCCAGGAAGATCTGGACGACACCCGCGCCGAGCGCGGCGGCATCGGCGAGCGGGTTGACGGAGTCGACGTGGGCGCCAAGGGGGAACGACATGCGGCCCAGCCTAGCCAAGTCGCCGGCCCTGCCCGCCTCCCGAGCCACGGCTCAGCGAGCGTGCTGCCTCTCGTCCATGATGCCCAGGCCGAGGGCGAGCAGGAGGCACAGCACGATGCCGACGAACGCGCCGATGAAGGCCAGCGACCATGAGCCCCCCGCGGCCACCGCGAAGAAGACGCCGGTGATCGCCGCGTTGCCCAAGGCGGTCGTGATGCGCTCGACGGTCTGCTTCAACCCGCTGGCGGTGCCGCCGTGGCGCACGGGCACGTCCTGCATGCTCAGCGTCTGGTTCGCGGAGGCGAACGCCCCCATCGCGGCGCCGTTCAGCGCCAGGGTGGCCGACAACCACCAGAAGGACAGCCCGAAGGCGCCGATGCCCCACGCCACCAGGATGCTCAACACGGCCCCCGTCACCATCGTGGCCAGCGCGACGACCACGAGCCGCCGGCCGCGCGTCATCACGAACCGCACGGTGTAGATCGACGCCACCGCGCTCAGCACCGCGTTGGGC
The DNA here is from genome assembly GCF_039544535.1 of Tessaracoccus lubricantis. Lineage (NCBI taxonomy): Bacteria > Bacillati > Actinomycetota > Actinomycetes > Propionibacteriales > Propionibacteriaceae > Tessaracoccus > Tessaracoccus lubricantis. Next base: position 91,613 of record NZ_BAABLV010000017.1, read on the forward strand.
AGGCCGAGCAGGCCGGTGCGCAGCGCGTCGACGCCCAGGCCGGTCTGCAGGAAGATCGCCACGACGGCGAACGTCGAGGTCAGCCCCAGGAACGCGGCGCCGGAGACCAGCAGCCCGTTGCGGAACGAGCGGTAGCGGAAGAGCTCGAGGTCCACCAGCGGCTCGCGCCCGGCCGACTTGTAGCGCCGCTCCCACGCCCACCAGGCGGCGATCAGCGCCGCGCCCAGCGGGAGCAGCGCCCAGACCCAGGGGTCGCGCGCCATGAACGGGTACATCACCGCCACGACGGAGGCGGTGATGAGCAGCGTCCCCACGGGGTCGAGGTCCACCCGCGCCGCCGTCGCGTCGAGGCCCAGGCGGCGTCGCCGTTCCGTCACGAACGGGAACCACAACAATCCCAGCACCACTGCGGCCAGGCCCAGCGGCAGGTAGCCGAAGAACGCCCAGCGCCAGCCGGTCTCCGGACCGGCGGCCTCGATGATCGCGCCCGCGATGACGGGGCCGGCCGCCACCGACGCGGAGATCGTCACCCCCAACAACGCGAATGCCTTGGCGCGGCCTCCGCCGCTGAAGTACTGCTGGATCATGCCGGTGACCTGCGGCGAGAAGATCCCGGCGCCGACGCCCTGGGCCAGCCGTGCCGCGTTGAGCACGACGGCGTTGGGCGCCAACCCGCACGCCAGCGAGGCGACCGTGAACACCGCCGCGCCCACGACGAACCACGAGCCCCGGCCCAGCACGTCGCCCGCGCGGCCCGCGGGGATCAGCGTGACGCCGAACGCCAGGGCGTAGCCGGCCAGCACCCACTGCAGGTCCTGATCCGTGGCGCCCAACCCCTCCTGGATGGTGGGCAGTGCCACGTTGACCGACGACACCGCCATCATCGACATCCCCATGGACATCAGGATGACGGCGAGGACCTTCATCCGGTGGAAGGTCCTGGCCGTGCCCGGGGCCGAGATCAGGTTGCGATCAGTCACCCAGCGAGTATGTCACCGCGCGGCGACATCACCACGGCGGCGTGTAGCCGTCCGAGGGCGCGAACCAGAAGATCTGGAGGCCGCCCGCGTCGAACTTGGGCTTCAGCACCGTCCAGTTCGTCACGCTGTTGTCGAAAGCGAAGATCAGCCGCAGCTTCGGCACGCTGACAAGCGGCGACACGTCGGTCACCGGGGTGGAGTCGAAGAACACCTCCCGCAGCGTCGGGTGGCCCGCCACCGGCGCGAGGCTCGCCAGCTTCGACCCCTCCACGGCAAGGGTGGTGAGCCTGGGCAGCTTCGCCAGCGACGGCAGCGCGGCCACCCCGGTCCCCTTCAGCGAGATCGTCTCCAGGCCGGTGGCCGTGGCCAGGGCGGACACGTCGGTCAGCCTGGGGGAGCCGTCGCCGGTGAAGACGCGCAGGTTGGGGCCGCCGACGGCCGCGCCCAGCGACGTGAGCGTGGCCGATTCGACGGTGAACACGTCCAACGGGGCCACCCGCGTGAGCGGGGAGAAGTCGGTGACGGCTGTGGCGCGCAGCGTCAGGTGGGCCAGTCCGGTGAGCCCGGCCAGGGGACGCAGGTCGCGCAGTTGCGCGTTGTCGTGCAGCGTCAGCTGGTAGAGCTTGCCGAGCCCGCTGATCGGCGTGAGGTCGGTGTAGGAGCCCGAGAGGTGCAGGTTGGTGAGGTTCACCGCGTGCTCGAGGCCGGTGAGGTCGTCGGCCTCGCACCTGAGGAAGTGCAGCCCGGCCAACGTGGCGGGCGTGGCCGGGGCGCCCTGGAGGGTCTCGGTGACGCAGGCGCGGAGCCGGTCGTCGGGGATGGTGACCGGCGAGGTGAGGTCCGGCATGGTGCCTGGCGTGAAGCGCACGATGTTGTTGAACACCCAGAGGGAGGAGACGAGGTACTGGTCGCTGCTGGCCTGGTGGTGGGCGACTGAGACCTTGGCGTAGGAGCGGCAGCCGTTGCGGCCCGTGGCGGCCGTGTTGCACTCGGTGATCCACTGCCGGCCGTCGGGGGCCGTCCAGCTGCCCGGCACGGCGAGCGGGTTGCCCTTCCAGATGGCCCAGGAGGACGGCTGGTAGGTCAGGTTGTTGAAGGCCCAGTCGGTCTTCTGGCTGAACCGCGCCGTCGCGGCGTCATACGAGATGACGGTGGCCCTGATCTCCGTGCGGCACCGCACCGTCGCCGAGTAGGGCTCGCAGGTGGTGCGCCAGTCGCGGCCGTTGACGTGGTGGGAGCCGGGGGTCGAGTAGACGTCGACCTCCGCCCTCGCGGCCGGCGCGCCGACGATGGATGAGGCAGCGATGAGGGCTGCGGTGGCCGCTGCAATGAGGCTGCGCCGCACTGTCCGGATCATGTGGGTCTCCTTGCGCGGCTCAGTTCGAGAAGAGCACCTGGTTGTTGAAGACCCACTTGGCCTCCTGGACGTACCTGCTGGGGGTGGCGCTGATCACGGTGGCGAGGATGTAGCTGCGGCAGGCGCCGCGGCCGGTGGCGGCGGTGTCACACTCGGTGCGCCACCGGCGGCCGTCCTCGCCGTCGGCGACCCAGCCCGCGTTGGTGTTGCCCAGCGGGTTGCCCTTCCACAGCGCCCGGTCCGACCAGCGGTAGGTCAAGGAGTTGAACGCCCAGCCGTCGGTCTTGACGTACCTGCCGCCCTCGAGCAGCACGACGGTGGCCCAGATCTCGGTGCGGCAGCGCGCCGTCGCGGAGTAGGGCTCGCAGCTGGTGCGCCACTGCCGGCCGTTGACCGTGCGGGTGCCCGGCACGGTGTAGACCTCCATCATCGGCCTGAACAGCGGCGGGGTGTTGACGACTGCCGCGTCGCTCCAGACGCCGAACAACTCGGCGGTCACCCCTGGGGCGAACTGCCAGTACACGAACGACGGGCTGGCGTCGGCCCACCGGAACGCACCCGGGCCGAGGCTCGGCACCGGCCTGGGGTCGAAGGGATAGGGCGCTTCCTCGGGCCAGTTCGCGGCGATGTCGGCCTGGGCCTCGGCCGGCGTGGCGTAGTCGGTCAGTTCGAACAGCACCGTCGCCGTGCCGCCCGCGTAGTAGGTGCAGGTCTCCGGCGTGGCGGCCATGGTGGTGACGGGGACGCCCGAGGCGGCCTTGACGGCGGCCACCGAGGGGCAGGAGACCCGGCGCACAGGGGCGACCGTGTCGGCCTGGGCGGGCAGGGCGAGCCCCGCGGCCAGGAGGGCCGCGACGGCGAGCGTGGTGAGTGTGGTGCGGAGCTTCATCGGTGTCACCTTCCTCGAGGAGATGCAGGTAGCACGCGGTGGTCCACGGTCCTGGTTGACATGGATGTCAGTGTTCTCGGAAGAAGATGCTGGCCAGCACCCGCGCGCCGAGCGTGAACGCGAGGAACAGCAGCGTCACGCCGAGGAACGGCCACAGCGCCAGCTGGGGCAGCAGCATGGGGCCACCGTCGCGGGTGAGGAGGTACAGCCCACCGATGCCCAGCGCGCTGCCGAGCAGCGTCAGGTTCAGCTGGCCGCCGATGCCGGCCAGGTAGGCGCGGTCCACCGGATGCCCGAGGGTGCGGACGTTGACGGCGAGCGTGCCGTCCTCGAGCTGCTCGGTGATCCGCGAGATGCGACGCGGCAGCCTGGCCAGGATCGGCAGCAGGGTGGCGAGCTGGTGGTCGACCTGCTGCTTGATGGCGTCGCGCCCGGTGAGTTCCCTCGCCACCTCGGCACCGCGGGCCTTCGCGGTCCGCATGAGGTCGATGTCGGGGTCCAGGAGGCGCAGGGTGCCGTCGAGCGTGCCGAGGGTGCGGAACACCGCAGCGAGTTGGGGCGGTACGCGGAAGCCGTGCCGGACGACGAGGTCCAGCAGCGCGGTGAACATGGCGGCGGATCCGCCTGGGGCGAGGCCGTCGCCGTAGCGGACGATGAGGCCGCCCACCTCGCGTTCCAAGTCGCGGTCGTCGAGGTCGTCCGGCCGGTCCATCAGGTCCAGCAGTGCGTCTGTCGCGGCGATGGAGTCCTGCCGTTCGACTGCGAAGAGCAGCATCACCAGCGCCGACCTCGTGGGGCGGTCGAGGCGCCCGACGGAGCCGAAGTCGAGCAGCGCGAGCTCGCCGTCGTCGGTGAGGACGACGTTGCCCGGGTGCAGGTCGGCGTGGAAGACGCCGGTGACGAAGATCTGCCGCAGGACGCCGGAGAGGAGCTCCTCTGCCAGCTCGGCACGACGATGGGGCGCGAGCGCGTCCACGTCCGCGGCCGACAGCGGCTGGCCGTGGAGGCGCTCCATGACGATCACCCGCTCGCCCGAGAACTGGTCGTAGACTTGCGGCACCTTGAGGCTGCTGGCGGCCGCCACGCCGCGCATGTTGGCCACCTCCACCCTGTAGTCGAGCTCTTCGTGGAGTGACGCGGCGAATCCGTCGCTGAGCCCAACCGCGCCGATCTGGCGGCCCCACACCGTCGTCTTCTCCAGGCGGTGGGCCATGCGGTCGAGGATGTCGAGGTCTGCGGTGACCTGCCGGCGGGCGCGCGGCCGCTGCACCTTGACGACGACGTCCGTCCCGTCGACGAGCCTGGCAGTGTGGATCTGGGCGACGGAGGCGGCCGCGAGCGGGGTCTCGTCGAGCTCGGCGAACACCTCCTCGAGCGGCCGGCCGAGTTCGTCGTCGATGACGGGGCGCACCGCGGCCCACGGTTCGGCCTCCACCTGGCTGTGCAGCTTCGACAGTTCGCGGACGAAGGCCGGCGGCAGGAGGTCGGCGCGGGTCGACAGCATCTGGCCGAACTTCACGAACGTCACGCCCGCGTCGGTGAGGGCCCGGCGCAGCGAGCGGGCCACCCGCGGCGACTCCACGTCGCCCTTCGACGCCGGCCCCAGGTAGGCGCTCAGGCCGCGGCGCGTCACGATCCACCAGATGGCGACGTAGCGGCGCACCCGGCGCAGCGCGGCGGGGATGCCGGTGACGAACTGGGTGAAGCTGGGCACGTTGCGGGTGGGGATGAACACCTCGAGCAGCGTCAGGACGATCAACTCGAACGTGATGAGGCAGCCCACGCTGACCACGAGCAGCAGCGTCAGCGGGAGCGGCTCGGTGTCCTGGTCGAGGCCGTAGTGCGCCATCACCGCGTCGAGGCTCTCGTACGTCACCGCGAACACCGCCGCGCTGACCAGGGCGGCACGGCCCCAGCCCACGGGGACCCCGAGGAGTCGCCGGGCGACGTAGATGAGGATCAGAACATTGACCAGGGCGCCGATGGCACCGCCGAGAGCGTCCACGACGCGAGCCTATCCCGGGGTCAGCTGAACAGGACCTGGTTGTTGAACACCCAGCCGGTGGTGGTGACCAGCTGCCCGTCCGGCCCCACCTCGACGGTGGGTTGGCGCAGCCAGGTGCGGCACGCGCCGCGCCCCGTGACGGCGGTGTCGCATTCGGTGCGCCACACGCGGCCGTCGGCGCGCCACGTGCCGTCGGTGGCCAGGGGGTTGTCGGCCCAGAGCGCGCGCTTGGACCACAGGTAGGTCAGCGAGTTGAACGTCCAGCCGGCCTGACGGCGGAACGAGTTCCCGTCGGGCACGACGGTGTGGGCCCAGATCTCGGTGCGGCAGCGGGTGGTCTCGGAGTAGGGCTCGCACGTGGTGCGCCAGAGCCTGCCGCCGACGGTGCGCTCGCCCGGCACGGTGTAGACCTCCATCTGCGGGCGGAACAGCTGCGCGGTGGCCACGGCCCTGGCGTGGTCGTCGACGCCGCTCAGCGTGCCCACTGCGCCGGGGCTGACCTCCCAGTAGATGTTGGCCGGGCCGGCCGACTCCCACGAGAACGCGTCGGCGCCCAGCGCCTCGGCGGCGCGGACGGTGGCGTCCTTCCAGGCCTCGACCCGCGCGCGGGCGGCCGTGAGGGTGGCGTCCTTGGTGTAGGTGAACTCCACCCGCTGGCGCAGCGACTGCGCCGAGGCGCTCTCGTACCAGCAGGACGTGCGGGTGGCGGTGAGCGACGTCAGGTCGTAGCCGGAGGCGGCCGAGACCTGCTCGGCAGTGGGGCACGAGATGCGGCGCATGGGCGTCACGGGGGCCGCGCCCTCGTCGGCGTGGGCGACGGCGGGTGCGGCGAGCGTCAGGGCGGCGGCGACTGCCAACGCCTTGCGCAGCACGTACATCGCTTCCTCCTGCCCCCCACCGCGTGTGGCATCGGCCCAACAGACACACTCTAAACCCAGCATGGGCCGGGCGGGAACGGGTAGCTTGGCTGGCATTCAGTGAAGGAGAATCCATGGCCTACTCAGAGGGTTACGAGTACCACATCCACCTCAAGCAGGGCGACATCGGCCGCTACGTCTTCCTGCCGGGCGACCCCGGCCGCTGCGAGGTCATCGCACAGCACTTCGACAACCCGCGGTTCGTCGCGTCGCACCGCGAACACACCACGTGGGCGGGCGAACTCGACGGCGTGCCCGTCGCAGTGACCTCCACCGGCATGGGCGGCCCGTCGACCGCGATCGCGGTGGAGGAACTGATCCACGTCGGCGCCGACACCTTCATGCGGGTGGGCACCTCCGGAGCCATGCAGCCGGAGACGCAGCCCGGCGACGTCGCCGTGATCAACGCCGCCATCCGCGACGAGGGCACGGGCCTGCACTACCTGCCGGTGGAGTTCCCCGCCGTCGCCCACCAGGACCTCATCACCGGCCTGACCGAGGCGGCCCGCGACATGGGCAAGCGCTACCACGTGGGCGTCTCGCAGTCGAAGGACTCGTTCTACGGCCAGCACTCGCCGGATTCGATGCCGGTGGCGGCGCGGCTGAAGGAGCGGTGGGACGCGTGGGTGGCCGGCGGCTGCCTGGTCTCCGAGATGGAGTGCGCCACGCTGTTCCTGGTCGCCGCGACGCGCCGCGTCCGCGCCGGCGGCGTGATGATGATCATGGGCCACCACGACTTCCAGCCCATGACGGAGGAGGAGAAGGACGCCTCGCAGATCGGCAACCTCATCCCCACCGCCATCGAGGGCATGCGCCGCGTGATCGCGGCGGACAAGGCCCGCGCCTGAGGCGTCCGGCGGCGTGACGGCGCTCGCACCGCCCGCCGCCGGTTACCCTTGGGTACGCCCAACGAAGGGGGAACCCCATGAGCAACCACGTCGTCGAGCGAGTGCGCCGGGTCATCGACGAACACGGCCACCGCACCGCCACCCGGATCCGTGAGGGCGAGGGCTGGCGCACCCAGACCTACGCCGAGTTCGGTGAGCAGGTCCGACGGGTGGGCCAGGGCCTGCTGGACCTTGGCGTCGAGCCCGGTGGGCGCGTCGGCATCTTCCAGGGCAACAGGCCCGAGTGGTCGGAGATCGACCTGGGCGCCGGCACCGTGCGGGCCGTGCCCGTGCCGCTGTACGCCACGTCCACCCCCGAGCAGATCGAGCACATCGCTGCCGACTCGGGGCTGACGGTGATGTTCGTCGGCAACAAGTCTGAGGCCGAGCGGGTGCTCGAGGTGTTCGACGCGCTCCCGGCGCTGCAGCACGTGGTGATCGTCAAGCCCTACGGCGGCATGCCCGCGCCGCTGCGCAGCTACGCCGACTTCCTGGCCGAGCCCACCCCCGCCGTCGAGGAGCGCTTCGAGGCGGCCACCGGCGACGACCTGGCGTCGATCATCTACACCTCCGGCACCACCGGCAGCCCCAAGGGCGTGATGCTGCAGCACAAGGCGTTCGTGATGCAGTCGGACGCGCTGGACCAGTTCTTCGACATCAGCGCCGACGACGAGTCGCTGTGCTTCCTGCCGCTGTCCCACGCGCTGGAACGGGCGTGGACGTACGTGGTGCTGATGCACGGCTGCATGAACACCTACGTCGAGAACGCGCGGACGGTGGCCGAGCAGATGGTGCTGGCCGAGCCGTCGATGATGGTGTCGGTGCCCAAGCTGTACGAGACGGTCTACACCACGGCGCACCAGAAGGCGGCGGCGTCGCCGCTGAAGCGACGCATCTTCGCGTGGGCGCTGAAGATCGGCCGGCACAACCAGTACGCCTTCCGCGCGGGCCGCACCCCCAGCGCCGCGCTGCGGGCGAAGCTGAGGGTCGCCGACAAACTGGTGCTCAGCAGCGTCCGGGCCGCGCTCGGCGGGTCGAAGAAGATCCTGGCGTGTGGTGGCGCGCCGCTGCGGCCGGAGATCGAGGAGTTCTTCGCCTCCGTCGGCCTGCCCATCCTGCAGGGCTACGGCCTGACGGAGGCCTCGCCGCTGGTGTCGTTCAACGCACCCGACGACTTCAAGGAGAACACCGTCGGCAAGGTGCTGCCGGGCGGCGAACTGCGCATCGGGGAGTTCGGCGAGATCCTGTACAAGGGCCCCAACGTGATGCTCGGCTACTGGAACAACCAGGAGGCCACGGACGAGCTGATCAAGGACGGCTGGCTGCACACCGGCGACGTCGGCTACGTCGACACCGACGGCTTCCTGATCATCACCGACAGGCTCAAGGACATCATCGTCACGCTCGGCGGCAAGAACGTGGCGCCGCAGCCCATCGAGGGGCTGATCCTGGCGGACCCGCTGTTCGAACACGCCGTGCTGCTGGGCGACAACCGCCCGTTCGTGACGCTGCTGGTCAAGCCGTCGCTGCCCGCCGTCGAGGAACTCGCCAAGCGGTTCTCCTGGCCGGGCGAGATGAAGGACTGGGTGAACTCCAGCGAACTGCTCGACGAGCTGCGCCGCCGCGTCGACGAACTCACCGCGAGGCTCCCCTCACAGGAGCGGCCGAAGGAGACCACCGTGCTGGACGAGGAGTTCACGATGGACAACGGCCTGTTGACGCCCACGCTGAAGGTGCGCCGGCGCGAGGTGGAGAAGCGCTTCCGGCACCTCGTCGACGAGATGTACGCCCGCCTCGAGAAGGCCCGCCGGGGCGACTGACCGGCGGCGCAGTATCGTGTGGGCCCCGACGACACAGGAGGCGCCATGACCAGCACACTGCCCGCAGACCTCGTGGTGATCGGCTGGGGCAAGGGCGGCAAGACGCTCGCGGCGAAGGCGGCCGCGGCGGGCCGTCGCGTGGTCATGGTCGAGCGCGACGAGGCCATGGTCGGGGGCGCCTGCATCAACGTGGCGTGCATCCCCACCAAGGCCCTGGTCCACTCGGCGGCCGAACGCCGGCCGGAGGACGACCCCGAGACCTACCTCGCCGAGTCCCTGCGCCGGCGCGACTCGCTCGTGGAGCAGCTCAACGCCGCCAACCGGGCAATGCTCGAGGGCAACGCCCACGTCACCGTCGTGATGGGCGAGGCCGAGTTCGTCGGGCCGCGGCGGGTCTCCGTCGGGGCCGGCGGTGAGCGGCTGGAGATCGACGCCGCCGCCGTCGTCATCAACACCGGCTCCGCGCCGCGGCCGGGCGGGGTGCCCGGCGCCGACCTCCCGCACGTGCACGACTCCATCTCCATCCAGCGGATCGACCACCTGCCCGGCCGCCTCGTGGTGGTCGGGGCGGGCGCCGTCGGCTTGGAGTTCGCCGAGATGTTCGCCGGGTTCGGCAGCGACGTGACGCTGCTCAGCCGCGGCGCCGCCCTCGCGGGGGAGGACGACGACGTGCGGGCCTCCGTCCTGTCGGCGCTGGCCGATTCGGGTATCACCGTGGTGGACGGCGTGGAGGTCACCGAGGTCACGGCCGCCACCGTCGAGACCACCGGGGGCAGCTTCGAGGCCGACACGGTGCTGTTCGCGATCGGCCGGGTGCCGGCGGTGCCTGCCGGGCTCGAGGCGGCGGGGGTCGACGTCGACGAGCGCGGCTTCATCGTCGTCGACGATTCGCTGCGCACCAGCGCGGAGAACGTGTGGGCCGTGGGCGACGTCAACGGCGGGCCCCAGTTCACCTACATCTCCCTCGACGACTACCGCATCGTCGGCTCGCAACTCCTGGGTGACGGTGGGCGCAGCCGGACCGACCGCCTCGCGGTGCCCACCACGACGTTCGTCACGCCGCCGCTGTCGAGCGTCGGCCTCACGGAACGGCAGGCGCGCGAACGGGGGCTCAACGTGAGGGTCGCCGCCAAGCCGGTGGCCAGGTTGGCGATGGTGCCCCGGCCCAAGACGCTGGGGGAGACGCGCGGCATCGCCAAGGTCGTCGTCGACGCCGACACCGACCAGGTGCTGGGCTTCGCGCACCACGGCGTCGACTCGCAGGAGGTGGTCAACCTGGTGGCGCTGGCGATGCGCACGGGGATCACGGCCAGCGAGCTGCGCGACGGGATCTGGGTGCACCTCTCGTCCACGGAGCTGCTCAACGAACTGTTGGCCGCGCTGGCGTGAGTCACCAGAGGTAGAAGAAGATCTGCAGCTGCGGGTAGCGCACGTGCACGATCGACAGGAACACCACCACGTCGAACAGCAGGTGCACCACCAGCACGTACAGCAGGGACCGCGTCTTGGAGTACAGGTAGGCCTGCAGCAGCGCGAACGGCGTGGTGAGCAGCGGGCCCCATTCCCGGTAGCCCAGTTCCCACAGGAACGAGACGAAGATCACCGCCGTGAGCGCGTTGGCGAACCAGAACGAGAAGTGGCGGCGCAGCAGCACGAAGATGGTGATGATGAAGAAGAACTCGTCCCAGGAGCCGACGAAGTTCACGCCGACGAAGAAGCGCGCCACCTCCGTCCAGTCCGCCAGTGCGGGCCAGTTGCGGTAGGCGCCGGAGCGGACGAAGTAGGTGGGCAGCAGCACCCAGCCGATCACCGGCACCGCGACGAGGTAGGCCCACATCCACCTGTTCCAGCGGCCTGAGAGCCAGTGGAAGCGGATGGTGTGGTCGCCGTAGCCGAACCGGTTGAGCAGGTACGGCACCGCGACGGCGAGCGTCAGCACCGTGCCCATGAGCGCGACGTTGCCCCAGCTGACGTCGGCGCGCACCGAGATGGTCGACACGATGATGAGCCCGACGGCGACCAGCAGGAGGTCGCGCAGGAGCACGCGGTCGAGCCACGCGGCGAGCGCGATGCCCGCAGCCATGGCGAGGTAGCCGAGGGGGCGCGCCTCGAGTGCGAAGAGGAAGAACGCGGACAGGGAGACCAGGGCGGCCGGGACCAGCGAGACGCTCCAGCCGGGCCTGCGCCCGCCGTCGGGGATGTCAGTGGTGCCTTCTGTCACGCCGACAACCTACCGAGCTTGCTCACGGTTCGACGCCGAGCCGCGGGATCGCGGCGATGAGCCCCTGCGTGTAGGGCTCCCTCGGTGCGCTGAGCACGTCGAGCGTGGGGCCTGACTCGACGGCGCGCCCACCCTGCAACACGAGCACGTCGTCGCACAGCGCGGCGACGACGCTGACGTCGTGCGACACCATCACGATGCTCAACCCCCGCTCGCGGCGCAGCCGGTCCAGCAGTTCGATGACCTCGATGCGCGTGGTCACGTCCAGGGCGCTGACGGGTTCGTCGGCGATCAGGACGGCGGGATCGGTCACCAGCGCCCGGGCGATCGCGATGCGCTGCCGCTGACCGCCGGAGAACTCGTGTGGGTAGCGCCCCAGCGCCTCCGCGTCGAGGCCCACCTCCGCGAGCGACTCCGCCACCCGCGCCCGACGGCGGGCCCCGTCGAGCTCCACCCCCAGCGACACCAGCGGCTCGGCCACGATCCGGTCCACCCGCATCCGGGGGTCCAGCGACGCGTACGGGTCCTGGAACACCGGCTGCACGGCCCGGCGCAGGCGGCGCGCCTGGCCGGAGTTGCGCCGCAGCAGTGGCTCGCCGTCGAACAGCACCTGCCCCTCCGACGGCGTGGTCAGCGCCAACAGCAGCCGGAGCGCCGTGGTCTTCCCCGAGCCGGATTCGCCGACGATGCCCAGGCTGCGGCCCTTCTCGACGGCGAGGCTGACGCCGTCGAGTGCCGCCTCGGTGGCCCCGCGGTAGCGGTACGTCGCGCCCTCCAGCGCCAGCACGCTCATGCGATCCTCCCCGTCGTCAGGGCACGGTCCAGCGCGAGTGCGCTGCCCACCAGCCGCTGCGTGTACGCCTCGCGGGGCCGGCTGATCAGCGCGCCCACGGCGCCCTCCTCGACGACCTGCCCGCGGCGCATCACCAGCGCCCGGTCCACCGTCTGCGACACGACGGCGAGGTCGTGCGAGACGAACAGCAGCCCCATGTCGTGCTCCTCGACCACCCGCTGGAGCAGCGCGAGGATGCCCGCCTGCACCGTGACGTCGAGCGCGGTGGTGGGCTCGTCGGCCAGCAGCACCTTCGGCCGGCACGCCAGCGCCGCCGCGATCGCCACCCGCTGCCGCTGCCCACCGGACAGCTCGTGCGGGAACGCGCGCAGCACCCGCTCCGTCGACGGCAGCGACACCTCCTCGAGGCCCTGCCGGACGGCGGCCTCCAGCTCGGAGCCGCGCAGGCCCCGGTGGCGGCGCAGCGGCTCCGCGAGGAACGCCCCCACCCGCGTCAACGGGTCGAGCGCCGTCGACGGGTCCTGGAACACCATCGCCACCTTGCCCCCGCGCACCGCCTGCAGGGCCCGCTCGGACGCGCCGACGACCTCCTGCCCGTCCACCCGGATCGAGCCCTCGGCCCGCAGCCCACGGGGCAGCAGGCCCATGACGGAGAAGATGCTGAGCGACTTGCCGGAGCCGGATTCGCCGATGATCCCGACGCGCTCGCCGCTGTCGACGGCGAACGACACGCCGTCGACCACCCTGCGGCCGCCGGCCACCACCGCCAGGTCCTTCACTTCGACGTGGCTCATCCGCGCTCCCTCCGGGTGGGGTCGAGGCGCTCACGCAGCCCGTCGGCCAGGAAGTTCGCGCCCAGCACGATCAGCACGATGACCACGCCCGGCGCGATGGCGCCCCACGGCGCCGTGTTCACCGTCGACTGCGCCTCCTGCAGCAGTCGGCCCAGCGACGAGTTCGGTGGCGGCACGCCCAGGCCCAGGTAGGACAGCGACGCCTCCGCCAGCACCGCCGCGCCGAAGATCAGCGCGGCCGCCACCACCAGCGTGGGCCACATGTTCGGCAGCAGGTGCGAGCGGATGACGCCCAGCCAACTGGTGCCGGACGTGCGGGCGGCCGTGACGAACTGCGTGCCGAGCAGCCGCTTGGCGAGGATCCGCGTGAGGCGGGCGACGATCGCCGAGGCCGCCAGGCCGATCGACACGACGGCGGAGCCGAGGCTCGCGCCCTGTGCGGCGCCGATCAACATGGCGAGCAGCAGGGTGGGGAACGCGATCAGTACGTCGAGCAGCGACGACTGCACGTCGTCGAGCCAGCCGCGCGAGAACGCCGCGACGAGCCCGATGGCCGTGCCGACGACCATGGCGATGGCCGCGCTGCCCAGGCCCACCGTCAACGCGATGCGGGTGCCGGCCATGATGAAGCTGAACGTGTCGCGGCCGAGCCTGTCGGTGCCCATCCAGTGCTCGGCGCCGGGGGCCTCGAGTCGCCCGCCCGAGGTGTCGGCCAGGTCGAACGGCAGCCACACCAACGACAGCGCGCCCAACGCGACGGCGAACAACAGGAACGCGGCGCCCACCACGAGCGTGAGCGGGAGTCGGGTGCGACGGCGGGCCGGCGTCGTGTCGACGGCGCCGGGCAGCTCCACGGGGGCGCTCACGCGTCGGCCCCCGAGAGCGAGACGCGCAGGCGCGGGTCGACGATGCGTTGCACCACGTCGGCGAGGAAGCCGATCAGCAGCACGAAGAGCGTGGTCACCAGCAGGACGCCCTGGATGCTGGGGTAGTCGTGTTCGGCGATGGCCTTGGTCAGCATGGAGCCCAGGCCCGGCAGGTTGAACACGGCCTCGACGACGACGGCGCCCAGCAGCGTGGACGCCAGCTCGATGCCGAGGATGGAGATGACCGGCACCGACGCGTTGCGCAGCCCGTGCCGCAGGAACGCCTCGCCCGGGCCGGCGCCGAGCGCGCGGGCGTTGCGGAGGTGGTCGGCGTCGAGCACGTCGAGGACCGCGGAGCGCACGTAGCGGGTCAGTGAGGCGCTCATCACCACGACGATGGTGACCACGGGCAGCGTCAGGGACACCAGCGCGGCCCCCGGGTCCTCCCAGTCGGTGCGCGGGAACCCGCCCGACGGCAGCAGCCGCAGTTCGAGCGCCAGGAGCCACACCAGCAGGATGCCGATCCAGAACACCGGCACCGCGATGCCCACCTGCGCCACGCCCGACAGCGCGACGCCCAGCCGGGTATCGGCCTTCACCGCGGCGAGGTAGCCCACCAGCGCGGCCACCACCACCGACAGGACGAAGGCGATGAGGGTCAGGGGCAGGGTCACCACGAGCCGCTGCCCGATCTCCGGCAGCACGGCGGCACCGGAGATGAAGGACTTGCCCAGGTCGAGGCGGGCCACGTCGGCCAGCCAGGAGGTGAGCTGCTCCCACAGCGGCAGGTTGGAGCCCACCTGCTCCTGCGCGGCCCGGATCTGTTCGGGGGTGGCGTCGACGGAGAGCAGCGCGTTGGCGGGGTCGCCCGGCAACAACCGCAGCAGGACGAAGATCAGCAGCATCGCGAGCACGAAGCTGAGCAGCAGGAACCCGAGCCGGCGCACCAGGTAACTGGTCACGTGCCTGCTCGGGTTTCTCGCTGGGTCATCCGGAAAGGTTAGCGGTTAGCCCTTGGTGATGTCGTAGACGAAGAACTGCGAGTTGAGCCCGTTGACGGGGAACCCGGCGATGTCCTTGTGTGCCACGACGATCTGCGGGAAGAGGTACAGCCAGTTGCTGGCGGCCTCGTCGGCGATGATCCGGTTGGCCTCCTTCAGCTTCTCGGCCTGGGCCTCGGGGGAGTCGGCCTGTTCGGCCTCGGCCACCAGTCGCTGCACGTCGGCGTTGTCGTAGCCCCAGTAGAAGTCGGGGTTGGCGTACCAGACGACGTCGCGGTCGTTGACGTGCTCCTGCAGCGTGGCCTCGAACGCGCGCTCCTTGAACACGTTGGAGTACCACTCGTCGGCGGTGATGGTCTTGATGTTGACGGTCACGCCCACCTTGGCCAGTTCGGACTTGAGGAATTCGGCGACCTGCGGGTGCGGGTCGTAGTTCGGGGTCTGCAGCTCGAACGCGAAGCCGTCGGCCAGGCCGGCCTCGGCCAGCAGTTCCTTCGACAGGTCGGGGTCGTACGGGTTGAGGTCCGTCAGGTCCTCGTACCACGGGTCCGTGGGCGGAACCATGGAGCCGATGAGCGTGCCGCGGCCGTCCCAGATGGCGTCGAGCAGCTTCTGGCGGTCGACGGCGGAGTAGATGGCCTTGCGGACCTTGGCGTCGTTGAACGGCTCCACGCGGTCGTTGAACGCGAGCAGTTCCTTCACCGTCGAGGTGCCCTCGGAGATCTGGAAGTCCTCGTTGTCCTCGAACGGCACCAGCGAATCGGGGCTCTGGATGGTGGTGACCAGGTCCAGCTGGCCGGTCAGCAGGGCGTTGCCGAGCGCGCTGGCGTCGGTGAAGTAGTTGAAGGTGACGCGGCCGTTCTTCGCCTTGTCGCCCCAGTAGTCGTCGTTGCGCACGAGGCTGAGCGAGCTGCCGCGCTTCCACTCGTCGAGCGTGTAGGGCCCGGTGCCGTCGGTCTCGGTCAGCGGGTCACCGAGCTCGGGGTTGACGATCCACACGTAGGCCATGAGGTACGGGAACGAGATGGTCTTCGAGCTGAGCTGGAACGCCACCGTCCTGTCATCGGTGGCCTCCACCGATTCGACGACGGCGAAGCTGGACTTGCGCGCTGCCTGCGAGTCCTCGGCCACGACGGCCTCGAAGCTGGCCTTGACGTCGTCTGCCGTCACGTCGCGCCCGGAGTGGAACTTGACGCCGTCGCGCAGGGTGAAGGTGTAGGTGAGGCCGTCGTCGCTGACCTCGTAGTCCTCCGCGAGGAGGTTGCTGGTCGACCCGTCGTCCTCGAGCTTGATGAGCGCCTCGTAGACGTTGCCGCCGAGCGCCTCCGTGACGCCCTGGCCGCCGCCGCCCGTGTTGCTCAGGTTGCCGGGCTCGTAGATCGAACCGATCTCGATCTGCGCCTCCGGGTCAGCGCCCACCGCGCCGGGTTCGGCGTCGTTGTCGGAGCCGCAGGCGGTCAGCATCATCCCCACGGCTGCTACGGCGGCGACTGCTTTCCACAATGTCTTCATGACTGGCTCCTGATGTTCATCCGAGGGTGGCCGGGCGGCCGTCCTCGCCCCCTTCCAACCGAAGGGGAAGCGGTTTCATTCCCGGTTGGCGGGCACCATTTCGACGGGCGTTCCGATGGCCACCGTGCGCGAGACGGTGCAGAGGAAGTCGCGGGCCCTGGCGATGGACTGGTCGAGGATGCGACGGGCGCGGTCGCCGTCCTCACCCTCGGGGAAGCGGACGTCGAACGTGACGCGGATGTCCTCCAGGCGGTTGCCGGTCGCGTCCTTGACGCTGGTGCCCGCGGCCTCGACGGCGAAGACCTCCGGCACGGCGCGTCGGGTGGTCAGCATGTCGACGTCGATGGACCCGCAGGCCGCGATGGCCGCCAGGAGCAGCTCGACCGGGGTGAAGAGCTCGTCGCCGCCCGTGCCGATGGCGATCTCGCCGCCGCGCTCGTTGGTGGCGCGGAAGTCGGTGGACGAGACACGGTGCACGTCGACGGCGCGGGGGCTCTTGATCTGTTCGGTCATGGCGCCAGCGTAGGCCGTGGGGGCGTACGACGGCGACCCCCCGTCGTCGGGGGCGGCCGGGGCGTGGCGTGGCGCCGAGACCCGGCGCCCGTCAGCACAGAGCACCTGCAACGTCCACGCGGCATGGCGGCCGCCCACCCCAAGGCCGAGTTTCATGGGTGGACCTCAGCGTGGCGCGACGCCGGGCGGGGATACCATCACATCCATGGCCCAGTTCTCGATCAACCGCACCACGACGCCCACAGCCGACGCAGCCCGCAAGGCCGCGCTCGCAGACCCCGGGTTCGGGCGGTACTACGTAGACCACATGGCAGTGGTCGACTACATCGGGGGCGACGGCTGGCAGGAGCCCCGGATCGTCCCGACGACCGAGTGGGCGCTGCACCCGGCCTCCGCCGTGCTGCACTACGGCCAGGAGATCTTCGAAGGCATGAAGGCCTACCGCCACGACGACAACTCGATCTGGCTCTTCCGCCCCGAGCGCAACGCCGCCCGCTTCGTGAACTCCGCCCGCCGCATGGGCATGGCCGTCCTGCCGGAGGACATCTTCCTCGCGTCCGTCGAGGAACTGGTCAAGCTCGAGCACGAATGGGTGCCGGTCAGCGAGAACGAGCAGAGCCTGTACCTGCGCCCGTTCATGATCGCGTCCGAGCCCTACCTCGGCGTCCGCGAGGCCAACACCTACCGCTACGCCGTCATCGCCACGCCCGCCGGCCCGTACTACTCGGAGCCGGTGAAGCTCTGGATCACGCCCAACTACACGCGCGCCGCCCCCGGCGGCACCGGCACCGCCAAGTGCGGCGGCAACTACGCCGCCAGCCTCATCGCCACCGAGGAGGCCTACGCCAACGGCTGCGGCCAGGTGCTGTGGCTCGACGGCGCGGAGCGCAAGTGGGTCGAGGAGTGCGGCACCATGAACATCATGTTCGTGACCGCCGACGGCGAACTGCTCACCCCGCAGCTCGGCACCATCCTCCCCGGCGTCACCCGCGAATCCATCCTCAAGCTGGCTGCCGACCACGACCTCAAGCCCGTCGAGCGGATGATCTCCATCGACGAGGTGCTCGACGGCGTGGGCAACGGCCAGATCGCAGAGGTGTTCGCCTGTGGCACCGCCGCCGTCGTGACGCCCATCACCGGCTTCAACTCGCCGGATCGCGGCCCGCAGGAAGTGGGCGACGGCACCCCGGGCCGCAAGACCCGCGAGATCCGCCAGCACCTCGTCGACATCCAGTACGGCCGGGCAGAGGACAAGCACGGCTGGATGCGCCGCGTCCTCTGACGCCCACCCGCACCACCCTCTCAGGGGTGCCGCAGCGGCGCCCTGAATGTGAGGCTGGAACATGTTTGCAGTCACCTGGCAGGGCATCGAGGACATCCGCACGGTCGAGGTGGATGAGCCCCGGATCACCGAACCGACCGACGCCATCGTGCGCGTCACCTCCACCGCCATCTGCGGCTCCGACCTGCACCTCTACTCCGTCTTCGCCCCATTCCTCAGGAAGGGCGACATCCTGGGCCACGAGTTCATGGGCATCGTCGAGGAGGTGGGCAGCGGCGTGCAGGGGCTGGCCGTCGGCGACCGCGTCGTCGTGCCCTTCAACATCTCCTGCGGCCACTGCTGGATGTGCTCGCGCGGCCTGTTCGCGCAGTGCGAGACCACGCAGGTGCGCAACGAGAGGCGCGGCGCAGCGCTGTTCGGGTACACCTCCCTCTACGGCTCGGTGCCCGGCGGGCAGGCTGAGCTGGTGCGCGTCCCGCACGCCGACTTCGGCCCCGTCCGCCTCCCGGAAGGGCTTCCCGACGAGCGCTTCCTCTACCTCAGCGACATCCTGCCCACCGCCTGGCAGGCCGCGAGGTTCGCGGAGGTCAAGGAGGGCGACACCGTCGCGGTGCTGGGCCTCGGCCCGCTCGGGCAGCTCGCCGTGCGCTCCGCGCTGCGCCAGGGCGCGGCGCGCGTCATCGGCGTCGACCGCGTCGACGAACGCCTCCGCCTGGCAGAGGAATGGGGTGCCGCCACCGTCGACCACCGTGACGCCGACGACGTGGCCGAGGCGCTGCGCAGCCTGACGGAGGGCCGCGGACCCGACGCGGTGATCGACGCCGTCGGGATGGAGGCGCACGGCAACCCGGTGGCCGAGAAGGTCATCGCGGGCGCGGCCCGCATGCCCAAGCCGCTCGGCCGCGAGATGTTCCGCCACGCGGGCATCGACCGCCTCGACGCCGTGCACACCGCCGTCGACGCCGTGCGCCGCGGGGGAGTGGTTTCGCTGGTGGGCGTCTACGGCGGCATGGTCGACCCCATGCCGATGAGCACCATGTTCGACAAGGGCCTCACGGTGCGCATGGGGCAGTGCCACGTGCGGCGGTGGACCGATGAACTGCTGTCGCTGGCGTTGGAGGACGGCGACATCATGGGCCTCGAGACCCTGGCCACGCACCGCGTCCCGCTGTCCGAGGCCGCCGACGCCTACAAGATGTTCCAGGCCAAGTCCGACGCTTGCGTCAAGGTGGTCCTGCAACCCTGAGCCCCGGTCCAACCAGCCCCAACAGGGGCCGCCCCACCATTGGGCCTGATTCCTACGAAGCGTAGTATTGTTCGCACACCAGCCGGGACACACCCGGCGGCAATCCCCCGAAGGGGGTGGCCCTCATGTCAGTTGAGATGGTGCACTCGAGGCTCGGGCAAGCAGCGATGGTTGTCGGAGGCCTGGTGCTGGCGATGATCGTCGCCATGTTCTTCATCCCGTCCACGGAGACCCGGGCATGGGTCTTCACGGTGATGTTCGGCGTCCTGACGCTCGGCCTTGCCCTGCTCGCCGTCGACGACCTGCGGCGCCGGCACGACAAAGTCGCCTTCAAGCCCCAGACGAAGCTGGGGTGGTGGGCGATCTGGCTGAGCATCACAGGCATCGCCGCGATGGTCCTGTCGGCCGCCTACGTCGCGATCCTCAGGGTTGGCGAGGTCGGCGCGACGGGCCTGTTCCTCCCGATGTTCGTGTTCACGGCAACCGGGTTCCTGCTGATGGTGGCGGCCGGCGTGCTGTCGCTCATCGCCTGGTTCCGCAGCGACGAGCGGTCCTGGGTGGTCCTCCTCCCGCTGCTGCCCGCGCTGTTCGCCGTCTACTTCGTGATCGGCGAATTCACGTTCCCGCACTGACGCCCGGCTAGTGCTGGGCGTGCACCTTGCCCACGCCGTGACAGGTGGGACATTCGATGAGGGTGGCCTCCTCGTCGGGCGTGGGCTGGGGGCGCGGTGAGATGCGGCCGTCGCTCTTGGGGATGGTCATCACGATGGACAGGATGGCCAACAGCAGGAACACCAGCGACACGCCGATGGCCACCATGGCGGCCAGCCGCAGCGACTCGTTGTCGGAGCGGCCCTCCATGACGATGAGGTCGGGCACGCGCGTGCCCATGAGGCCGTAGTACACCGCCAGTGACACCGCGGTGCCGATGGCCCCGCCGAGCGTCGATGCCATCTTGTAGATGCCCGAGCCGGAGCCGGCCTGCACGGCGGGCAGGTTGGTGAGCGCCGCGTCGGTCGACGGCGTGGCGTAGAACGCGAGGCCGAGGCCGAAGAGGCAGTAGGCGATGATCGCCAGGATGGCGTACTGGCCGATGAGCACGTGCGTGGCCATCAGCATCAGGCAGGCGACGATGCTGATCAGTGAGCCCCAGATCATCGGCTTGCGGGCGCCGAACCGCTGCAGCAGTTTCTCGCCGACGCGGATGAACGCGATGATGAAGATGCCGTAGCCCAGCGACAACAGGCCGGCGTCGAACGCGGTGTACGGGCTGCCGTCGGGTTTCTCGCCGGCCATCTGGATGACCTGCTGCGAGATGATCAGCATGCCGATGGTGCCGTTGACCAGGAAGTTGGAGATCGTGGCACCGGTGAAGGTGGTGTTGCGGAACAGCGTGAAGTCGATGAAGGGGTTGTCCTGCCTGCGTTCCCACACGACGAACGCGACGTAGGCGACGACGGCGACCACCGCCAGCAGGAGCGTCAGCCAACTCGTCCATCCCAGCTGCGAGCCGTACAGCAGCACGATCATCAGGCCCAGCGTGCCGACGATGAACAGCACCAGGCCCACCACGTCGAAGCGGGTGCGTTGCGTGACGACCTTGTTCTCCGGCGTGCCCATGATCATCACGAACGCGACGGCGGAGATGAGCACCGACGCGATGAAGATGCCGCGCCACCCCACGAACTGGACGACGGTGCCGCCGAAGATCGCGGCCAGCCCGGAGCCGCCCCACGAGCCGATCGACCACATCGACACGGCGCGCTGGCGGCCCTTCCCGTCCCAGTACGCCTTCACCAGTGCCATCGATGCCGGCATGATCGCCGCCGCTCCGAGGCCCTGGATCGCCCGGCCCACGAGGAGCAGCGGCAGCGCGGCGGCGCCGGAGGCGAACACCAGCAGCAGCGAGCCCACCGCGTTGAGCACCACGCCGGCCAGCGTGATCCGCACGCGGCCCATCTTGTCGGCGAGCCCGCCGAACAGCACCATGAACAGGCCGGAGAACAGGCCCGTCAGCGACACCGCCAGGTTGAGCGACGAGGCGTCGATGTGGTCTCCGGTGGAGTTGATGTCGGCCATCATGTCGGGTGCGACGGTGCCGGCGGTGCCGGCGAACAACCAGAACGTGACCACCGCGAGCACGATGCCCCAGAGCAGCTTCTCAGTGCCGAGCTGCTTCGTCGTTGGCGTGTCGGACATGGCCCTCACTCCTTTCCGAGCCACGACAGCGCGGCGACGACGGCCGCCTCGCTGCCGGTTGTCAGGGTGGGCTGCATCGCGGGTGCGAAGCCCGGGTTGTGGTTGGGGAACACCGGTTGGTCCGGCAGGAAGCCGCCGATGCCCCAGTAGGTGTACGGCACGCCGAATGCGGTCGGCAGCACGCTGAAATCCTCCGACGCGGGCACGGGGTCGAGGTCGGCGACCCGGTCGGCGCCGAAGTGGGCCACGAACGCCTCGTGCACCCGGCTGGTGACTTCGGGGTCGTTGTCGGTGAGCGGGTACTGGTCGTAGGGGCCGAACTCGGGCTCCCTGGGTGACCCACTGGCCTCGCACTCGGCGCGCACGATGCGTTCGATGGCTGCCAGGAGGTGGTCGCGCACGTCGTCGTCGTAGGCGCGGATGTTGATCAGCAGGACGGCGTGATCGGGGATGATGTTCGACTTGGTGCCCGCCTGGAGGCTGCCGACGGTCACCACCGCCATCGTGAAGGGGTCCACCTCGCGCGCCACGATGCCCTGCAGGCGCAGCACGATGGAGGCCGCCAGCACCACCGGGTCGATGCCGAGGTGCGGCATGGCCCCGTGCGAGCCCTTGCCGTGGACGGTCACCCTGATCGAGGCGCCGGTCGACAGCATGGCGCCCTGGCGGGTGCCCACCTGCCCGGCCGCGGGCCTGGTGAGGACGTGTTGCCCCAGCACGACGTCGGGTGCGGGTACCTGGCCCACCAGCCCGCCGTCGACCATCGCCCGGGCGCCCTCGGCCGTCTCCTCACCGGGCTGGAAGAGCGCGACGTAGGTGCCGGCCCAGCGGTCGCGGGCCTCCGCCAGCACCCGGGCGGCGCCGATGCCGGCGGTGACGTGGACGTCGTGGCCGCAGGCGTGCATCACCGGGACGATGGTGCCCTCACGGTCCGCCATGGTCTTGGTGGAGGCGTACGGCAGGCCGGTGGCCTCCTGGACGGGGAGCGCGTCGATGTCGGCGCGGAACATGACGGTGGGTCCGTCACCGTTGGCCAGCACGCCCACCACGCCGCCGCCGATCTCCCGCGTGTCGTAGCCGTGGTCGTCGAGCCGCCGTCGGATCTCTGCGACGGTGTCGGCCTCCTGCATGGAGAGCTCCGGATTGCGGTGGAGTTGTTGGTAGAGCTCCTCGAGCTCCGAGCGGTGCTCCGACACCTTCTCGCTGACCCATTGCGTGTTCGGTCCGGTGGTCATCTGATCCCCCTTCGGGGTGTGACTGCGCCTGTGAGCGGCCTCGTCGTCCCTGTCTATCACCGCAGCGGGGACAATCACAGGATTCAGGAATAGTTGAAACATCAATTATGTTGTACAGTAGTGACAACAGCTTCCAGGAAGGCAGATCATGCAGTTCGGCATCTTCACCATCGGTGACGTCACCACCGACCCCACCACGGGCAAGACGCCCACCGAGAACGCCCGCATCAAGGCCACCGTCGAACTGGCGATGAAGGCCGAGGAGGTCGGCCTCGACGTGTTCGCCACCGGTGAGCACCACAACCCCCCGTTCATCGCGCCGGCCAACCCGCCCATCCTCATGGCGTACCTCGCCGCCAAGACCGAGAAGATCCTGCTCTCGACGGCTACCACCCTCATCACCACCAACGACCCCGTGCGCCTCGCCGAGGACTACGCCTACGCGCAGCACCTGACCGAGGGCCGCATCGACCTCATGATGGGCCGCGGCAACACGGGCCCGGTCTACCCGTGGTTCGGCAAGGACATCCGTGAGGGCATCGGCCTCGCCGTCGAGAACTACTCGCTGCTGCACGCGCTGTGGCGCGAGGAGGTCGTCAACTTCGAGGGCAAGTACCGCACCCCGCTGCACGGCTTCACGTCGACGCCGCGCCCGCTCGACGGCATCCCGCCGTTCGTCTGGCACGGTTCCATCCGCTCGCCCGAGATCGCCGAGCAGGCCGCCTACTACGGTGACGGCTTCTTCCACAACAACATCTTCTGGCCCGCGTCGCACACCCGACGGATGGTCGAGCTGTACCGTCGCCGCTACGAGCACTACGGTCACGGCACGGCCGACCAGGCGATCGTCGGCCTCGGCGGCCAGGTGTTCATGCGCAAGAACTCGCAGGACGCCATCCGTGAGTTCCGCCCCTACTTCGACAACGCCCCGGTCTACGGCGGCGGCCCGTCGCTGGAGGACTTCACGCGCGAGACGCCGCTCACCGTCGGCTCGCCGCAGCAGGTCATCGAGCGCGTGCTGAGCTTCCGCGAGTACGCCGGCGACTACCAGCGCCAGCTCTTCCTCATGGACCACGCCGGCCTGCCGCAGAAGGTCGTGCTGGAGCAGATCGACATGCTGGGCGAGGACGTGGTGCCCGTGCTGCGCAAGGAGTTCGCCAAGCTGAAGCCCGCGCACGTGCCCGACGCCCCGACGCACGCGAGCCTGCTCGCGGCCCACGGCCCCGTCGAGGAGGTGGCGCCCAGCGAGCCGCAGGTCGACCGCTGGACCGGCACCCGCGCCGAGGACGGCAACAAGCTCTGACCCGTCGTCGCCTCGGCCCCATCCAATTGCTCACGGAGACCACCCCAAGGAGAGACATGAAGAAGATCGTCGTGATTTCAGGCGGCCTCGGGTCGCCGTCGTCCACCCGAGTGCTCGGCGACGACATCGTCGCCCGGCTGCGCGAGGACCTCGCCGCCAAGGGCGAGGAGCTCGAGGTCACCGTCGCGGAGCTCCGCGAGCTGGCCCACCCCATCATGGACGCCATGCTCACCGGCTTCCCCACCGGCGACCTGGCCCGCATCACCGACGCAGTGGCCGCCGCCGACGGGCTCGTCGTGGTGAGCCCCACGTTCTCCGCGTCGATCTCGGGCCTCGTCAAGAGCTTCTTCGACATCCTCGAGATGGACACCCTCAAGGGCAAGCACATCCTCATGGCCGCCACCGGCGGCACCGAGCGCCACTCGCTGATGCTCGAGTTCGCGATGCGCCCGCTGTTCAGCTACCTCGGCGCCCTCCCGGTGCGCACCGCGATCTTCGCGGCCACCTCCGACTTCGGCGGCCCCGGCGTCGGCTCCCTCGACCGCCGCGTCCGCGCCGGTGCCCAGGAACTGGCGGACGCGCTGGCGGGCTCGCAGCGCGCGGTGGAGGCCGACGACTTCGTCGAGTTCGCCACCCTGCTGCGGAACTGAGGCTGCCTATGCTGGACGACATGCTTCCCGATCGCCGACTCCTGCTCGTCCACGCCCATCCCGACGACGAATCCAGCCAGTCCGCCGCCACCATGGCGCGCTACCTCGCAGAGGGCGCCCAGGTCACCCTCGTGACGTGCACGCTCGGCGAGCTCGGCGAGATCCTCGTGCCTGACTGGGCGCACTACTCCCCGCGGGAGCTGGGTGAGCACCGGCAGGCGGAGATCGCCGAGGCCATGGCGATCGTCGGCGTCACGGACCACGTCTTCCTCGGCGGGGCCGGCCGCTACCACGACAGCGGCATGGTGACCACGCCCGACGGCCGGGCCGGGGTGCCCGACGACATGCCGGCCAACGCGTTCTGGCGCGCCGACCTCCTCGAGGCGGCCGACCACCTCGTCGAGGTCATCCGCACCCGTCGCCCCCAGGTGGCCGTCACGTACGACCCGCACGGCAACTACGGCCACCCGGACCACATCCAGGCCCACCGCGTGCTGATGTACGCCGTCCAGTTGGCGGCGACACCCTCACACCGCCCCGACCTGGGCGCGCCGTGGCAGGTCCAGCGGGTGCTGTGGAACACGCACAACACCAGCCGGTGGGCCGAGGCCTACGCGATCGCGCGGGAGCGTGGGCTGCAGCTGTGGGAAGAGGCGGACCACGACCACGGCGACGACTCGGCCGGGCGCATGTTCGGGCCGGACCCCGACCAGATCGTCGCGGTCGTCGAACTCCAGCCCTACCTCGACATCTGCCGGCGGGCGCTGTTCACGCACCGCAGCCAGGTCAACGCCGAGGACCCGTTCTGGCAGTTCTTCTCGATCATGCAGGAACTCCCCGGCTCCGGGGAGGCCTACCTCCTGGGCGCCGGCCAACCGTTCCCCGCCGGAGACGGCCCGGCCACGGACCTGTTCGAGGGCCTCACTCCCGACGGCCGCTAGGGCCCACCAGCCGTCCCGCCGATGCCGTCGATGATGACCACCGCGATAGCGTGAGGCCATGAGTGACGAACAGCACCTGGCAGACGAGTGTGTGTTCTGCGGCATCGTTGCGAGCACCGTGCCCAGCGCGAAAGTGGCCGAGGACGAGCTGACCCTCGCGTTCATGGACATCGATCCGGGCGCGGACGGACACCTGCTGGTCATCCCGAAACGTCACAGCACCGACCTCATCGACGTGCCGGCCGACGACCTCACCGCCACCACCTTGGCGGCGCAGCGGATCGCGAAGGTGGTCCTCTCGCACCTCGGCGCGGACGGCGTCAACCTGTTCAACTGCTGCCGCCCCGCCGCGTGGCAGACGGTCTACCACTTCCACCTCCACGTCATCCCACGCTACTTCGACAAGGGCAAGGACCGGATGGAGCTGCCCTACGAGCCCGGCCACCCCGCAGACCTCGACGCCATCGCCGACCGGGCGAGTGTCCTCGCCGCCGCCCTTGGGCATTGAGCCGGGGCCGCGCCCCGCCCACCGGGTCGCGGAACGCGTGGCCGACCCGGCTGAGGTGTGCACCTAGAATTGCCGCCATGAGGAACAGACTCGCCGCAGTAGCTCTCACCGTCGTCGCCGCCGTGTCGCTGGCCGCGTGCTCCGGCTCCGACGAGCCCGCGCCGCAGGACACCCCCGCCGGGGCCACCGAGACCCAGACGGGCCTGCCGCAGCCCGAGGAGCAGACGTTCACCGGCGAGATCCAGACCGAGGTGATCAAGGTCGGCCCCATGGACGTCACCGTCCCCAAGGGCATCAAGCTGCCCGAGAGCACCATCGTCACGCAGTCGGAGCAGTCGGCCGTCATGATGATCGACGAGGACCCGCAGCCCGTCATCGACGCCGTCATGGCGAGCGCGGAGGAGGCCGGCTACGAGGTCTTCGCCAAGCCCAGCGAGGACCAGACGGTGTTCGTCGGCAATGGCAACGCCGTCCTCTTCACCGCCATCCCCAACGCGCAGATCCTCACCTGGGGCCCCGAGTCCATGAAGGAGATCCTCGCCGAGGGCTGACCCCGCCGTCGGGCACCCCGCGTGTACAGTCACCCGCGTGACCGACATCGACCCCGCCAAGGCCAAGCCGCTGCGGCGCACCGTCCTCATCGTCGCGCTGCTCAACCTCGGCTACTTCTTCATCGAGGCGACGGTGGCGTGGGGCATCGGGTCGGTGTCGCTGTTCGCCGACTCGGTCGACTTCCTCGAGGACACCGCCGTCAACCTGTTGATCTTCATCGCGCTGGGCTGGCCGCTGGCCCACCGCGCGAAGGCCGGCAAGCTGATGGCCGGCATCATCCTGGTGCCCGCGGCCGCCGCGCTGTGGCAGGCCGTCGCGAAGTTCTCCAACCCCGACGCCCCTGACCCGCTGTCGCTGATCCTGACCGCCGGGGGCGCCGTCGTCGTCAACTCCGTGTGCGCCTACCTGCTGCTGCGGCACCGCGACCACGGCGGCTCCATGACGAAGGCCGCCTGGCTGGCCGCCCGCAACGACGTCATCGTCAACGTCGGCATCATCGCGATGGGCGCGCTCACCCTCACGGTGGTGCGCAACGGCTGGCCCGACCTGCTGCTCGGGCTCGGCATCGTGGCGCTCAACCTGCACGCCGCCAAGGAGGTGTGGGAGGTGGCCGAGGAGGAGGACCTGGCCGCCAAGGCCCTCGCGGGCGAGGTCGACGACGACTGAACCACCCCAGCCAAACAGCCCCTGACAAGGACCGTGAGACGCCGACACCGGCCTGCGTGACGTGTGGGGATAGTCTTTCCGCATGACGGAGAGCAGCCAACCCGGGCACGGGTATGTCCTCGCCGGCCGCTACCTGCTGGAGGAGAAGCTCGGCCGGGGCGGCATGTCGACGGTGTGGCGGGCGCGCGACCAGGTGCTGGACCGCGAGGTCGCGGTCAAGGTGGTCAACGAGATGGAGGACGCGGAGATCACCGCCGAGCGCTTCCGTCGCGAGACCCGCGTCACCGCGGCGCTCAACCATCCCAACATCGTCACCGTGTTCGACGCCGGGGTCGACAATGACCGCGCGTTCCTCGTCATGGAACTGCTCCCCGGCGCCACGCTCGCAGACGACCTGCGCACGCGGGGCGCACTGCCGTTCGACGAGATCCGGAGCATCGCCCTGCAGGTCACCGCAGCACTGGGCGCCGCGCACGAGGCGGGCCTGGTGCACCGTGACGTCAAGCCGGGCAACATCGCCCGCACGGCCGACGGCGGGGTCAAGGTGCTGGACTTCGGCATCACCCACATCCTCGACGAGGCCGTCAACGACTCCGGCTCCCCGCTGACCGCCACGGGCGCCGTCATCGGCACCGCCGCCTACCTCGCCCCCGAGCAGGCGCGGGGCCAACGCGTCGACCAGCGCGCAGACCTGTACGCCCTCGGCTGCGTGCTGTACGCCCTTATCACGGGCCGCCCGCCGTTCCAGGGCCCCACGGCCGTGTCCACGATGATGGCGCACGCCACCGAGCCCGTGCCGGACCTCAAGGCCGCTCGGCCGGACGTGCCGGCTGGCCTCGCCGCCGTCGTCACCGCGATGCTGGCGAAGGACCCCGAGGCGCGGCCGGCGGACGCGGCCACCGTGGCCGCCGCCCTCAGGGCCGAGACCGCGGAGGCCGCCACCCTGTTCCTCCCGGCGCCCGTGGTAGGCGACGACACCGTCACGGTCCCCGCCCCCGGCCTGCCCGCGCCCATGCGCGCCTACCCCGCGGACGCGCCCGGTCCGCAGGTCGAGTCGACCACGCCCATCACCCCGGCCCGCGCCATCGAGGACGACGAGGCCGACGGCCTCCTGCTGGCGCCCGACGAGGTCGACGAGGACCGCAACCGCCGGCGACTGCTGGTGGTCCTGGTCGCCGTCGCGCTGCTCATGGTGGTCGGCTTCGCGTGGTGGCTGCTCTCGGGCGAGCCCCCGACGGCGTCGCCCACCCCCACCTCGGCCGTCCCCGCCTCCACGTCACCCAGCTCCGACGACTCGCCCACCGACAGCGCGAGTCCCACCCCCAGCGGCTCACCGTCGGCCTCGCCGAGCCCCAGCCCGTCGCCCAGCCCCAGCCCGTCGCCCACGGCGGCCACCACGACGGCGGCTCCGGCCACGACGCAGGCCCCGGCCAGTACGCAGCCACCGGCGCAGACCGCCCCGGCGGAGACGCAGGCGCCGCCCCCGCCGCCGGCGCAGGAGCCGCCGGCCGGCCAGACGGCCGCCGAGGCCGCCCAGCAGGTCCAGGGGACTGCCGACGACCTCAGCGTCGCCGTCCGCGACGCCTTCACCAGTGGCAGCCTCGACAACGACGCGCGCAAGAGCATCGACGCGGGCCTGCGCGACCTGTCCGGCGCGCTGCGCAACGGCGACGAGCAGGCGGCCAGCGACGCGCTCTCAGCCGTCGACCAGGCCATCAGCGACTCCGGCCGGAAGGACTCGTTCGAGGGCCTCTACGAGCGGCTCAAGGACCAGGTCGACGACTGGAAGGACGTCCTCTAGGCGAGGCCCAGCAGCGGCCGGAGGTCGTCGAGCCGCGCCACAGAGTGCGGTGCCGGGTCGTCGACGGCGGCCTCAGGCGACTCGAGGGTCGCCGCCCCCAGGCCAGCCGCCATGGCCGCCGCTGCGTCGATGGGCCGGTCGCCCACCGAGAGGCACTCGGCGGGGTCGAGCCCGTGCCTTTCGAGCATGACGCGGTACATCTCCGGATCGGGCTTTCGCGGGTGGCCGTCGGACGTGGAGATCAGGTCGTCGGCCACGAGCCCCAGCCCCTCCAGCAGCGACTCGGCCGAGCCGCGGGCGCGGTGCGTCACCACCAGGTTCAACCCGTCGGCGGCGGTCACGTCGCGCATCAGCTCGCGCGCGCCGGGCATCGACGGCGGGGGAGCGGAGCGCCAGCGCTCCTTGAGCGCGTCCTCGGCCGCCTCGAACTCCGCCTCCGGCACGTCGAACCGGGCGCTCAGCGCAGCCACTGCCTCGCCCGTGGAGCGCCTCGTGAGCACGGCGACCTCGGAGTCCAGCAGCTCGTGGCCCCTTGCCCGCACCACGTCGGCAAGCGCGGCGTCGAGCGCCGGGTAGGTGTCGACGAGGGTGCCGCCCAGGTCCCAGAAGACGTGCCTGTACATCCTCACAGACTACGCGTGGGCGGGTCCTGCGGGTGCTCGTCGGTGCGCCACTCCCACAGCTCCGCGGCGGCGGCGAGCACGTCGTCCCTGAGGCTGACTGGGTCGCGATACTCGGTCACCGGGAGCCGCGTGATGCGGGTGAGCGCCTGCGGCACCCGGCCCGCCGCCTCCCGCGCGCGCACCGAATTCGGTTGCCAGCAGCCCCAGGACCGCATAGCCCAGGTGGGCGACGGCCACGAACGTCGGGAGGTACGGCCGCATCCGCGCGGGCTCGTCGGCCGACGCCTTTGCCATGGGGTGGCCACCCCCAGCGCCGCCGACAGCGTCAGCCCCAGCCCCACCGTCGGCAACAGCCTGGCGCGGAACCGGCCTGCGGTGTTGGCGCCGAACAGCACCGTGAAGGAGCCGAGGCCGGCCATGAGGCCCAGGCTGACGTCGCCCACCAGCGTGGCCACCAGCACCGGCCCGGCCACCGCGACGGCGGCGCGCACCGCGAAGGGTAACCTCCCCGGGGCCTTGTTCACGGCGAGGACTGGATGCACCCGGTCATCTTCTCACGCCCGGCTGGGCCCCCTCCGGGTGCAGACCGGCGACCCCCGGATGCGCCACAATCGAAAAATGATCATCGCACTCGACGAATCCGGCTGGGCGACGGCGGACTGGCCGCTGGGCACCACCCCGTCAGCGGAGGGCATCACGTTCGCCGTGTACGCCCCTGCCGCCACGCGCGTCCAACTGGAGATCTACCCGGAGGCGCTGGGTGCCGACGCGTCGCACACGTTCCTGCCGGCGAAGGGGCGCGACGGCATCTGGCGCGCCAACGTCCAGGGCCTGCCGCTGGGCGCGCTGTACGGCTACCGGGTGTGGGGGCCGAACTGGCCGTACGTGGAGACGTGGGAGCCGGGTTCCGAGGAGGGCTTCGTGTCGGACCTCGACCAGGAGGGCAACCGGTTCAACCCCAACAAGGTGCTGTTCGACCCGTATGCCCGCGAGGTCACCCACAACGTGTTCTCCGACGGCATCCTCGAGCACGGCACCGACGCTGTGTTCGGCACCGGCGGGGAGGAGGTGGACCCCACCCCCGCCGTCGTCGAGGTCGAACCGGAGGAGCCGCTGCCCACCCGCCGTTCCGTCGACACGGCCCGCCAGGCGCCCAAGGGCATCGTGATCACCGACTTCACCCCGGTGCACGCCAAGCCCGGCATCCCGGGCGAGAAGACGTCGATCTACGAGGTGTCCGTCCCGCAGCTGACCGGCCATCCGTCGGCGTGCCGGCTGGGTGACCTGCTGAAGGACGAGCCCGGCTTCGAGGGCGTGGTCAACGTCCCCGACGAGTACCGCGGCACCTACAAGGGTGCGGGCATGATGGCGCCCTATCTCAAGGCGTTGGGCTTCACCACGGTCGAGCTGTTGCCGCTGCAGCAGACCAACGCGTCGGAATCCGCCCGTCAGGGCTACACCAACGCCTGGGGCTACATGACGCTGAGCTACTTCGCGCCCCACCGCGACTATTCCTCCGACAAGAGTTGGGGCGGGCCCACGCGCGAGTTCAAGGAGATGGTCTCGGCCTTCCACGCGGTGGGCATGGAGGTCTACCTCGACGTGGTCTACAACCACACCGCGGAGGGCGGCAACTGGGACGGCGACGTCAACACCACCGGCTTCACGTCGCTCGGCGGCTTCGCGACGGCCGAGTACTACCAGATGACCGCCGACTTCCGGCTCGTCGACGGCGCCACCGGCACGTCGAACCAGCTCAACTTCTCGTCGGACGCCGCCTGCCGGTTGGTGCTCGACTCGCTGCACTACTGGACGCACGACATGGCGGTCGACGGCTTCCGCTTCGACCTGGCCACCGTGCTGGGCCGCAAGCCCGACGAGGCGCACCCCGAGGACTGGGCCAGGCAGAAGCGGTTCTTCACCGACCACCCGCTGCTGGTGTCGATCGCCGAGTTCGCGGCTCGCGAGGGCATCGAGGTCATCGCCGAGGCGTGGGACCTGTGGGGCTACGAGGTGGGCAACTTCCCGCGCGGCTGGGGCGAGTGGAACGGCCGCTACCGCGACGCCGTGCGCCGCTACACCAAGGGCGACGGCAACACCCGCGACTTCCTGGACATGGTCAACGGCGACTACCACCACTTCCACGACTCGGGCGGCGCACAGAAGTCCATCAACTTCGTCGACGCCCACGACGGCTTCAACATGGTGGACCTCGTCAGCTACCAGGAGAAGAACAACGACGAGCCGTTCCCGTTCGGCCCCTCCGACGGTGGTTCGGACAACAACCTCAGCTGGGACTCCGGCGGCTCGCAGGAACTGCGCCGCCAGCGGGTGCGCAACCTGTGGACGCTGCTGTTCTTCTCACGCGGCGTGCCCATGGTGGTGGCCGGCGACGAGTTCGGCCGCACCCAGAACGGCAACAACAACCCGTGGGAGCTCGACTCCGTGGCGATGCTGAACAACTACGCCATGATCCCGACGGCGGCGCCGCACCTCGTCGACGTCGAGGCCGACGTCGAGGCGGCCTACCACGACAACCTCGGCCGGTTCGACAACGACGAGGACGTCAACGGGCTGTTCCGCTTCGCCACGTTCCTGGCGAACCTGCGGCAGCGCCACGAGTCGCTGCAGCAGAAGCACTGGGGCGACCTCATCCCCGACAACAAGGACGTCAGCTACCTCTTCCACACGCCCACGGGCGAGGGGTACCCGGAGGAGGGCCACCGCGCCGTCGCGATCTGCATCAACAACCCCGGCGACGACTTCTGGGTGCTGATCAACATGGCCGAGCACTCCATCGAGTTCACCGTGCCGCCGCCGGTGCACGGCCACGTCCACCGGCGCGTGATCGACACCGCGGTCTGGGCGGAGCCGAACCACAACTTCTGGCCGGAGGGCGAGGGCGACGTCATGGAGGGCCCCACGTCGGTGGAGCCGTGGTCCATCGTGGTGTGGCAGGAAGTGCCCCTGCGCTCGGAGAAGGGGACAGACTAGGCCCATGAGCACCCTCGCAGTGATCTTCAACCCCACCAAGATCGACCGCGCCGACATCGAGGCGGTCGTCGAACCGGCCCGCGCCGAGGCCGGCTGGGAGGAGACCCTCTGGCTGGAGACCGCCGTCGACGACCCGGGCGTGGGCATGGCGCGCGAGGCGGTGGAGAAGGGGGTCGACGTGGTGCTCGCCGTGGGCGGCGACGGCACCATCCGGTGCGTGGCGGAGGGGCTGCGCGGCAGCAGCGTGCCGTTGGCGCTCGCGCCGCAGGGCACCGGCAACCTGCTGGCCCGCAACCTGGACCTGACGCTGGACAACCTGCCGGAATCGGTGGACTCGGCGATCAACGGGCGGTCGCGCCCGGTCGACCTGGGCGTGGCCGAGTGGGAGCGCCCCGACGGGTCACGCGAGGAGCGCGTCTTCGTCGTGGCGGCGGGCGTGGGGCTCGACGCGCAGATCATGTCGAACACCGACGAGGCGCTGAAGAAGCGCGTGGGCATGCTGGCCTACGTCAAGGCCGGCGTCGAGGCGCTGTTCCGCAACCGCCGGATGTCGCTGACGTACCGCCTCGACGACGCCGAACCCGAGCGCGCCCGGCTCCACACCATCCTGGTGGGCAACTGCGGCTCGATCGGCGGCAACGTGTTGCTGCTGCCCGACGCCGCCGTCGACGACGGCGTGCTGGACGTGGTCGGCATCCTGCCGCGCGGAGTGTTCGGGTGGCCGCGGGTGATCTGGAAGGTGCTGGTGGACAACGCCATCCTGCACCGCACCCGTAGCGAGTTCTGGCGCAAGCAGCGCGACCGCGGCCGCGAACTCAACTACCAGCAGTGCCGCGAGATCCAGGTGACGTTCCGGCGCACCGAGGAGATCGAGCTGGACGGCGACCACTTCGGCGAGATCGTGGCCGTCGACATCCGCGTCGAGGAGAAGGCGCTGCTGGTGCAGATGCCGTCCGACTGGACGCCCGACGACGCCCACTGAGCCCCCACCGCACCCTGATTGCACCCCCAATGCCCTGTGCGTGGGCCGCTGCCCGCCGCATACTCGACGCATGGAACTGTTGCCACTGACGTTCGCCTCGGGCTGGGCCTCCGGCATCAACGCCTACGCGACGGTGTTCGTGCTCGGCGTCCTCGGCCGCTTCGTCGGCACCGACGGCGTGCCCGAGGGTTTCCAGCGCACCGACGTGCTGATCATCATGGGCATCCTCGCCCTGGTCGAGCTGGTGGCCGACAAGGTGCCGGTGGTCGATTCGGTCTGGGACGTGCCCTCCACCGTGATCAGGCCGGTGGCCGGCGCGGTGATCGGTGCGCTGATCGCCGGCGCCAACGGCGACCTGCTCACGATCACCCTCGCGGCCGTCGGCGGCGTCACCGCCCTGGTGAGCCACCTGGCGAAGGCGGGCATCAGGCTGGCGGTCAACACCTCACCCGAGCCGGTCTCGAACGTGACCGCCTCGGTGGCCGGGGACGTCGGCGTGGTGGGCGTGACCGCGCTGGCCGTCCTGTACCCGGTGGCCGCCGCCGTCATGGCTGCGGTGCTGCTGGCGTTGATGGTCTGGCTGGCGCTCGCGCTGATGGCGAAGATCCGACGCGGCTGGCGCTGGCTCAAGCAGCGCTGGACGGCCCCGCCGCCCTCGGATCAGTCGGCCTGAGCGGCCCTTCGGCGCAGCCACCAGCGGATCACCAGCAGCGCCGCCAGGCCGGCGCCGGCCACGATGAGCGCCGTGTAGGGCAGCGCAGGGCTGCCGGTGTCGCCGCCGGGTGAGGGCGTCGTCGACTCCGGGGCCCGGGGCGTCAGCGCAGAGGGCTCCCCGAGGGCAGCGGTGATCTCGCCGATGGTCGACTCACTGATGGGCCCGGTGCCGTCGCAGAGATTGGAGCGCCACACGCCGCCGTCGTCGCGGGAGAACAACGCGATCGTCGTGCCCTCGGAGATGCCCTCGAGCCCGCAACTGGGGCCCTCGAGGGCGGACAGGACGGCCACTTGCGGCACGTCCGGGCCCTTCCACAGCCGGGTCAGCTCGACGGTGTACGTGGCGTCGTCGGCCGAACTCACCGCATTCTCGGGCCGGTCCACGCCCACGACGACGCCCTCGGCCACGAGGTCGGCGCTCTGGGCCTTCTCTGCGATCGACAGGTCCGCGCAGCTGCACGCCATCGCGCGGGGCGCCTGGTGCCAGCTCACGACGCCGATGCCGGCCAACAGGAACAACACCATCAACCACGACCTCGTCCTCATCACCCCAGTGTCGCGCCGTCGCAGCCGTCCCGCGCGCGCGGGGGGGAAGCGCAACCGGATCGTTATCGCCGCTGGTCGAGCCGGGGTCTCGACACGCTCAAGCAGCGAACGGGGTCCAGTCTCGGCCGAACGCCTCGGCCACCGGCTGCGACGTGAGCCGGCCGCCGTGGGTGGACAGGCCCTTCGCCAGCGCGTCGTCGAGGCGCATCGCCTCGCGCCAGCCGTGCTCGGCCAGCCGCTCCACGTAGGGCAGCGTCGCGTTGGTCAGCGCCCACGTGGACGTGTTCGGCACCAGAGCGGGCATGTTGCCCACGCAGTAGAAGATCGAGTCGTGCACCCGGTAGGTCGGGTCGTCGTGCGTGGTGGGGCGGGAGTCCTCGAAGCAACCGCCCTGGTCGATCGACACGTCCACCAGTACCGAGCCCGGCTTCATCTGCTCGACCATGTCGTTGGTCACCAGCCGCGGCGCCCGGCCGCCAGGGATGAGGACGGTGCCGATCACCAGGTCTGCCTCCGGCAGGTATTCGCGGATCGCCATCTCGGACGAGCGCAGCCCGCGCACCCGGTTGTCCCAGCGCCAGTACGCCTGGCGCAGCTTGTCGATGTCGGTGTCGAGCACCGTCACGTCGGCGTTCATGCCCAGCGCCGTGTTGACGGCGTTCTGCCCGGCGACGCCGCAGCCCAGCACCAGCACCTTCGCGTTGGGCACGCCCGCGACGCCGCCCATCAGCACGCCGCGGCCGCCCTGCGTCTTCATCAGGTGGTACGCGCCCAGCTGGGGGGCGAGGCAGCCCGCCACCTCGCTCATGGGGTACAGGAGGGGCAGCAGGCCACTGGGCTTCTGCACCGTCTCGTAGGCGATGGAGGTGGCGCCGGAGGCGAGCAGCGCGTCGACCAGCGGTTCGTCGGCCGCCAGGTGCAGGTAGGTGAACAGCGTGAGGCCCTCACGGAGGCGGTGGTACTCCTCGGCGACGGGCTCCTTGACCTTGAGCAGCAGCTCGGCCTCGCCCCACACCCGCTCCACGTCGTCGACGACGGTGGCGCCGGCATGGCGGTACGCCTCGTCGCCGAACCCCGAGCCCAGCCCGGCCCCTGCCTCGACGACGACCTCGTGCCCGCGGCGGGTCAGCTCCTGCGCGCCCACCGGGGTGATGGCGACGCGGTTCTCGTTGTTCTTGACCTCGCGGGGGACGCTGATGCGCATTGCTGATTCCTTCCGGTACCCGCTCAGGCTATCGGCCGATCCCGGGGCCCGCGCCAAGGCGCGACAGGTCTGCTCCGGGTGCGGTTTCACACCGGTGAACACAGGCTGAGAGTTCTCAGATCGACGGTGTGCAAGGGCAGCTGATTCCGCTTGTCAGGGCGCGGATCGGCAAATAACCTGAAGGTAATCCTGAGAAAATCTTTGGAAATCGGGGTCAGGGGGTGTTAACGTCATCCCGCTACTTCGAAAGGACCCCCCTCCATGCTGAAGCGCCTCATCGCCGCCGCGTCCGCGGCTGTCGCCGGTCTCGCCCTGGGCCTCGTGGCCCCGCAGGCCGCGCACGCCGTCGAGACCAACCAGTACACGCAGCCGGGCAACCACCTGGTCAACGGCCGCTACTGGAAGACCGCGTGCGAGAAGTACTCCGACCTCATCGTGCGTTGCCGCACCGAGATCTGGGCCACCAAGGTGGCCACGGTCCAGGGCCAGCACGTGCTGCACGACGGCTGGGTCTTCAACAACCTGACCTACCTCCCCTCGGGCCGCGGCCAGTGGGCCGGCAACCCCCTCGCCGCAGGCGGCAAGGTGGGCGGCACCCGCACCTGGACGGCCGCCGACGGCCGCCAGTGGCGCACCGAGTGCGACACCGCCACCACCGGCCGCAACGGCTGCCGCACCTACGCGCTGACCTCGGTCACCGCGCACGACGGCGGCGCGTTCGTCACCGAGGACCAGTGGCAGTTCAACAACATCATCCAGTTCGCCACCTCCGAGATCCCCGCGGTGACCACCATCCCGGCCGCCGCCCCGCCGCTGGCCGGGGTCCCCGTCGAGACCGCGCCGCAGCTGCCCGCGCACCTGCGCATTGACCTCAGCCGCGCCGCCACGTGGGACCGCATCGCCCAGTGCGAGTCCGGCGGCCGCTGGAACATCAACACCGGCAACGGCTACTACGGCGGCCTACAGTTCAACCTCGCCACCTGGCGCTCCGTCAACGGCGGCGACTTCGCGGCCTACCCGCACCAGGCCACCCGCGAGGAGCAGATCACCGTGGCCAACCGCCTCTACGCGCAGCGCGGCTTCCAGCCGTGGAGCTGCGCCTGACACCCCCCCAGAAATAGCTGACGAACCCCCGGGCGATCCGCCCGGGGGTTCGTTGCCTAGACTGGTGGACCGTGCGTTCGAAGTGGTTGGCCCTTGTCGGCGGTGTGTTGGTCCAGTTGGTGATCGGCGGTGTGTACGCGTGGAGCCTGTTCGGCCACGCGCTGCAGGCGCCGGAGGCGATGGGCCTGAGCCACGTGCAGGCCACCATCCCGTTCGAGACCGCCATCGGCATGATCTTCGTTGGCGCCTCGATCGGCGGGCGCCTGCAGGACCGCAGCAGCGCCCGCACCGTCGCGGTGGTGGGCATGGTCCTCTACGGGCTGGGCGTGCTGCTGGCGTCGCTGGCCACCGATCCCGGCCACCTCTGGCTGCTGGTGCTCGGCTACGGCGTCATCGGTGGCTTCGGGCTGGGCATGGCCTACATCGTGCCCGTGGCGCTGCTGCAGAAGTGGTTCCCGCGGCACACGGCGCTGGTGACGGGCCTGGCGGTCGGTGGCTTCGGGTTCGGTGCGACGGTGACCTCGCCGTTCGCCGCGTGGCTCGTCGCCATGACGCCCGAGACCCCCGCCATGGCCTTCCGCTGGCTGGGGCTGGCCTACCTGGCGCTGGGCCTGACGGGCGCGGCGATGCTGGTCTCACCGGTCGTCGGCGCTGCCACGAAGGCCGCGGTCGAGGGCGACCTCACCGCCCCGCAGGCGCTGCGCACCCCGCAGTGGTACCTGCTCACCGGCATCCTGATGCTCGCCGTCATGGCGGGCATCTCGCTGATCTCGATGGTGGCGGGCGCCGCCATGGACGTGGGCGGGTTCTCCCCGGCCGGCGCCGCGCTCATCGTCGGCGTGCTGGCGCTGTTCAACGGCGGCGGCCGGGTGGCCTGGGCCGCCGTCGCCGAACGCCTCGGCCGGCTGCGGGTGCTGACGGTCATCCTGGCGCTGGAGGGCGTGGCGCTGGTGCTGCTGCCGCACACGCAGGGCGCGGTGTTCGTGGCGCTCGCCGCCGTCGTCTACCTCTGCTACGGCGGCGCGTTCGGCGTGTTGCCGTCGACGGCGGGCCAGTTCTTCGGGCTGACGCATGCAGGCGCCATCTACGGCCTGATGCTCGTGGGCTGGTCCGCCGGCGGCGTGCTCGGCCCGCTGCTGGCCACCGGGCTGGTGGGGGACGCCGGTTCCTACACGCGGGCCTTCTCGGTGATGGGCGCGCTCGCCCTGGCCGCGGTGGCGCTGCCGCTGGTCACCCGGCCGGTGCGCCGGGGCGCGGTTCAGGCGTCGAGCACGCCCAGCTCGATGAGCCACTCGCGAGTGTCCTGATCGCTGACCCAGCGGCGGGCGTTCCAGCCCACCGCCAACGCGCCGTCGACGTTGGCCTGCTTGTCGTCGGTGAACGCGATCTCCTCGGGCCGTAGCCCCAGTTCGTCGGTGACCCGCTCGTAGATGGCGGGGTTGGGCTTGACGGCGCCCAGCGTGGCCGAGACGTACAGGTGGTCCACGTCCGCGCGCCAGTTCGCGCGGTCCGCAGCCACCTGCATGGCGTGCGGGGAGTTCGAGAGCACCGCGACGACGGCCCCGGCCGCGCGACAGTCGCGCAGCAGCTGCCACGCCGCAGGGCGCAGGTTGGACCAGGTGTCGGCGTCGAGTTGGGCCATCTCCTCGATCAGCGCGTCGTCGTACTCGGGGGTGCCGACGGCCTCGAGGAGGCGGCCCCAGTAGTCGCGGTCGGGGCTGCCGGCGTCGTAGTCCGCGCGGCCCGTCCAGTAATGCTGCGTGAGGAGTTTCTCCGTGGTGCCGACGCGTTCGGCGAGCAGCGGGATGAGGGAGGGCGGCGAGGAGAGGACCTCGCCCAGGTCGAACACGACGGCCTTGATCATGGCCCCACCCTAGGCGGTGGGGTCAGTGGGGGAGGGCGAGTTCGTCGCCGCGGGCGACGGCGAGGCCGTCGGCGACCAACGAGTCGATGCCCCGGCCCAGCTGCTCCGGGTCCGGCCACACGAGGTCTGCGCGCGGGACGTGGCCGTGCGCCGCGCGCAGGGCGGCCATGATGCGGCCGCGGCACTGCCTGTCGGTGCCCTCCCACGCCTGCGCCACGCGCGGCGGACCGTCCCACTCCGGCTTGCCGGCCCTCAACCAGGCGCAGTGCGAGGCCACGGGGCAGCGCTCGCAGGCCGGGTTCCTCGCGGTGCAGACCGTCGCGCCCAGCTCCATG
This sequence comes from Tessaracoccus lubricantis, assembly GCF_039544535.1. NCBI lineage: Bacteria > Bacillati > Actinomycetota > Actinomycetes > Propionibacteriales > Propionibacteriaceae > Tessaracoccus > Tessaracoccus lubricantis. The sequence continues at coordinate 130,917 of NZ_BAABLV010000017.1, forward strand.
GCGGCGGCCGACCACAGCGCGGCTTCTGAGTCGCCGTCGGGCACGTACGTCCAGGCGCGGCGCCGTTCGGCGGCCGTCTCGGTCCGGGCGGGGTGCTCGGCCCCGGCGTCGATGCGCGCCAGCACCCGGCGGACGTTCACGTCGAGCACCAGCGAGCGGCGGCCGAACGCGAACGCCAGCACGGCAGCGGCGGTGTAGCTGCCGACGCCGGGGAGCGCCAGGAGCGCGTCCTCGTCCGGCGGGAGTTCGCCGTCGTAGCGTTCGACGACGGCGCGGGCGGCCCCCTGGAGGCGCAGCGCCCGGCGCGGGTACCCGAGCCGGCCCCACGCCCGGAGCACGTCCGCGGTGGTCGCCTCGGCGAGTCGGGCGGGCGTGGGCCAGCGTTCCATCCACGCCAGCCAGGGGCCCTCGACGCGCGCCGCAGGCGTCTGTTGCAGCATGATCTCGCTGACCAGGACGCCCCACGGGGACACACCTGCGGCGCGCCACGGCAGCGGCCGGGCGTTGGCGGCGAACCAGGCGCCCAGCGCGTGCTGGAGCTCGCCCTCGCGAGCCGCGCTCACGCGTCGAGGATGGGGGTGATGACGGCAGCCAGGTCGGGGGAGTCGGCGACGGCCTCGCGCAGTTCCCGCGCACCGTGCGGTGCCAGCGCGGCCCGGTAGCCCCTCACCAGCAGCGGGACGTAGCGGCTGTCGATGCCGCTGTCCAGGATCATGGCCGCGGTGTCGGCCACCTGCCGGGCGGCCTTCGCGCGGACCTGCGGCGCGCTCAGCCGCCGCATGCGCATCAACGTGGAGGTGTAGGACGCGTCCTCCAGGCCGGAGGCGAAGTAGACGCGGGCGGCATCTGCCAGCTCGGCGTCGACGTCGTCGACCCCCGCCTCGCGGATGGCCGCCACCACGGCGGCGTCGTGCTCGAACTTCTCGACATGCCTGCGCACCGTGCGCTCGTTGGGCCGCAGCTGCCCCGACTCCACCAGCAGCGCCAACCAGAAGCCCACGAACTGGTCACCGGAGCGGCGCTTGCCGTAGCGGGCGAGCGCGAGCGCGGGATGCATGTCGTCGGGGTCCGTGAGGTGGTACTCGGTGAGCAGCGCGGCCATGGGGACACGCTACCCGCTGTCCTCAGCTGTCAGTGAAACCCCTCAGGGAAGGTTGAATCCGCCCCTGCGGGGGCGTGGAATGGGGACATGGAGAAGTTCCAGTTGCTGCGTACCCCCATCCGGTCGATAGTGGTCGACGACTCGGCCTGCGACGTCAACGACCTCGCCGTCTGCGGCGGCGTCCAGGTGACCGTGCCGGCCACCGAGGGCTGGGCAGACCTGGTGCAGCGCGCCGTCGACTCCGACTGGACCGGCATCGAGGCGCTCGCCGGCATCGACGGGACGGTGGCAGACGTTGTCCGCCGCAACGCCTCAGCCCACGGGCAGGAGGTCTCCGACACGGTGATGTCGGTGCGCACCTGGGACCTGGAGGCCGACACGCAGCGCACGTTCGCCGTCGTGGACTGCGGGTTCGGGGAGGGCACCACGCGCTTCGAGGAGCGCCTCGACGACGGCTCCCCGCGCTACGAGATCCTGGACGTGAACTTCCTCTTCCGCCAAGGCGACCTGACCCGCGTCAGCGACGACGAACTGGCGCGCCGTCTTTCGGTCGCGTTGGGGGACCGGGTGCCGCTGCGCACCGTCGCCGATGCCGTGGCGCCCTGATCACATGGGGGCGTTGGTGAACCGGCTGTAGTGGCCCTGGAACAGCGCGTCGATCTTGCCCGTCTCGCCGTTGCGGTGCTTCGGGATGTGGAACGCCGCCAGGCCGCGCTCCTCGTCGGAGGGGTTCTGCGAGTACATCTCGGGGCGGTGCAGCATCAGCACGATGTCGGCGTCCTGCTCCAGCGAGCCGGACTCACGCAGGTCTGACAGCTGCGGGATGCCGTCCTTGCGCTGCTCGGTGTTACGGGACAGCTGCGACAGCGCGATGACGGGGATCTCGAGTTCCTTGGCCAGCAGCTTGATCTGGCGGGAGAACTCCGAGACCTCCAGCTGGCGCGACTCCACCTTCTTGCCCGAGGTCATCAGCTGGATGTAGTCGATGCAGATGAGCTGCAGGTCATGACGCTGCTTGAGGCGCCGCGCCTTGGCGCGGATCTCCATCATGGTGAGGTTGGGGGAGTCGTCGATGAAGAAGTTCTTCTCCGCGAGGATGGCCGACTTGTCCGTGACGCGCTGCCAGTCGTTCTCGTCCATCTTGCCGCCGCGGATACGCCCCAGGGGGACCGACGCCTCGGCGGAGAGCACCTTCATCACGATCTCCGTGCGGCTCATCTCGAGCGAGAAGAACGCGGCGGGGAGGTTGTGGTGGATGGCGGCGGAGCGGCACACGTCGAGCGCGAACGTCGACTTGCCGACGCCGGGGCGGGCCGCGACGATGATCATCTGGCCGGGGTGGAGGCCGTTGGTGATGCGATCGAGCTCCGTGAAGCCCGTGGGCACGCCGGAGAGGGCGTCGCCACTGTTGGCGATGGCCTCCATCTCGTCGAACGTGGGCTCGAGCAGCTCGCGCAGCGACTTGTAGTCTTCCGACGAGTTGCGCTCCGTCACCTCGAACAGCGTCTGCTGGGCCTCGTCGACGATCTTGTCGACGTCGCCCTGGCCCGCGTAGCCCAGCTGCGCGATGCGGATGGAGGCGTTGACCAGACGACGCAGCACTGCCTTGTCGCGGACGATCTCCGCGTAGTACGGGGCGTTGGCGGCGATCGAGACGCTGGAGAGCAGGTCGTGCAGGTAGACGGCCCCGCCGACCTTCGCCAGCAGGCCCGTCTTGCCGAGCTCTCCCGCGACGGTGATGGGGTCTGCGGGTTCGCCGCGGCCGTAGAGGCTGATGATGGCTTCGTAGATCGACTCGTGGTTGGGCCGGTAGAAGTCTGCGCCCCGCAGTACCTCGACCACGTCGGAGATGGCGTCCTTCGACATCATCATCGCGCCCAGCACGCTCTGCTCCGCAGCGAGATCCTGCGGAGGCGTGCGGTCGAGCTCCCTGTCGTCGTAGACCGCAGCCGGTGCCTGCGCCGTCATCAGCCCCATCCCCTTCCAGTTCGTGCCCAAGGCTAAGGCACCCCACCGACGGTTCCGTCGGGCCCGGTGTGGAGCAGCCTGTGGACAGCCGGACCGGGGCTGTGGACGGCTGTGGACAACTCCTGCGGGCAGGGAGGGATGGGTGTGGATGAACCTGTCGGCTGAGCGTGAAGTGCCCGTTATCAAATCGTTATATTGGCCCCACCCGGGGGCCGCGGGGCCAATTGTCCACAAAGAGACGCGCCGGCTCCTTCAGCGGATGGTCATCTGCATCGGTGCCGCGCGCCACGTGAGGGCCCAGGGCCAGCCAATTAGGCAATGACAAGCCGCTTCGGTGCTACATCGGCCCGCCTCGCGCCGACGCCCCACGTCGTGGTATACCACGCCCGTTCACGAGGACTTCACCTCCCGGACGGCTGTTGTCCACAGGCCCTGTGCGTTGGATGTGGACAACCTCGTCGTCCTCCGGCGTCCCTGGCGCGCTGCGCCGCCCCATCAGGGCCTGTCGGGGGCCGGTATCGCACCCCGGCCCCGCCGTCGTCAGTGCTCAATGCGATGATGGATCGAGATTGAGTTCCTTACCCCCCGGGGGTATAGTCAGTCGAGAGGGAGGTGCCATGACAACGGAAACCGAAACCTGTCACGCACATGGCTACACGCCGGAGAAGGCCGCCTATCTGCGGCGCCTGCGGTTGATCGAGGGCCAGGTGCGCGGTCTCGCCCGCATGGTTGAAGAGGACCAGTACTGCATCGACATCCTGACCCAGGTCACCGCGGTGACCTCGGCGCTCAAGGCGGTCTCGCTCGGGTTGCTCGAGGACCACCTCACCCACTGTGTCGCCGACGCCGCACGCAAGGGCGGGCCGGAGGGCAAGGAAAAGATCGACGAGGCAATGCAGGCGATCAAGCGCCTCACCCGATAGCCCGTCTGACAAGGAAGGAATCTCCCCATGATCACCCAGTACACCGTTTCCGGCATGACCTGCGGCAACTGCGTCAACCACGTGACCGAAGAGGTCTCCGAGGTCGAGGGCGTCAAGAACGTCTCCGTGTCCCTCGAGGGTGGCGCCATGTCCGTCGAGTCCGACGAGCGCATCCCGTTCGACGCCATCATCGAGGCCGTCCGCGAGGCCGGCAACTACAGCGTCGTCGAAGCCTGACCTAGACCCCCACCGGGTATGACCCCCGGGCCATCGTGCCCGGGGCCTATTCGGCCTGCCCGCACCCCCGCGGGCGGCCGTCGCACCACACACGCGCCACGAGTCAGAGGACCCATGTCCATCACGAAGACCCAGCCCATCACCACCAAGATCCAACTCGACATCCAGGGCATGACCTGCGCGTCCTGCGCGGCCCGGATCGAGAAGAAGCTCAACAAGGTCGACGGCGTCTTCGCCTCGGTCAACTACTCCACGGAGAAGGCGACCGTCGAGGCCCCCGCGAACCTCACCGCCGACGACCTCATCGCGGTCGTCGAGCAGAGCGGCTACGGCGCCAGCCTGCCCGTGCCGATCGAGCAGAAGAGCGACGAGGCAGCGCTGCTCAAGCCGCGCGTCATCTGGTCGTTCGTGCTCAGCGCCCCCGTGGTGCTCGTCTCGATGGTGCCGGCGCTGCAGTTCCCGGGCTGGCAGTGGGTGGCGCTGGCGCTGTCCACCGTCGTGGTGCTGTGGCTGGGCCGCTCGTTCCACAAGGCGACCTTCACCAACCTCCGCCACGGCGCGACCACGATGGACACGCTCGTCACGATGGGCACCGGCACCGCCTACGCCTGGTCGCTGTACGCGATGCTGTTCGGCCACGCCGGTGAGATCGGCATGAAGCACCACTTCGAGTTCACGCTCTCGCGGCAGGACGCGATGGGCTTCATCTACTTCGAGGCCGCCGTCGTCATCATCTCGTTCCTGCTGCTGGGCCGCTACATCGAGGCCCGCGCCAAGACCGAGTCGGGCGCCGCGCTCCGTGCGCTGCTCGAGGTGGGCGCCAAGCAGGCCACCGTCCTACGCGGCGGCGAGGAGCAGCGGGTCGACGTCAAGCAACTGCGGGTGGGTGACCTGGTCGTCGTGCGCCCGGGCGAGAAGGTCGCGGCCGACGGCGAGGTCGTCGAGGGCCGCTCCGCCGTCGACGCCTCCATCATCACCGGCGAGTCCCTGCCCGTCGAGGTGGAGCCCGGGTCGACGGTGGTGGGCGGCTGCGTCAACACCACCGGCCGCCTCGTCGTGCGCACCACCGCCGTCGGCGCGGACTCGCAGCTGGCGCGCATCGCGAAGATGGTCGAGGAGGCCCAAGAGGGCAAGGCCGACGTGCAGCGGCTGGCCGACAAGGTCTCCGGCATCTTCGTGCCCGTCGTGCTGGTCATCGCGGCGCTCACGCTCGTCGGCCACCTCGTCGCGCAGCACGGCTGGACGGTGGCGCTCTCCGCGGCCATCTCGGTGCTGATCATCGCCTGCCCCTGCGCGCTGGGGCTGGCCACGCCGTCGGCGCTCATGGTGGGCACTGGCCGCGGCGCCCAGCTGGGCACCGTGATCCGCGGCCCGCAGGTGCTGGAGCGGGCCCGCCGCGTGCAGACCATCGTCTTCGACAAGACCGGCACGCTCACCAGCGGCCACATGTCCGTGGTCGACGTCGAACCGGCCGAGGGGGTCGACCGCGACGAACTGCTGCAGCTCGCCGCCGCCGTCGAGGCCGCCTCCGAGCACCCGATCGCCGCCGCGCTCGTCGCCGCCGTCGACAGGCCGCGTCCCGTCGAGGACTTCCAGAACGTGCCCGGCCGGGGGGTGCGCGGCGTCGTCGACGGCCGCACCATCCACGCGGGCTCGCCCGCCTACATGGCGGACCTGGGGCACCAGCCGGTGGCGTGGAGCCGTGACGTGCTCGGGTCGGTCGTCGAGGTGGCAGACGACGAGCGCGTCCTCGGCCGCGTGGTGGTGGCCGACACCATCAAGGACTCCGCGGCAGACGCCGTCGCGCAACTGAAGCGGCTCGGGCTGACCCCGGTGCTGCTCAGCGGCGACAATGAGGCGACCGCACGCGCGGTGGCCGACGAGCTGGGCATCGCAGACGTGCGCGCCGGCGTGACCCCGGAGGGCAAGGTCGCCGCGATCAAGGAACTGCAGGCCGCCGGCCAGCAGGTCGCCATGGTGGGCGACGGCGTCAACGACGCGGCTGCCATCGCGCAGGCAGACCTCGGCATCGCCATGGGCACCGGCACCGACGCGGCCATCGCGGCGGGCGACATCACCCTGATGCGCCACGACCTCGGCGCCGCCGTCGACGCGGTGCGCCTCTCCCGCGCGACGCTTCGAACGATCAAGGGCAACCTGCTCTGGGCCTTCGGGTACAACACCGCTGCAATTCCCCTGGCGGCGTTCGGCATGCTGACCCCGATGATCGCCGGTGCGGCCATGGCGTTCTCCAGCGTGTTCGTGGTGTTGAACAGTCTCAGGTTGCGCGGTTTCCGCTCCCTCGCCAAGGGCTGAGACCGGGCTCTGGCTAGGCAAAGCGCCCCTGAGAAGTGCTTTCAGGAAAAACTCAGAAAAAGATCCGACGATTTGGCGGCTCCGGCTTTGCAGAAGCCCGAAATCTGGGTACAGTAATCACATCTTCCGCTGACGCGGAAGCCCGAAAGCCGCCCGGCCCGCTGCCGCCCCCCAAGGGCAGCGGGCCGGGCCTTTTCATGCGCACCGCCCCGCCGTCGCTCCCAGGTCTCACCTTCGCCGGATTGGGCCCGACATGTCTGCGCGGCGGGGTAGCGTCGGGGGCATGGCACGCATTGAATCCGACTCAATGGGCAACATCGAGGTTGCCGAAGACCGCTACTGGGGCGCGCAGACCGAACGCAGCCTCCACAACTTCGACATCGGCCGCAACGCCTTCGTCTGGGGGCGCCCCATGGTGCGCGCGCTCGGCATCCTGAAGAAGGCCGCCGCGCAGGCCAACGGCGAGCTGGGCGAACTGCCGCAGGACGTCGCAGACCTCATCGTCCGCGCCGCGGACGAGGTGATCGCCGGCGGGCTGGACGACCACTTCCCGCTGGTGGTGTTCCAGACCGGCTCCGGCACGCAGTCGAACATGAACTCCAACGAGGTCATCTCCAACCGGGCCATCGAACTGGCCGGCGGCGAGATGGGCTCGAAGAAGCCCGTGCACCCCAACGACCACGTCAACCGCGGGCAGTCGTCGAACGACACGTTCCCCACCGCCATGCACATCGCCGTGGTCAGCGAGCTCAACTCGCTGCTGTACCCCGCCATCAAGCACCTGCGCGACGTGCTCGACTCGAAGGCCAAGGAGTACGACGACGTGGTGATGGTGGGCCGCACCCACCTGCAGGACGCCACCCCCGTGCGCCTGGGCCAGGTGTTCGCCGGCTGGGTCGCACAGCTGGACTTCGCGCTCGACGGCATCCGCTTCGCTGATTCCCGCGCACGGGACCTGGCGATCGGCGGCACCGCCGTCGGCACCGGCCTCAACGCGCACCCCGAGTTCGGCGCGCTCGCCGCGAAGAGGATATCCGAGGAGACCGGGCTGGAGTTCCGCCAGGCCGACAACCTGTTCGCCGCGCTGTCGGCGCACGACTCGCTCGTCGAGGTCAGCGGCTCTCTCCGCGTGCTCGCCGGGGCGCTGATGAAGCTGGCCAACGACGTGCGCTGGTACGCGTCGGGGCCGCGCAACGGCATCGGCGAGCTGGTCATCCCGGAGAACGAGCCCGGCTCGTCGATCATGCCGGGCAAGGTGAACCCGACGCAGTCGGAGGCGCTGACCATGGTGGTGGCACGGGTGTTCGGCAACGACGCGACGGTGGGCTTCGCCGGTAGCCAGGGCAACTTCCAGCTCAACGTGTTCAAGCCCGTCATGGCCCACGCAGTGCTGGAGTCGATCCGCCTGCTGGCGGACGGCATGCGGTCGTTCACCGACCACTGCGCCGTCGGCATCGAGCCCAACCACGAGCGGATCCGGGCGAACCTGGACTCGAACCTCATGCTCGTCACCGCGCTCAACCGGCACATCGGCTACGACAAGGCCGCGAAGATCGCCAAGCAGGCGCACAAGGAGGGCACTTCGCTGAAGGAGTCGGCGGTGGCCAATGGTGTCGCGGCCGAGGACTTCGACGCCTGGGTGATCCCCGCCGACATGACCGGCAAGTAACGCTGGTTGAGCCGGGCGCTCACGTTGGTTGAGCCGCGAGCTCTGCGAGCGTGTCGAAACCCCCAGACGTCTCTCCGGCCGTAACCCACGTCGCGTCACGTCGGCCCGGTTGGTCTGTTTCCGCGGAGGTCGCGTGAAGAAGGGCGCGAGTGTTGCCCTTGCTGCCGTGGGCGACGTTGCGGCGTCGCCCCACGGCGTGGACTCTGAACTCGCGCCCTTCATCACCCGACCTCCGCTTCGATCCTTCGCCCAGGCTGGAGTGCAGTCCGATACCGTGCTCGACCTGGTTGCCGGACCGCCCGGCGACGGGGTGGCTCCGTCGTCGGGTCGCCCGCTCCGGGCAACAGTTACCTGAGCGCGGGGTCGGGTCCGCCTCACGCACTTGCATCCCCCGCCCCCGGCCGCTCCTTGATCCCTGGTGACCACAGCTTGGCCGCGACGATGTCCTACCTGTCGATCGCCGCCGCGTCGCACTCGCAGACTGGAGGGACCCGGACCCTTCCCCGCGGCGCAACTGCATCGAGTTGGCACTCAACACGTCGCCAGCGCGCCCTCAGGAAGCAGAGTCCGCGACCTCGGCGTAGATCGACAGCATCTCCGCGGCCTGGGACGCGATGCTCCACTGTGACCCCAACTCCACGGAGCGCTCACGGGCCCGAGAACGCCAGGCGTCGTCGGGCAGCTTCTCGAACACGCGGATGATCCCCGCCGCGAGTGAGGCCGCCGTCGGCCGCGTGACCTCGCCGTTGACGCCCGGGTCGATCACCAGCTGCAGCTCGTGGTCGACCGACACGATCGGCAGCCCCGCCAGCGCCGCCTCGTGCAGCACCAGAGCCTGGGTGTCGGTCAGGCTGGGGAAGGCGAACACGTCGGCCATGCCGTAGTAGGCGCCGAGGTCGTCGCGCTTCTGCTCGCCGGGCAGGATGATGCGGCCGGCGTCGCGGCCCTCGGCCAGGATGCGCTTGATGCTGGCGTACCGCTGCCAGTCGCCGACGATGCACAGCCTCGACTCGGGGTACTGCGCATGCACCAGCCTGAACGCCTCCGCCAGCAGCGGGATGCCCTTCTCGGGGGCGATGCGCCCGGCGTACAGCACCATGGGCCCGGCCGGGTGGTCGAACGGCGGCGGGCCGGGCGGCAGCGGGTCGACCCCGTTGGGCACCACCCGCACGTTGATGTTCTCGGTGATGTGGGTGCAGCGTTCCGCGGTCTTGGGCGACGGCGTGGTCACCAACGTGGCCGTCTCGAGCATCTTCTGGCACAGCGCCAGCAGCGATGCGGTCGAGCGGCCGCGGTCCTCGTAGCGCACCTCGGCGGCGCGGAGGTCGCGTTGGGAGACGAAGTCGCCGCGGGTGATGGTGGCCCAGGCCCGGACGACACCGGTCAGCAGCGGCAGCACCGTCGAGTAGTGGTCTGCGTAGGCGTCGAAGTCGGTGTGCCACGTCAGCAGCATGGGGATGCCCAACCGCTGCGCGGCCCAGGTGCCGAGCACGCCGATGGTGCCGAACCCGTGGACGTGCAGCACGTCGGGCTTCAGCTTGGCGATCTCGTCGATGGTCCGTTCGAAGTGCCGCCCGTTCGCGACCCTGGTGGGCATCTTCGGCACCCGCACGGACGGCAGCCTGATCTCGGTGCGGCCGGGCCTGCCGTGGTGCGGGTTGGGGCCCTTCGCGGCCGGCGCGACGACCACCACCTCGTGCCCGGCGTCCAGCAGGTTGCCCTCGAGTTGCTGCACCGCGAACATCAGGCCGTTGGAGCCCGGGCCGTAGTTGTCGATGAACTGGGCCACCTTCAGGCGGCGTCCATCGGTGGAAACGGCAGCGGTCACCCGGCCACTCTAGCGTCATCGCGCCTGCCCGGGCCGGGCGGTGCCGGCCCTTCCCGAATGGACCCCGCCCGGGTTACGGTCAGGGATGCGCGTGGTGATCGCCCCCGACACCTTCAAGTCGACGATGACCGCCGTCCAGGCCGCACGCGCGATCTCGGACGGCTGGGCAGACGTGCGCCCCGGCGACCGGGTCACCCTGCGCCCCATGGCCGACGGCGGCGAGGGCACCCTGGACGCTTTCGCCTCGCTTGCGGGTGCCCAGCGCCTGCCGTTGGAGACCGTCGACGCGCTCGGCGAGTTGCGTCAGGCTTCCTGGGTGCGGCTGGAGGACGGCACCGGGGTGGTCGAGCTGGCACACTGCTGCGGCCTGGGCACCATCGGCCACCTCGCCCCGCGCGAGGCGCACACCTACGGCTTCGGCCTGGCCATCCGGGCAGCGCTCGACGCCGGTGTCAGGCGACTCCTCCTCGCGCTCGGCGGCAGCGCCTCCACTGACGGCGGCCTCGGGCTGCTCGTGGCGCTCGGCCTCGGCGTGGGCCGCGACCCGCGCAAGGGGACCGAGAATTTATCGCTACCCCGGAAGGGCCTCGATGTGGATAATCCACATCGAGGCCCCGAATCGGTAGGGATAAGTTCGCCGTTCACGGAGCACTTCGGCAACGCCGCGCTCCAGGAGGTCACGGAGGTCGACTGGGCGGGCGTCGTGCCCCTCCCGGAGGACGGCGCGCTGGTGCTGTCGGACGTCACCAACCCGCTGCTCGGCCCCTTCGGGGCGGCCGCGGTGTTCGGCCCGCAGAAGGGCGGCGCCTCATTGGTGGCGGAGATGGATCAGAACCTCGCCCGCTGGGCCGCCCTCGTCGGCGGCGACCCGAACGCACCCGGCGCCGGCGCCGCGGGCGGGGCCGGGTTCGCGCTGCAACTCTGGGGCGCGACCACGACCTCCGGCGCCCGGGTGGTGGCCGACGTCATCGGCCTGCGCGAGGCCATGGAGGACGCCGACCTCGTCATCACCGGCGAGGGCTCCTTCGACGCCCAGAGCTTCAGCGGCAAGGCGGTCGACGTGGTGCGGCAGTTGGCGGTGGAGGTGGCGCAGTCGCGTGGGCGGGACCTGCCCGTCGCGCTCATCGCCGGGCGCAGGGACGCCGACTTCGGTGGGCCCGCCGTCGCCCTCTGGGACTTCGCGGGGGAGCGGGCGCTCCGTGACCCGGTGGGCGTCGCGCGTGAGGCCGCCCGTCAGCTGGCACTGCAGGTCACCGAGGAGCGTCGCTGACGGCGGCCGGGTCCATCCGCACCACCCGGGTGCACTGGGCCATGACGTCCGGGTCGTGCGTGATCACCAGCACCGGGTGCTCGGCGAAAGCGCGCCAGACGTCGGCCATCAGCGCATCTGCCGTCTCCCTGTCGAGGTGTTCGGTGGGTTCGTCGAGGATGATGAGGTCGCGCCGGCCCACCAGCAGCCGGGCCAGCGCCAGCCGGCGACGCTCGCCGCCGCTCAGCGTCGTGCCCGATTCGCCGATCCGTCGCTGCGGGTCCATCGGCAGCCCGGCCCTGGCCAGCGCCTCGACGACGGCCTCGTCGGTGGCGTCCTTGTCGCCGATCCTGACGTTCTCGGCAACGGTCGTGGCGAAGATGTGGGCGTCCTGCTCCAAGTAGCCGACGTGCCCGCCCCGCGACACCCGGCCCGCGAGCGGGGCGATGAGCCCCATCGCGGTGGCGGCCAGCGTCGTCTTGCCGACGCCCGAGGGCCCCACCAGCGCCACCCGTTCGCCCGGCGCCACGGCCAGGGACACGCCCTCCTGCACGACGGCGACCCCACCGTCGGGCAGCGGCCAGCCCAAGGTGGCGGCCTCCAGCTCGAGCCCCGGCGCGCCCTCGCCGGGCACCACGTCGCCGGTGCCGACGGGTTCGGCCTCCAGCACCTCCGCCACCCGGCCCAGCGCTGAGCGCGCCCGCGTGTGGGTCTGCGCGGCCTGCGCGAACGTGCCGAGCACCTCGTGCAGGGCGAGCGGCGTCAGCGTCAGCACGGCCAGCATCCGGGGGTCGAGGCTCCCCGCGGCCAGCGCCTGCGTGCCGAAGAACAGCGCGGCGCCCACGGCGACTCCGGCCGCCACCAGCTGCCCGCCCGTCGCGATGCCCCGGATCCAGGCGCCGCGGGCCTCCAGGCGGCGCAGCTCGTCGTCGACCTCGAGTAGCCGCTCGAGTGCAGCGCCGTCCGCGCCGTAGGCGACGAGGTCGGTGGACGTGCGCGCCACCTCGCGGACGCCGTCGGCCAGTCGACCCCGGGCGGGTCCGGCGGCGAGGTCGACGGCGAGGCTGGCCCGCTGCGTCCACCACGGCAGCACCACGCCGGCCAGCAGCGCCGTGACGAGGAGGGCCAGCGCGGTGGGCCAGTTGAACACGGCGAACATCGCGGTTGTGCCCACGACGACCACCGCGGCCGACACGAACGGGATCACCACGCGCACCACCAGGTCCTGGATGGCGGTGACGTCTGCGACGACGCGCGTCAGCAGGTCGCCGCGGCGCCGCCCGATGAGGGTGGTGGCGGCCAGCCGCTCGTAGACGCGCACGCGCAGGGCGGTCTGCATGCGCAGTGCGAGGTCGTGGCCGACGATGCGCTCGACGTAGCGGAACACGCCGCGCGAGATCGCGAAGGCCCGCACCCCGACGGCGGCCGGCTGGAGGTACAGCACCGGCGGTGCCATCGCGGCGAACGACAACAGCCACGCCGACACGCCCAGCAGCGCCACCGACGAGGACGACGCCAGCATCGCCAGCAGCACCGCGAGCAGGAACCGGCGGCGACCCTTCGGCACCTCGTCCATCAGGTCCCGCGCCAGGGCGACGACGGGCCGCGTCTGGTTCAGCCAGCGCATGTCGCCACCTCCACGACCCGGTCGGCCGCGGCCAGCACGGCGGGCCGGTGGCTCACGATCAGCGCGCCCGCGCCCGTGGCCCGCACGGCCTCGATGACCCGGGCCTCCGTGTCGGCGTCCAGCCCCGCCGTCGGCTCGTCCAGCACCAGCAGCCGGGCGCCGCCCATCCGGATCCGCACCAGCGCCCGCGCCAGCGCCACGCGGCGGCGCTCGCCGGCCGACAGCCCCTCGCCGTCGTCGCCGACGTGCTTGCCGGCGCCGAACTCGGCCCCGGCGTCCGCGAGTGCCCGCGCCACGTCGTCGGGCGTGGCCGACGGATGACCGAGCGCGACGTTGTCGCCGACGGTGCCGTTGAGCAACCCCGGCTCCTGCGCCACCCAGGCCACCTCGGCGCGCCAGGACGCCAGGTCGACGTCGGCCAGCGACACCCCGCCCACCGTCACGCGCCCCGAATCCGGGGCCAGGAAGCCCATCGCCAGCGCCAACGCAGTCGACTTCCCGCCGCCCGACGACCCGCTCAGGGCCACCACCTCGCCCGGCTCCACTCGCAGGCTCAAGCCGTCGACGGCGGGCTCGGCGCTGCCGGCATACGTGAACGACACGTCCTCGAGGGCAAGCGCCCCGTCGGGCGCCGGGAGCGTGCCCGAGTGTGCCCGAGCCTCGTCGATGACCTCGAACGCGGCGTCGGCGGCGGCGATCCCGTCGGCCGAGTCGTGGAAGTGGACGCCCACCTGCCGCACCGGCAGGAACGCCTCGGGCGCGAGGATCAGCACGAACAGGGCGGTGGTGAAGTCGACGTGCCCGTAGACCAGGCGGAAGCCCACCGTCACCGCCACGATGGCCACCGACAGCGACGCCAGCAGCTCCAGCGCGAACGCCGACAGGAACGAGATGTACAGCACCTTCATCGTGGCGCCGCGGTACTGCTCCTCGGTGAGGTCGACGCCGCGGCGCTGAGCCCGGGCCCGCGCGAACGCCTGGAGCGTGGGCAGGCCGGCGATGAGGTCGCCGAAGTGGTTGGCCAGCCGGTCGGCCAGCGAGTAGGAGTGGCGGGTGGCCTTCTCGGTGGTCCAGCCGATCAACGCCATGAACACCGGGATGAGCGGCAGCGTGAAGGCGATGATCAGGGCCGACTGCCAGTCGGTCAGCAGGATCACCCCACCCACCAGCAGCGGCACGGTCGCCGCCAACCCCAGCTGGGGGAGGTACTTGGCGAAGTAGCCGTCCAGCGCGTCGAGCCCCTGCGTGACCGTGCGCATCAGCGATGCCGACGATGTCGCCGACACCGGGGTGGCGAGCCGGGCCGCCAGCACGTCGCGGCGCAGCGTCGACTTCACCGACGCCGCGCTCCGGTGCGCCAGCCACGAGTTCAGCCAGGCCAGCGCCCCGCGCCCCACGAACACCAGCGCGAGCAGGGCCAGCGCGGCCTGCCACCCCGTCGGGAACCCGCCGAGGTCGAAGGCGGCGGTGACCCAGTCGGCGATCAGCCATGCCTGGGCGATCAGGAGCCCGGCCGTCGCGATGCCGACGAGCACCGTCGCCACCAGGAAACGACGGGTCGCCTCGGCCCGCTTCAGCAGTCTGGGATGGATCGGCCCGGCCACTCACTCCTCCTTAACAGAATCCCGCCTTGAAGAAACGTCCCGATCCCCCCGGATGTGGGCGGATCGGGACGTTTCCCCAAGGCCACGGTACGTCAGGCCGCGACGTGGACCTCGTCCGGGATGTTCTTCGTGGAGATCCGCTTGCGGAACACGTAGTAGCTCCAGCTCTGGTACCCGATCACCACGGGCACGAAGATCACCGCGGCCCACGTCATGATCGTGAGCGTGGTGGGCGACGACGCCGCCGAGAGCATCGTGAGCCGCTCGGCGATGGGCAGCGTCTCGTTCTGCGCGAAGCCCAGGTTGCCGTACATCTTCAGGAAGATGCCGGTGAACAGGGCCACGACGGTGACACCGGTGGCCACGAAGCTCCAGCCATCGCGTCCCTTGGCGATCAGCACGGTGCCGGCGACGATCGCCACGATCGCGACGATGCCGGCCGCCCACGCGTAGACCGAGAAGTCGCCGAACTCCGAACTGGCCGGCCAGAAGATGTTCTGGCCGAGCACGAACAGGGCCACCAGCCCGGCCGCGAGCCAGCCGAACTTCGACGCGAACGCCTTGGCCCGGTCGTGGATGATGCCGCTGGTCTTGAGCGCCAGGAACATCGAGCCGTGCACCAGGAACAGCACCACCAGCATCACGCCGCCCAGCAGCGCGAACGGCCCGAACAGCCCCAGGAAGGTGCCGTCGAACAGCGGGGCCGGCCCGGCCGGGGTGTCGACGGTGGCCTGCGGCAGCCCGACGACGAAGTTGGCGAAGCCGACACCCAGCACCAGGGTGGTGACGAAGGAGCCGGCCGTGGCGAACCAGTCGAGCATGGCGCGGTACTTGGAGTCGTGGTGCTTCGAGCGGTACTCGAACGCCACGCCACGCAGGATCAGCCCGACCAGCACCAGCAGGAGGGGCAGGTACAGCGCCGAGAACGTCGTCGCGTACCAGCCGGGGAAGGCGGCGAACATCGCGCCGCCGGCGGTCAGCAGCCACACCTCGTTGCCGTCCCACAGGGGGCCGATGGTGTTGACGACGACCCGCTTCTCCTTCTCGGTCTTGCCGAAGACGGGGATGAGCATGGCCACGCCGAAGTCGAAGCCCTCGAGGAAGAAGAAGCCGACCCACAAGACGGCGACCAGCGCGAACCAGACCGCGACGAGCACTGGGGTCTGAACAGTGGTTTCAAGCAGATTCAACATGTCTCAACCTGTCAGTAAGCGAAGCTCATCGGGGCGTCGGAATCGGTCTGCACCTCGACGGGGGCCACCTCTGGGAGGCCGGCCCGTGCGTACTTGAGGAACAGCCAGACCTCGAGGACGGCCAGGCCGCCGTAGAGGAGGGTGAACACGATCAGCGAGAACAGCATCTCGCCCGCGGTCACCGACGGGGACACGGCCGCCTGCGTGGGCAGCACGCCCGCCACGATCCACGGCTGGCGGCCCATCTCGGTGAAGATCCAGCCGAACGAGTTGGCGAACAACGGCAGCAGCGGCATCGCGAACATCAGGCCCGTCCAGAGCCTGCCGGGCTTGGGCAGCCGGTCCTTGCGCACCGTCCACAGCGTGAACGCGGCGATGGCGATGCCGATGAAGCCCAGGCCGATCATCAGGCGGAACGTCCAGTAGGAGATGGGCACGTTCGGCATCGGGTCCACGTCGTAGTTGGCCTTCAGTTCGGCGGCGTACTCCTGCTGCAGCAGGGTCTTGGTCTCGTCGAAGCGCTGGAAGCCCTTCTCCTGGTACTCGGCGCGCAGGTCGTTGATGCCCTTGACCTCGTCGTGGCCCGACAGCAACGACAGCAGGCCCGGCACCTTGACGGCGAAGACCTCCTCGGTGCCCTCGAGGTTGCCGATCGTGATGATGGAGAACGGCGCGTCCTCGGTGGTGTTGAACAGGCCCTCGGCGGCGGCCATCTTCATGGGCTGGACCTCGGTCATGATCTTCGACTGGAGGTCGCCGGAGATGATCACGCCGACGGAGGCGACCAGCAGCACCCAGGCGCCGAACTTCGTGGCGAACCGGTAGGGCTGCGTGTCGCCTTCCCTGGCCTCGCCGTCGCGGCGGATCTTGGCCAGGTGCCAGCCGCCGATCGCGGCCAGCAGGCCGCCGGCCACCATGTAGGCGCCGAGGATCACGTGCGGGAACGTGACGAGGAAGACCGGGTTGCTCAGCACCTCGAGGAAGCCCTCGACGCCGTCGAGTTCGGCGCGGCCATTGTTGAAGGTGGTGCCGACGGGGTGCTGCATCCAGGAGTTCGCCGCCAGGATGAACACGGCCGACAGCATGGTGCCGATGGCGGCCATGTAGATCGACAGGAGGTGCAGCCACTTGGGCAGCTTGTCCCAGCCGAAGATCCACAGGCCGAGGAACGTCGACTCGAGGAAGAACGCGAGCAGCGCCTCCAGCGCGAGCGGGGCGCCGAAGACGTCGCCGACGAAGCGGGAGTACTCGGACCAGTTCATGCCGAACTGGAACTCCTGCACGATGCCGGTCACGACACCGAGGGCGAAGTTGATCAGGAAGAGCTTGCCGAAGAACTTGGTGAGGCGCAGGTAGGCGTCCTTGCCGGTGCGCACCCAGAAGGTCTGCATGACCGCGACCAGCATCGACATGGCGATCGTGATGGGGACGAAGAGGTAGTGGTAGACGGTGGTGATTCCGAATTGCCACCGAGCGAGAATCACTGGATCCATGCTCGCACGCTACTACTTTTCGTCATATTTGGACAACCTGTCGCTAAAAGTGCGATGAGTTGCGCCTATGCTTGCCCCATGTCGTCCAGGGGTGAACTCGAGCAGCGCGTGATGGAGCTGCTGTGGGCTGCCGACGCGCCCATGAGCGTGTCTGACGTGCATGCCAAGCTCACGGAGGAACGCGAGCTCGCCTACACCACGGTGATGACCGTGCTGGACCGCTTGGCGAAGAAGGACCTCGTGGACCGCGAGCTGGTCAGCCCGCGCGTGGCGCTACACGCCGCGCGGCAGCCAGGCGCAGGTGATCGCCGCAGACATGTGGCGCGCGCTGGACGGCGTGGAGAGCTCCGTGAGGGTCGAGGCGCTGAAGCTTCTGGTGCTCAAGCTGCCCGACGGCGAGCGCGCCGCCGTCGAACGCCCCGCCGAACTCGTCTAGCCGCGCCCGACGTCCCCTGAGCCTGTCGCGCCCGAGGAACGAGGGCCGCGACAGGTCGAAGGGCGCCAAGCATCCCCGGTTCCCCGAGCCAGTTCGCCCGAGGAGGGCGCCCCGCTCACGAGCCGCGTTGGTCGAGCAGTCGACGCTTGTGGGTCATGGTGGCCTGCAGGTCGGCCAGCAGCACCGCGCGCTTCGCCTCCAGTGAGTCGACGGCGGCGTCCTGCACGTCCTTCGGCTCGCCCTGCGTGCGGATGAGGGCGGCCTCCTCGGAGACCTCGAGGCTGTTGTCGATGGCGTCGAGCACCGTCTCCTCGGTGTCGGCGTAGTCCTCGGCCAGCGCCTCGGGCGACATGGACCTGGCGAGCCGCTCCCGCTCGGCCTCCGGCGTCCACTCCTCCTCTGGCTCGGGCCAGCTGAGGTCGAGGTCGATCAGCGTGCGCAGCAGCACCTCCGTCACCGCCAGGCGGGCGTACCACTTCTTGTCGGCCGGCAGCACCATCCACGGCGCGTGATCGGTGCTGGTGAGCCGGAACACGTCGGAATAGGCGGCCTGGAACTCGTCCCACTTGTCGCGAGTGTCGAGGTCGCCCGGGTTGTACTTCCAGCGCTTGTCGGGGCGGTCAAGGCGCTCCATGAGCCGCTTGGCCTGCTCGTCCTTCGAGACCATCATCGCGAACTTCAGCACCACGAAGTCGTCGTCGACCAGACCCCGTTCCCACTCGTTGATCTCGTCGTAGCGCTTCCGCCACACGTCCTCCTCGACCAGCTCGTCGACGCGCACCACCAGGACGTCCTCGTAGTGGGACCGGTCGAACAGCCCGATCAGCCCGGGCCGGGGGAGTGCCTTCTCGATCCGCCAGAGGTAGTGGTGGGCGCGTTCCTCCTCGGTGGGGGCGCCGAAGCTGGTGAGGCGGATGCCCTGCGGGTCGAACAGCCCGAAGACGTGGCGGGCGATGCCGCCCTTGCCGGCGGTGTCGAGGCCCTGGACGATCACGAGGACCTTCTTCGTGCCGCCGCTGCGGCCATGTGCGAACAGGCGCTCCTGCAGTTCGTCGAGCAGCTTCTCGTGGTCCTTGATGTACCGCTCGGCGTCGGCCTTCGAGCCTGCCCAGCCGGGGGCGGAGTTGCGGTCGAACGCGGCGAGGTCGAAATCGGGCGTCACGCGAAGCGCGTGGCGCGGGTCCTGGCTCCAGAGCTCGGTCATGGGCGGTCCTTTCGAGGGGATCTCCCATTGTTGCCTGCCTCAGGTCCGCCGGGGTGAAATTTATCGCTACGCAAACAGAGCCCTCGATGTGGATAATCCACATCGAGGGCCCTCAGCGGTAGAGATATATTCCGCGGCTACTGCGTGTCGGCCGTGAGCCGGATCTCGTTGCGCCATGGATCGAGCACCGTGAGCGTGCGGCCGTCGTGGGTCGGGGTGAAGCCCGCGAACCGGAGGCGTTCCTCGGCCTTGGCCACCTCGTCGACCGTGGGCACGAGGATGTCGACCACGCCCATGCCCAGCGTCTTGGTGCGCGGGCCGGCGCCGGCGGAGTTCCACACGTTCATGGCCATGTGGTGGTGGTAGCCGCCGGCGGAGACGAACAGCGCCTGCCCGTTCATGAGGAAGGTCTGGTCGAAGCCCAGCGCGTCCACGTAGAACTTCTGGGCCGAGGCGATGTCGCCCACCTGCAGGTGCACGTGCCCCAGCGAGCCCGCCTGCGAGGTGGGCTTGTCGGTGAGGTGCTTGCGGACGAACTGCTCCGGGTCGATGTAGAGGGTTGCCATCTGCACCTGATCGCCCTGCCAGGTCCACTCGCTGCGGGGGCGGTCGTGGTAGAGCTCCACGCCGTTGCCCTCGGGGTCGGTGAAGTAGAACGCCTGCGACACCAGGTGGTCACCCGTGCCCGCGTAGGTCTCGGGGAACTTGGTGTACATCGACACCAGCGTGTTGGCCAGGTCCGGCAGCTCGTCGAACACGACGGCCGTGTGGAACAGGCCCGCCGCGCTCCGGGGCGCGGACCGCAGGTCCTTGGATTCGGTGAGGCGGACGATGGGGGTCTGACCCAGGCCCAGTGTCACTGCACCGGGCTCGTCGGACAGCGGCACGAGGCCGACGCCGTCGGTGTAGTAGGCGAGTTGCGATTCCATGTCGCGCACGCGCAGTTCGAGGCGGCCCATGTGGGTTTCGGGTGCGAGAGTCATGCTCCCAGCTTACAGTTGAAAGTTAAACTAATCAAGAGGGGGAGGGGCTGCTTCCTGGGCAGCGTGTTCTGCGAGTGGTCGAAGGACCGGTGGGTTGCGTCGTCGTTTCCTGAGCCGCGAGTTCTACGAGCGGTCGAAGGACCGGTGGGTTGCGTCGTTGTTTCCTGAGCCGCGAGTTCTACGAGCGGTCGAAGGACCGGTGGGCTGACAGGGACGGTGGGTTGCGTCGTTGTTTCCTGAGCTGCGAGTTCTACGAGCGGTCGAAGGAGCGGTGGGTTGCGTCGTCGTTTCCTGAGCCGCGAGTTCTACGAGCGGTCGAAGGACCGGTGGGCTGACAGGGTCGCCCACGTGGCAGCGCCGCGAGAGCTCGCCGTCGGCGTGGGTGGGCGTGGCCGAGTCTGGGTGACGGATGGTGGCGCCGGGTGAGGCAGCTACCGCAGCAGGTGAGCGCCTGGTGGGGCCGGCTCGGCGACTTGCGGTCACGCTGCGGGATTCTTCGGCGTCCACGCCGAAGAATCCCGAACCTTGACCGGAGCTCACGCTTGACTTCGGGATTTGTCGGCATGGGCGCCGAGGAATCCCGCAGCTTGTCCGGGCAGGTGTCCCTCCGGCTGGGTGTCCGCTGTTCGAGCGCCCTTGCCCCCAGGTCCTACGAGCGGCGAGGGCCTGGGCTCGCCTGCCGACGGCGGGTCGAGCGGTGCTGCCGCGTTTGCTGCCTGCCCAGAGCATCCGGCGGCGCAGCGTCCAACGGGTGAGCCGCGCGGTCCGCGGCTCCGACAACACCCATACAGGGAGCCCAAGTCCAGACTCGGCCCACCCGCCGACGAAAAGGGCCGCCGGGTGCTCAGGGGAAGCACCCGGCGGCTGGTGGTCCGCCGGGCGCTTGGGGGCGCGGCCCGACGGGGATCAGGGGACGACGACCTACTCCTTCACCGCGCCCGCGCTGGCGTTCATGATCTGGCGTTGGAAGATGAAGAACACCACTGCCACGGGCACCGTCATCAGCGCAGCTGCCGCCAGCTTCAGCGGGTACTGCGTGCCCTGGCTCAACTGGCCGGACGCCAGCTGCGCCACGCCCTTGGTCAGGGTCGTGAGCTCCGGGTCCTGCGTCGAGATGATGAAGTGCGTCAGCTCGTTCCACGAGCCCTGGAAGCTCAGGATGATGATCGTCATCAACGCAGGCCGGGCCATCGGCAGAACCACGTGCCAGAACGTCTGGAACGTGTTGGCGCCGTCGATGCGTGACTGTTCCTCCACCGACACCGGGATCGACTCGAAGAAGTTTTTCATGATGAACACGCCGGCGGCGTCCACCAGCAGCGGCAGCACCATGCCGGGGTAGCTGTCGTAGATGCCGAGTTGCTTGATCACCAGGAACTTCGGGATCAGCAGCACGACGGCGGGCACCGCCATGACGGCGATCAGCAGCGCGAAGATCACCCGGCGCCCGGGGAACCGGAGCCGGGCCAGCGCGTAGCCGGCCAGCGAGTTGAAGAACACGCGCCCGATCGTCACGAAGAACGTCACGAGGAACGAGTTGAAACCCCAGGTGGGGAAGTCGGAGAAGGCGAACAGCCGGGTGTAGGCCGCCGTCGTGAACGGGTTGGCGATCAGCGACATGGGGTTGCCCGCCGCGTCGCCGTCGGTCTTGAACGACGTGGCCACCTGGACCACGAACGGGAAGATGTAGCCGAATGCCATGCCGATGAGGACGGCGTAGCCGACGATGGTGGCGATGAACGCCAGCGGCGACATCTCGCGCTTGCGCTCCACCGTCCCACGCGTGCGTTCCGCGGAGGCAACCGCGGCGGTGGACGTGCTCATACGACCCCCTCCTTCTTCACCTGGCGCTCGGCGGCGATGGCTGCGGCCCGGTCTGCGCGACGTTGGGCCCGGGTGGGCTTGGTGTAGTCGGCGTCGCCGAGGATCAGCCGTTGCAGCACGGTCATGATCACGACGATGGCGAACAGGATGAACGCGATCGCTGCGCCGCGACCCCACGCCTGGTCCTGGAACGCCGACGTGTAGCTGAGGTAGGCGGGCGTCATCGTCGTCTTCGCGGGGCCGCCCTGCGTGCCGGTGTAGATCTGGTCGAACACCTGCCAGGTGCCGATGAGGCCGAGCGTGATCACGGTGAACAGCGTGGGCTTCAGCATCGGCAGCGTGATGTGCCAGAACCGTTGCCACGCCGTCGCGCCGTCGACCATGGCGGCCTCGTTGGTCTCGTCGCCGATGTTCTGGAGCGCGGCGATGAACAGCAGCATGAACGTGCCCGAGGTGGTGAACACGGCCATGAGGATGAACGCCGACATCGCCACCGACGGCCCGGCCACCCAGTCCCAGCCGGAGATGCCGAACAGGATGGGCTGCTGCCAGGCCGGCGACGGCTGGACCCCCACCGCGCCGAGGATGATGTGCAGGACGCCGCGGGGGTCGGCGAACCAGTTGGGCCCCTCGATCGACAGCCACGACAGCACCTTGTTGACGACGCCGGAGATGTTGAACAGGAACAGCCACAGCACCGTGATGGCCACCGACGAGGTCACCGACGGGAAGTAGAAAGCGGTGCGGAAGAAGCTCTTGCCGCGGATGGCCTTGCGGGTGACCATCACGGCCAGGAACAGCGACAGCACCGTCTGCAGCGGCACCACCAGCAGCACGTAGAACACGTTGTTGCGCATGGCGGTGCCGAAGTCGCGGCCGGGCAGGCCCTTGCCGCCGAGCACGTCGGCGTAGTTCTGCCCGCCCACGAAGTTCACCGTCGAACCGAACGGCGACAACCGGCCGCTCCAGTCGGACATGCTCACCCACAACGCCATCACCACCGGGATGAACAGGAACACCCCGAGGACGACGACGGTGGGGGTGACGAACGCCCACCCGGCCAGGCGCTGGTTGTTGATACCAGGGCCTGACCGGCGTCGGGTGGCGCTAGCCATGACGGGGGCTCCAACGTCAGCCGGCGACGACCGGCTCGAGGAGCGGCTGGATGGAGTCGAGCATCGCCTTGGGGTCGTTCGACTTCAGCTGGGTGAGCTGCGAGTTGAACTCGGCGATCACGTCTGCGGCGCCGGGCATCGACGGCAGGTTCTGCGCGTAGTCAGCGCCCACCACGAAGGCCTCGAGCTCCGGGTTGGCCGAGATCCAGTCCTCGCGGGCCGACTCGATCGACGGCATGGGGCCGAACGCCGCGGAGAACGCGAGCTGCTGTTCCTTGGTGGTGAGGTACTCGACGAGCGACTTGGCGCCCTCGATGTTGTCGCCGTCGGCAGCGATGCCCCAGCAGTTGGTGTACTGCAGCGTGCCCTTCTCCTCGCCCTCGGGGAGCTCGACGACGCGGAAGTCGACGTTGGGGAAGTCGTTCTGCATGGCGCCGGTGATCCAGTTGCCCTCGATGGTCATGGCGGCCATCTCCTTGCCGAACGCCTCGCCGCCCCAGCCTGCGCCGATGTCGGACGAGAACGCGAAGGTGCCGGCGTTCATCTGTTCCTTGACGTAGTTGAGGGCCTCGATGTTCTCCTCGGTGTTGGCGGTGGCGGCGCCGTCGGTGACGAGCCCGCCGCCGGCCTGGGCCATGAACACGCCGACGCGCTGGATCTCGGGCCCGAACACCAGGCCCACCCTGCCGTCGGTGGTCAGCGTCTTGGCGACTTCGGCCAGCTCGTCCCACGTGGTGGGGATGTCGTCGTCGGTGAGCCCGGCGTCGGTCCACAGCTTGTTGTTGATGACCAGCGCGAGCGTGGAGAAGTCCTTCGGGGCGCAGTAGAACTGGTCCTCGAAGGTGAAGGCGTCGCGGAGGCCCTCGTAGAAGTCGTCCTTGTTGGCCAGTTCGTCGCCGTAGGCCAGCAGCGACCCGTTCTGCGCCCAGCCCGAGAACGCGTCGGTGGAGACGTAGAGCACGTCGGCGGGGGTGCCGGCGGCGAAGCCCTGCGAGGCCTGCTGGGGGAGATCGGAGGCGACGATGACCTCGGCCGGCACGCCGCTCTCGCCCGACCATGCGGCGACGGCGTCCTGCACCGCCTTGGTCTCCGCGTCGCCGGAGGAACCGATGAGCACCGAGATCTGGTTGGTGTTGGCGGCCGGGGATTCGCCGCCGTCGGTGCCGGTGGCACCTCCGGTGGCGCCCCCGGTGGCGCCGTCAGTGGCGGCGGGCTCCTCGAACCCGCCACCGCCGCAGGCGCTGAGCGCCAGGGCGGCTGCGGCGAGGGTGGCTCCCATGGTGAAGATTCGCTTGGACATGGGTGTTCCTTTCAGGAGGTGGACGCGACGGTGCGTGCCTGGAGGGTGGGGGGAAGGAGGATGTGACGGGGTTCGCCTTCTGGGTCGGAGATGCGGCCCAGCAGCGTCTCGACGACGTGCTTGGCCACCTCGTGCACGGGTTGCCGCAGTGAGCTGAGGCCGATCATCCGGGCGACGGGGGTGTCGTCGAAGCCGACGACGTGCCCGGCCACGCCCTTGTCGCGGAGGCGTCCGAACGCGCCGATCGCCAGCGAGTCCGACGCGCACACGACGGCGGTGACCCCCTCGTCGAGCAGCTTGGCCATGGCCTCGCCGCCGGCGACGGGGGAGTCGAGTTGGCGGGTGCTGTAGCGCCGCTGCTGGTCGGCGGAGTAGCCGGTGGCTCGCGCCCAGCCGGCGTAGCGGTCTGCGCCGACGCCGGTGTCGTCGGGCCAGCCGATGAACCCGACGGGGGTGTGGCCGTCGTCGAGGAGGCGGCGGGTGGCTTGGGCGACGCCCGCGGCGCCGTCGACGTCGACCCAGTCGTGCTCGCCCTCGCGGTCCCATGGGCGCCCGAAGGCGACGACGGGGAGGCGCAGGTCGTGGATGGCGTTGGGGCGCTGGTCACCGGCGTGGGTGTCGGTGAGGATGACGCCGTCGATGGCCTTCGAGTCGCGGAACTCGCGGATGATGTCGAGTTCGGCGGAGTCGTCGGCGGCGGTGAACAGGGTGATGCGGTAGCCCCGGAGGCCGGCGGCCGTGACCAGGGCGTGGAGGAAGCCGTCCATGACGGCCCCGTTGATGCCGTCGCCGGCGTTGCTGAGGCGCATGGCGAGGGTGTGGGTGCGTTGGGTGCGCAGCGCGCGGGCGGCGTTGGAGGGTCGGTAGCCGGCGGCCTCGATCGCCGCCAGGACGCGCTGGCGGGTCTGCGGGGACACCTTCTCCGGCTTGTTGAGCACGTTGGAGATGGTCTGCCGTGACACGCCCACTTGGGCGGCCAGGGTGTCGAGAGTCGGCTTCTTCATCACACCTCCTCGTGCAGTAGTTGAAGGTTCTATTGATTTTATCGATAAACCCTTGTTCAATGGTGGTCACAGTTCTTCGCGGGTGTCAAGGATTTTCCAGATCGGTAACCCAAAAGAGATGAGGACGGCCATGAAGCAACCCTTCCTTCACAGGCTCGTTTGCATCCTGAAGGCCCCTGTCCAGTGGTGGTCGCGCACCGACGGCGACCTCACCGGGGAGGGGGCTGAGGGAATCTACTGTGGCGACGACAGGGTCGTCGCTGGCGTGCGGCTGGTGGTGGCCTCGCACGAGGTCGAACCCATCGGCCACGCCGTCGAGGGTTGCCGCGGCAGATTCACCGCCGTGCTGCGCACCCCGTCGGAGGGCGCCGACCCGGTGCTCACCCTCACCCGGCACCGGGAGGTGACCGGCCAGGGGGTTCGGGAGAGGGTGGAGGTGTCGTCGGCGGCGGAGTCGCCGCAGGAGGTCTCGCTGACCGTGACCTTGGAGTTGGACGCCACGCCGATGGAGTCGATCAAGGTGGGCGCGGCGCGGACGGCGTCGGCGGAGCCGCCTGTGGAGTCCGACGACGGCTGGACGTGGCACTGGCGTGACGCCAACACCACCGCGACGCTGGTTGAGCCCCGCGCGCTGGTTGAGCCCGGCACGCTGGTTGAGCCCCGCGCGCTGGTTGAGCCCGGCACGCTGGTTGAGCCCGCGAGCCCTGCGAGCGGTGTCGAAACCCCCAAGCATCCGGACCGCCTCACCCTCCACTGGGCAACCACGGTCGACCCGGGCCAGTCAGCCGACTTCACCTGGGCGCTCACCCTCACCGACACCGACGCCAAGTTCATCGCCGCCGACTCCACCTTCACCCTCCCCACCACCAGCGACGCCGCGCTCAACAGGCTCCTCCACGCTTCGGCAGCCGACCTCCAGGCCCTCACCCTCGCCGAGCGCAGCGACCCGACCCGCTACTTCCTCGCCGCCGGCGCCCCGTGGTTCTTCACCCTCTTCGGCCGCGACTCCCTCATCGCCGCCACCATGGCCGCGCGCGTCGCCCCTGACCTCGCCCTCGCGACGCTGCGCACCCTCGCTGCCCGGCAGGGCCGCGACTCCGTCGTGTCGACGGCGGAGCAGCCCGGCAAGATCCTCCACGAGGTACGCCGCGTGGCGCTCGACCTGCACGACGACAGCACCGTCCTGCCGCCCGAGTACTACGGCACGATCGACGCGACGCCGCTGTGGCTGATGCTGGCCGGTCGCCTCATGGACCTGGGCCGGGCCGCAGATGTCGCCGACCTGCTCGACAACGTCATCGCCGCGCTCGGCTGGATCCGCAACCACGCCGACCCCGACGGCGACGGTTTCCTGGAGTACTTCGACGAGAGCGGCCACGGCTTGGCCAACCAAGGCTGGAAGGATTCCGGCGACTCCATTCGCAACGCCGACGGTTCCATCGCCGAGGGGCCCATCGTGCTCCTTGAGGTGCAGGGCTACGCTGCGGCCGCCGCCCGTGCCGGCGCACGCATCCTGGAGGAGTTCGGCCGCTCCGAGGAGGAGATCGCCTCGGCGCAGGAGTGGCGCCGCTACGCCGACGACATGGCCGCCCGCATCCGCAGCCACTTCTGGGTGGAGGACGACGACGGGCCATACCCGGCGATTGCGCTCGACCGCCACAAGCGCCCCGTCGACGGTGTCGCCTCCAACATGGGCCACCTGCTGGGCCTCGGCGTGCTCAACCACGACGAGGAGCGGCTGGTGGTGGAGCGCCTCACCTCCCCGTCGATGGACAGTGGCTACGGCATCCGCACCATGTCGACCACCAATGGCGCCTACTGGCCCATGCGCTACCACGTGGGCTCCGTGTGGACGCACGACACGGCCTGGATCATCGACGGCATGGCCCGGGCCGGCTTCCGCGCCGAGGCCCAGAGGATCGCCCGCCACCTGCTCCGGGCCGCCGAAGGCTTCGACTTCCGACTTCCTGAGCTCTTCGGCGGCTGGAGCGCCGACGAGGCCGCCACACCCATGCCGTACCCCGCCAGCTGCCGCCCCCAAGCCTGGGCGGCCGCGAGCGCCTTCGTCCTCGCCGACGTCCTCGGTTCCTGAGCCGCGAGTCCAGCGCCCGTTTCCTGAGCCGCGAGTCCTACGAGCGGTCGAAGGACCGGCGAGCTGACAGTCAGGCCATGGTCACGTCTGGCGCCCTTCGACCGGGCGCGGGGCGCCCGGCTCAGGGAACGAGCAGCCAGCGCCCACCCGGTTCCTGAGGGGCGCCAGCGACGAAGGAGCCAGCGCCCACGAAGGAAAGCCCCCACTCCTCATTCCTGATACCGCCAGGCGGGTGAGGATTCGCTTTGTTGGGGTGGGGGTTGGGGTGTTGGGCGTGGTGGTGCCTTTGTGGGTGCGGTGAGTCCGCGTGGTAGTCGACGGCCGAGGTTGAGTCGGCGGGGTGCTCGGCGTCGGCTGCCGTCCCGGTTCCTGCCCGGTGGCTGATCCGGCGAGTGTTCGTAGAGGATCGCGCGGAGTTGGAAACGCCGGTGGAGTTTGGGTGTTCTGCCGGGGTCGATGTGTGTGGGTGGGGTGAACCAGGGCAGTCCGGTGTCG